>JBGPJH010000348.1:0-2503 GCA_041485305.1 Vicinamibacteria bacterium | reverse complement strand
TTTCCGCCCGCCGATGCCAGGCTGATTCGTCTGCTCGTGGATGGAGCCGTGAAGTGAAGGTGGGCAGGCTGGGCAACGTAGAACACGTCGCAAAACTGTCGGTAGTGCGGGGCTTCAGCCGCCTTCAGCCCCGCCTGACAGGCTGCGGACGGTCTACTATCTACTTTTGAAATGCACTCTAAGTAACCTCGGCAGAGGCAATCAGGCCTGTCGCAGTGGGCGGACCTGAAGGTCCGCTACCGGACCTATCGAGGGACGAACGGGAGAGCCACGACCTCGCCGCTCGTGCCGTTCACGTCGACACGTGTCCCGGGCGCAATGAAGTCGCGATGGAGGTACGCCAGCGCGATGCCGCGTCCGAGCGCAGGAGACCACACGCTCGTTGTCACCCGCCCTATCTCGTGTCCATCCATCTGGGCATGGCTGCCAGCCGAGGGAACTTCGTCTCCGGAGAACGTCAGCCCAACAAGCTTCCGCGCGATTCGCCCGTGTCCCCGGTGCAGGACGCGGACGATGACTTCCTGGCCAACGTAGCAGCCCTTCGTCATGCTGATGGCGCGCTCTTCGATTCCCGCTTCGAGCGGAATCGTGTCCTCGGCCATGTCGCGGCCAAACTTCGGGACGCCGGCCTCGACGCGTAGTGCTTCCGCGGCCACCTCGTCCACATCGACCGCGCCGGCCGCATGCAGCTCGTCGCGAAGGGCGGTGGCGAGTGCCGCGTCGACGAGCAGTTCGTATCCGGGCTGTCCCACATCCGCGATCTGAAGCACGATGGCGGGCTGACTGTGGAAGAGGGCGCGGCAGTTCCCGTGCTCGGCGAGCGCGGACAGCGCCTCCGATTGCCCGCAGAGAACCTGCGCGGCAACGATGGCCGCACGGGGCCCGACGACAGCCGCTCCAGCGAAGGCGTCGGTAGCGTCACCGAGCTGAACATCTTCTGAGAAGACGAACTGATCGAGCTTCGCGAGCACGGCGTCTTTCACGAAGCGCGGGAGCGTCAGGAGGATCACGTCGCCGAGCTCGTACACGCAGAGATCGGTAATCATCCGACCCTGCGCCGTGAGGTAGGCCGCGTAGCAGCCCTGCCCCACCTTGAGCGTCTCGATGTCGTTCGTCAGCAGGCCGTGGAGGTACGAAGCGCGGTCGCGGCCCGAGACGACGATTCGACCGCGGTCTGCCCGGTTCACCAGACCGGCCCGGTACCGCGCCGCCTCATAGCCGCCGAGGGAAACAGCTGGAATCATGGATGCTATGCTGAGGTATGCCCTCACTTCATTCTATCCGGGCAGGACTTTCCGTTCTGGTGGCAGCTGCCGCCGTGGTCGCAGCGTTTGCCCTGACGGGCCGAGCGCAGACGCCCCCTGCGAACTTCACCATCTTTGTCGGGTCGAGGCCGGTCGGCAGCGAACAAGTTGTGGTGCAGCGCTTCAATGACGGCTGGACGATCTCGAGCAGCGGACGCGTGGGATCGCCGATCAACCTGATCACGCGTCAACTGGAGGTGCGCTACGACTCTGACTGGCGGCCGCTCGATCTCAAGGCGGACACGACGTTCGGCGGCCGTTCGGTGACCATCCGCACAACGGTCAGCGGGACAACCGTCACTAACGAGACGACACCGCTCGGCGCCCCGCCGATCGCAAACACCGAGGTGATCGATGGGCACGGGATTTTTCTACTGAATCCAATCGTCGCGCCGTTCGAGGCCGTGGCCGCGCGCATAAGAAGGGCCGGGCCTGGGACCACTCTATCGCTGTATCGGCCGGCACAAGGATCGCTGTCGGCGGTGGTTGGTGAATCATCTGTCGAGCGGATCAAAACGCTGCAACGAGTCGTGACCGCTCGACGGACCCACCTGAGCGTGCAGTCGCCTGGAGCTGCGCCGCTCGATATCGAGGTGTGGTCGGACGAGGAGGGGCGGCTTCTACGTCTGCGCCTTCCGCTCGAGGACCTGGATGCCGTGCGGGAGGACATCGCCTCGGTCTCGGCCCGACGAATCGGTGTGTCGCGCGCGAACGACGAGGATGTCCGCATCCCCGCGGGCGGATTCTCGCTTGCCGGAACCCTGTCCAAGCCAACTGGCAGCGGGCCACAGCCGGCCGTCGTGCTGGTTGCCGGTTCGGGGCCGGTCGAACGCGACGAGACGATATCCGGTATCCCGATCTTCGGGCAGCTCGCGAACGCGCTCGCCGACGCGGGCTTCATGGTGCTCCGATACGACAAGCGGGGCACCGGCCAGAGCGGGGGCCGTCCGGAATCGGCCACGCTCCGCGACTTCGCAGACGACGCGCAGGCAGCCGTCAAGATGATGACCGATCGCAAGGATGTCGATCGCAAGCGACTTGCCCTGCTGGGGCACTCTGAAGGGGGATCGCTCGCCATGATCGCGGCGGCCAAAAACAGCCGCGTGTCGGCGATCGCGCTCGTCGCCAGCATCGGGGTCACGGGGGCCGAGCTGAACATGTACCAGGTGACGCACGGTCTCGAGCGATCGACCCGCCCC
>JBGPJH010000347.1:0-2538 GCA_041485305.1 Vicinamibacteria bacterium | reverse complement strand
CACTGCAGGATGGTTGGGTAGTGGCTTATAACGACGAGACGCTCGAGGAACTGTGGCGCTTCAACGTGGGCACCGCGCTGAAGGGCGCGCCGGTGACGTATGCGATCGGACCAAAGCAGTATCTCGCGGTGCAAGCCGGCGGCCGCCACCTGCATCCCGTGAAGTACGACAACCTGCAGGATTCGAGCTACTTGTTCCTGTTCGCGCTGAACTGAAATCTCGGCACGCCTACTTCGGGAAATCGCCGCAGGCGTCGACGTCCGAGCCCCAGAATTCCACGCACTTGGCGTGATCCATCGGACCCTTGCCGACGACCTTCGTCACGAGAAAGTCGGCAATCAGCTCGATCTCGCGCGGCTGCAACGTCGCCGGCGGGTCGGGCATGCGTGTCGGGTACGATTTCAGGTCGGCCTGCGTCTTGCCGTAGCAGCGCCCGTCGCTGTAGGCGAACTTGTCGAAGGCCGGCATTTGTGAGTTGAGCCGCCCGCATTTGATCGTCATGACCAGGCCGCTGCGGTTGAGCCTGGTCTCGCGCAAGTTGGCGCCGTAAGGCATCTGGTTGTCTGTTTTGCGGCCGTCACCCGCCCAGCCGTGACACGTCTGGCAGTTGCCCTTTTGCTGGTAGAGCCTCATGCCCTCGGCGATGTCGGACGGGTCCGGAGCCGGAGTCGGCGCCTGCGCCTTGGCGCTGAGCAGCCCGGCGCCGATCGCCACGGACACCACGAGCCCCGAAAACACACGCGGCCACAGAGACGGTTTGCGCGTGACGGTCATGCGCGCAGTATAAAGGAGGTCAATGCCCTGTCCCATCGTGCCGGGATCGGCGTGGAGGATTGCATGATGTGCCGACTTGTCGTCGTCGCCTCCCTGCTGGCAACGTCGTCGTGTTCTTTCAGGAGATGTCGGTGACGAAGGACAAGATCGTGTTTCCGTTCAACGAGCGGACGGCGAACCTCTGGATGATCGAACGCTGAGAGGAGCCTGCAGATGAGCTCGGTGGTTCGGACGTCAGACTTCAGACTTCAGACGTGAAACTCGCTTGTCAGGCGCTTGTTCCTCCAGGCCGGAAAACACCCCGTGCGAATACGCCGGGTCCCACTCGTTCGTCGCCTGCGCCAGGTCGAACCACAGATCCCACGCGCGATCGATCTCATCGTCGGTGAGATCCCGCAAATTGAGGTCGTCGTCGCTCAGCATCGCCATCGCGTTCATCCCTCGATGGGTCGTTCCGGGAGTCGCGCCTCCGCGATGCGGCGGGCCTTCTCGTGCGCCCGTTCCAGCGGAAGCTGGTCGAGTCCCATCCGGCGGAACTCGGCGAGATACGGCTCCGCTGCCCGCTGATACACGTCGAGCCGTTTTCGGTCGGCCTGTTGCAACTCGTCGAGCTCCTGCGCCAGCGCCGCAACCACGGACGCGCGCGTGGCGCCGCTCAGAGCCGCGCTCACGCTGGGCCGGGGCGATGCGGCCCCCACCGTTCCGGCCAGGTCCAGAATCCGATCCACATCCGTTGTCCACTCGATCTCCTGTTCAGGCGGCAACTGACGCGCCAGCTCGCCGATCACGGCGTAGTCTTTCGCACGCCCAGTCTGTTTGAGCCGGATCAGCGTTTCGCGGTCGACCACGGGAAAGTTGTGCTGTGTCGCGGAATCGTGAAACAGGGCCGCGATCGCCTCGGAGGATACACGCGGCGGCCTCGAGACGAAGTCGCAGCGTATGCGCCGTTGGCGTTCGTCCAAGTGCTCGAAGTGGCTCGACCAGCCGCCGCGCAACCAGCGCACGTCGAGCGGCGCGGCGGGCCGGTACTGCGCACCACGCTCCGAGAGCACCGAGAGCACACGACGGCATGCCTCAGGCGTCTCGCGTACGATCCAGTCGCCGTCCTTGCTCATGATCGCGAGCCGGTAGTACACGACCGCTTGACCTGAGGACAGCGCGGCCACCGGTCCCAGCCGATTGAATTCTCGCGTGAGCTCGAAGTAAACGTTCGTCACGCCTTTCGAGTATAGACCGCGCCTGCTTGCATCGCACTCGCGTCGAGTTGCACGTTGACTTGCCACAGCCTGCGGCCTAATCTGCCCACGGAGCATCAGGAAGCGTGATTGGGAAAACCCTGTCGCACTACCAGGTTCTGGAGAAACTTGGTGAGGGCGGGATGGGTGTCGTCTACCGTGCCCTGGACACGCGTCTGAACCGGACGGTTGCCATCAAGGTCCTACCGCACGATGCGATGGCCGACGCGAAGCGTCGCGAGCGCTTCGTGCAGGAGGCCCGAGCCGCCTCCGCCCTCAATCATCCCCACATCATCACCGTCCACGACGTCGATGCGGCCGGCGGCGTCGACTTCATCGTCATGGAGTACGTGGCGGGCCGCCCGCTGGATCAACTCATCGGCCGCAACGGACTGAACCTCGGCGATGCGTTGAAGTACGCCGTGCAGATCGCCGATGCGTTGGCCGCCGCGCACGCCGCGGGCATCGTGCATCGCGACCTCAAGCCGGCCAACGTGATGATCACGGACGCGGGTCGGGTGAAGGTCCT
>JBGPJH010000346.1:0-2540 GCA_041485305.1 Vicinamibacteria bacterium | reverse complement strand
GTATCGCGGATCGCGCAGCCTTCTGATCCGCCGGCGGAGGCGGTTCCGCGCCGAGCACGTCATGATGTAGAGTCCCGCTCTCAGCACCTCAGCACCCAGCACCCCAGCACCCAAAGCACCTTAATCTTAGTCTCCCGTCTGGGTCGGACGATGCCCGGTCACGTGGAGAAAAATCTGCTCGAGGTTCGATCCCGCGGAAGCGATGTCGTTGCGCGACGCGATCTCTTCGACCGTCCCGTCCGCTATCTTGCGGCCTCGGTCCATGATCACGACCCGCGTGCAGACTTCTTCTACCAGATGCAGCAAGTGAGAAGAGACCAGAACCGCGGCGCCCGCTCGCGCCCGATGTGCAATGGTTTCCCGCATCCGCCGAATGCCGATCGGATCGAGGCCCGTTAACGGCTCGTCGAACAACAGCGCTGCGGCATCGCGGACCAGGCCGCAGGCAATCACGACTTTCTGTCGCATCCCGCGCGAGAGCTCGGAGGGAAGCGATCGCTCCTTGCCCCTCAGTTCGAGCTCGTCGAGCAGGGCGCCCGCCCGCTGCTCGAAGTCGGGGACGGTATACAGGCGGGCCATCAGCCGCAGGTGTTCTTCGACGGTCAGGTACTCGAACAAATGCGGTTCATCGGGCATGAACGCCAGGCGACGCTTCGCCTCGAGCGGCACCAGCGCCATATCGTAGCCGTCCACCGACACGCGCCCGGAGGTCGGCTTCAGAATCCCCGCCAGCATTCTGAGCGTCGTCGTCTTGCCCGCGCCGTTGGGACCGATGAGACCGACGATCTCCCCCCGGCGCACTTCAAACGACAAATCGTCGACAGCCGAGAACGAGCCGAACGCGCGACTCAGGTGCTCGACGGCAATAGACATCCGTTACTCCCAGACGACCGGTATCGATATGCTAAGATTAGTGGTTTTTGGAGGTACCTGACGACGTGGCCACTCATGCATCGGCACTCAAGGCGCACCGGCAGAGTTTGAAGAACCGCGAGCACAACCGGCAGTTCCGGTCGCGCTTGCGAAATGCCCTGAAGGACATCCGCACGGCCATCGACGCGAACGACCTGAGCACCGCAAAAAGCGCGCTCAAGGAGACGATTTCGCTGATCGACAAATCGGCGAGCAAGGGCATCATCCACCGCAACGCGGCCAGCCGGTACAAATCGCGGATCCAGGCCCGCGTCGCGGCAAAGTCGGCAGTGGCCTAGCTCCTCCCGTACGACCGCACCCGTCTACCGCCACAGAGCTCGACGACCAGCCGCTCCAAGAGTACTCGCGCATCTCCGGCGGATCGCTTCAGATCGAGGTCGGTGCGAAACAGCGCGTCGACGGCGGGCCGAAGCGCGGCTGGCGTCAGGGCCGACAGCTTAGTCCGAACGAGCCACCCGAGCTGCCCGAGGATTTTTTCAGGAGGCGCGCCGGCGTCCAGCATGAGCGCGAGCTGGCGGAGGGCCGCGGCGCCGTTGCCCGCTTCAATTGCGTTGGTCATCGCCCAGTCGTCCTGCAGCGCCGCCGGACCGACAATCTCCCGGACGTCGTCCAGGCCGATTGTTTTCTGACCAAGTGCGTACAACAGCAGGCGTTCCACGTCGTTCCGGAGCCGCTTCACATCCGTGCCGCAACGCTCCGCCAGCAATCGCGAACCTGCGGAGTCTATCTGGGCACCCGCCGCCGCCACCCGGTTGCGCACCCACCTGTCAGCGTCCGCGAGGTCTTCGAGGACCCCGCATTCGACCACCGTGGCCTGCTTGAGCAGAAGCTTGTACAGACGACTGCGCTTATCGAGAGACCCTGCTACAAACACAAGGGTCGTCTGCGGCTCGGGCTGCTTCAGGAGAGCCTCGAGCCCGTCGAGCGCCCGGGTCGCCGCGTCGCTCTCCCGCTTCGGCACCAGCATCGCTTCGGCCCGAAGGACGACGACGATGCGGCGCGGCGCCATCATCGGCAGGGTGCGGGCCGCCGAGATCAGCGAAGAAACGGCGGCGGCGATTCTGTCGCCAGACGTCGCGTCTGCGACGTGGATGCGCTCGACGTTGAACGCTCGCAGTCCGTCCTCGACCAGCTCGTCAAATTCGTGGGCCAGTGCCGACTTCTCGACCTCGTCCTCGCCCTGGAGCAGGTAGATCGGCTCGGGCCTCTGGGAAGCGATCTGCTTTCGAACAGCGGCGGGAGTGGCCAGAGGCATGGATGAGTGCGTCTCTGGCCTAGAAGGCTTCCAGGATGGCGCTCACGATCGTCCTCGCGAAGTCGGCGCTCATGCGATCGAGCGCGTTCGTGTCCTGTCCGAAGAACGCCGATGGATCGAGGGCGGTCTGCCCGCTTTGGGCCTCGTACTCCTCGCGGAACAGAAGCCCGGGGTTTTCCCACAACACCTTGTTTTCGCGAACGTCGCGCAGCTCGACCCGTGCCGTCATCGTAATGATGTAACGCGATGCGAGCTGCTGGTTGGTGAAGCTGACCGGCGTGATCGTGACGCCCGAGACCTCGCCGGTCAGCAGCGCGTCGACGTTTGCGCTGTCCGGCACGATCTGGTATTT
>JBGPJH010000345.1:0-2561 GCA_041485305.1 Vicinamibacteria bacterium | reverse complement strand
CGATTGGTGGGACCGCAAAGGGTCATCTCGTGCGTGAGATCGATGCGCTCGGCGGTCTGATGGGCCTTGCGATCGATGCCACGGGTATCCAGTTCAAGCTGTTGAATCGCAGCCGCGGTCCGGCAGTCTGGTCGCCTCGCGCGCAGGCAGACAAGAAAGTCTACGGACAATGGGTGAAGGCGACGCTCGACGCGTCGCCGAACGTCGAATGGTTGATCGGCAGGGCGGGACGCATTCTCGTCGAGCACGGACGCGTCGTCGGCCTCGCGCTCGAAAGCGGCGACGCGTACTCCTGCCGCGCGCTCGTGATCACGACGGGAACGTTCCTGAACGGGCTCGTCCACATCGGCCCGGAGCAGCACCCCGCGGGGCGCGCAGGCGAGCCGCCATCGCGTGATCTCGCGGAATCGTTGAAGTCGTTTGGCTTCGAATGGGGAAGGCTCAAGACCGGCACGCCGCCTCGCCTCGATCGCGCCAGCATCGATTTCGGCGGCCGCGTCGCCGACGGTCGGTTCATCGTCGAGCGCGGCGACTCGCCGCCGGTGCCGTTTTCATTTGCGTCCGCGCCGATTGATCGCGCGCAGGTCGACTGCTATCTGCTGCACACCAACGATCGCGTTCGCGATCTCGTGCGGGCGAACATTGATCGTTCCCCGCTATTCAACGGCCAGATTCAAGGGATCGGGCCGCGCTACTGCCCGTCGCTCGAAGACAAGATCGTTCGTTTCCCGGACAAGGAGCGGCACCAGATCTTCCTCGAGCCGGAAGGCGTGAACGCGCCGGAAATCTACGTGAACGGCTTCTCGATGTCGCTGCCGCGCGACGTGCAGGAGAAGCTCGTGCACGCGTTGCCCGGGCTCGAGGACGCGGTGCTGCTGCGTCCCGGGTACGCGGTCGAGTACGACTTCATTCAGCCGACCGAGCTCACCAGGCGGCTCGAGACCAAGCGCATTGCTGGCCTCTTTCTCGCCGGGCAAATCAACGGGACCTCGGGCTATGAAGAGGCCGCCGCTCAGGGTCTTGTGGCGGGCGCAAACGCCGCTGACGCCGCCATAGGTGGCGATGGTCTCGAGCTCCGGCGAGACGAAGCGTACATCGGCGTGCTCATCGACGACCTGATCACGAAGGGCTGCCTCGAGCCGTACCGGATGTTCACGTCCCGCGCGGAGCATCGTCTTCTGCTGCGAATCGATAATGCGGACCTGCGTCTGACGCCGCGTGGTCGCGACGCCGGTCTCGTGGACGACCATCGTTGGGAGCGGTTCTCGGCGCGAAAGGGCAGGTTCGAGCGCAATCTCGAGGTGCTCGACACGACGATGCTCCGGACGGCGTCCGGAGCTCGATTGCCGGCGAGCCAACTGCTGCGCCAGCCTGAGACCCGATTGGCTGATCTCATCGGACAGGAACGGCTCCCCCACTTCGAGCTGGGGCCTTCGGAAGCCTCGTTCGACATCGCCAGCGCCGAAACCGTCGTCAAATACGCGGGCTACTTGCGCCGCCAGGAGAGCGAGATCGAGCGTGCGCGGAAGGATGAACGCCGTCGCATTCCGAATGACTTCCCCTTCGATCGGGTCCCCGGCCTGTCGCGAGAGGTCGTGCAACGACTGAGTCAGGTGCGGCCGGATACTCTCGGCCAGGCGCTGCGAATCCCAGGCGTGACGCCGGCCGCGGTCGCGGTGCTTGGCGCCTTTGTCGGCCGCTTGTCCGCTTCAGTCTCCCACTCATGACTTCTCTCGAATTCCGGGATCGTCTGGCGAGGCGCGCACGACGCGCAAAAGCTCATCTCACCTTGAGCATGCTTGGGCCCTTGGAGGCTTATTTTCGGCTTCTGGCGCAATGGAACGCTAAAATCAACCTCACGTCGCTTCCGGTGAACGAGCCATCGGATGAGGCCTTTGATCGCCTCCTGGTCGAGCCGCTCGCCGCGGCGCGCCAGGTTCCGGACGCGTCCAAGGTCTGGTACGACTTGGGTTCCGGCGGCGGTTCCCCTGCAATCCCACTCAAGATCGCTCGCCCGGCGCTCAAATTGACGATGATTGAATCGAAAGAGCGCAAAGCTGCATTTTTGCGCGAGGCTATCCGAACAGTCGGGCTCACGGGGACCACTGTCCTGAACGAGCGATTCGAGGAAATGGCAGAGACGCTCGGGAATGCCGGAGTCGCAGACCTGGTGACTGTCCGGGCCGTTAAGGCTGATTCAGAGCTCTTTACGACGGCTGGGCTACTGCTGAGTACCGACGGTCGCCTTCTGCTCTTTCGGCCCGCACACGCCGCTAGCGCGGATCCTCCCGGTTTTGCGCGTGTTAGCACCGTACTGTTGACCGACACGCCGCCAGCCTATCTCAGCAGTTACCGACGAATGTTCCACGTGGAACAAACCCGTTGACGCCGATCAGGCCGTCTCGTATTCTCGAAAGCCACAAGAGAGCTTGCCCTGCTCTTTGTTGTTGGCTAATCGCCCAATAATGGCCAGAATCGTAGCCGTCGCTAACCAGAAGGGTGGCGTCGGCAAGACCACGACCGCCATCAACCTCGCCGCCTCTCTGGCCCTCGCTGAACGG
>JBGPJH010000344.1:0-2601 GCA_041485305.1 Vicinamibacteria bacterium | reverse complement strand
GTCGGCGCCGGTGCCCACGCGCAAATCGGTTTGCGAGTACGGCGCGCTGACGGACGGCGTCGCCGGCGCGCTGGTGCATCCCGCGCTGAGGATCGGGAGCGCGACCAACGCCAGCATCGACCACCGCGGCTGCGCGTGTCTTCGAATCATGGGACCAATTATGCCACGCGGCGTTCGCGTCCGCGTCCACGCTTGCGCATCAGCCTCAGAGTACTCTCCGAACGGGCGGACGACGCCATCATCAACGGCCGACGCGTAGCCAGACAGCGTCGAAGACGTGGCGACTCTCAGAATTTCACCGTGAACGACGCGTTCAGAGTGAGTCCCATCAGGTTGATGTTGTTCTCCAGGATCTGCCCACCCACGCTGGTGAATTCTTTGTACCAGACGTTCTGCCGGTTGTAGGCGTTGAACACGCTCAGCCCCAGTGTCGCCGTTTGGCCATGATCCCCGATCTGCCATAGGTGATTCGCCGCTGCATCGAGGCGATGGTATGCGGGCAGGCGCGCGCCGTTCCTGTCGCCGACAAGGACGCGCTCGATGCTGAACGTCCGATCGCCCTGCGGGCTGGGCACCGCAATCGTCTCTGTGCCGGTCGGTTCCGTATAGGGGACACCGGTAGAAAAGATCCAGGTCGCCGAGAGCGCCCATGGACCGAGCTGGAACGTGTCGACGAGCTTGAGCTCGTTGGTGCGGTCGTGGTCGGCCGGAAACGTGCCGAACTCCGGAAAATCGTACAGGACGCGGCTCAGAGTGTAGCTGGCCAGGCCCGTATGTCGGCCGATCTTTTTCTGCACGAGCGCTTCCAGGCCACGCACGTGGCCCTGGCCCTGGTAGAAGAACTGCGACAGGTCGAGACCGCCCGTAGAGCCGGTCGTTCTGGGCACGAGTTGCGTGAGGTTGGACAGACGGCGGACGAAGACCTCGGCATCGACCATCGTGTGGCCCGTGTCGAACGTGGCGCCGCCGGACATGTTCGTCGCGGTTGACACCGGGATGGTCGGCCCGTCAGCCATCGCCCAGAACTCGCGGTTGCCCTGCAGCACGTCTTCGCGCGTGAGCTTGCTGACGAATTGGTGATACTGCCCCCACGCGCCCTTGAATCGCAGCGCATCGGTGGCGAGGACCGTCGCGGACAACCGGGGCTCGACGTACCGTTCGCCTGTCTGCGAGAAGCGGGTGACCCGCACGCCCGGCGTCGCGACGAAGCGCGAGCCGGCGACCCAGTGGTACTGGGCAAACAGCGCCGTCAGCGCGCCGGCGGTGTCGCGATTGAGTTGACTGGTCAGGTTGGGCGACTGGCTGGTGCTGTCACCGGCCTGCAGCGCCTGCACGTTCTGAAGGTCGTACCGCACGCGGTTGGCAGTCTGCTGAAACCCGACCGTCAGCTCGGATGTCGGCGTCACCTGGATCGGCACGTCCAGCCGGAAGTTCGTGTCGGCCACGGTGTTAATCTCGCCCGTCGATCCGTTACGTCCGCCAGCGTTGGTCCCTCGTGTCGTGGTGGTGTCGTAGGTGGAGTGCGCGAAGGTCGCGATGCTCCGCACTCGGGGAAACCACTCCCGCGTCCAGCGGCCGCTCGCTCCAACGTTCCTGAACGCACGCACGTCGCTGACGTTGATGGCGCCGCTTGGAGGCGTGATCCCGCGATCTTTGAGAAATTGAAGCAGGTCAGCGGGCAGTTGGAAGTCTCTCGAGTTATCGAGATCATCGTGGCCCTGGTAGGCGCTGATGGCGACCTGATCGTGGGATCCCGGCCGCCAATCGAATCGGCCGTTCATGTCGTCAAAACTCGACTTGGGTTGCGTGTCGAACTGCGCCGCAAACGGTCCCCCTCCAGGAGGCGCGGCCCCGCCCGGGCCAGCAGGCGTGGTTTGCGAGTTGACGAACCCGAGAATCCGGTTGTACAGCGGTCCCTGAAACGACCGGCGTGCGCCCACGAGAAAAGAGGCGCTCCCGCCCATCGGCACTTCCACGACGCCCTCGCCACTCAACAAGCTGCCGCTGATGCTTCCGCGCACGTTCTTCGGTGACGTTCGCGAGTGGATCTCGGTCAGACTCGACAGCCGCCCGCCGTACCGGGCGTCATAGCCGCCTTTGCTGAGCGCGACATCTTCAATCGCGCCCATGTTGAACGCGCTGAAGTAGCCAAACAGATGGTCCACGCTGTAGACAGTGAAACCGTCATAATCGACCAGGTTCTGGTCCGGCGTGCCGCCGCGCACGAAGAGACCGGACGAAGTCTCATTGCTGCTGACACCCGGAAGGAATTGCAGCGCCCTGAAGATATCGCGCGTCCCGAGACTGGGCAGCGACTCGACCTGTTCGGGCGCCAACCTCACCTTGCCGGCTTCGATGGACGGGCTGAGCATCGGCAGCGACGCCGTCACGGTGACCTCGGTCGAAAGTGTCGGCGCACCATCCGCCGAGAAGCTCGTGATCTCCGAGACCGCGCTTCCAGGATCGGTTTGATTGCCAGGGGACACTGCGATGGGCTCAACTCTGGTCACTCGGACCGGTGGTGGCGGAGTCGGATTCGGGTGGTCGGGGGTGCCCTGCAACGCGATATCGACCTGTTCGACCCCGAGCGTGACGAGCATG
>JBGPJH010000343.1:0-2606 GCA_041485305.1 Vicinamibacteria bacterium | reverse complement strand
GTACGCTTTCGGATCGTACACCGTGATCTCGATTGTGAGGCTTCCGTAGTTCGGGCGACGGAACCGCTCTGTCCATTTCGCGGCATCGGTCAGCGGACTGCCGTTGATGTCGAGCCACCCGCCGTCCCTGAACACGCTGGTCTCGACGACCAGCGTGTCGCGATCCCACGTCCCCGTCGAGTAGCCGTACCACCACGGCTGCGGATCCTTGCTGGGCAGCGGCCGGCCGTCCATGAAGATCTGCCGGATGCCCGCGTTGCCTTCGTACAGAATGACGATCACGCCGGGCGTCTCGATGATCTTCCGCGGCTGCGGATGGTTGTGCAGCTGCATCAGGCCCATCGGCAGACAGTGCGCGTCGGGGTTGTCCTTGCCGTCGTCGGCGATGCGCTGCTTCAGGAGCGCCGCGGCCCACGGCTTCAGCGGCAAACCGCCCGCGAGTCCAAAGCCAATGTCCCAGAACTGGTTGGCCCGCGGAGGAATCGTGCCGTCGAGCAGCGGCGCGCCCGCCGCCCCTCCCACACCGGCCAGCGCCCCTGCCCCGAATCCTCGGGCGACGCGCCAGATACCGGAGAGGTCCGGTTTGCCGTCGGCCGTCCTCGGCGCGGGCGCCGCGAGATTCGGTTTGCCGTCTGGAGTCCTGGGGACTCGCGCCGTGGGGTATGCCGGCCACTGGGCTGACAACGTGGGAGACGAGGCCCCGACAGCCGCCGAGAACAAGATCGCAAGCGCCGCTCTGATGCCCGCTTTCACATCCAGCCTCCCCGTCTAATTGCCTTTGACAACCCTTCGGCAGCGAGGATAATCCCCCCTCAGGGAAGTGGAAAGCTCAAAGTCGAAAGTTCAGACTTACTTTGCACTTTGAGCTTTGAACTTTCTCCGGGGGGACTATGGTTCGACTGACGACAATCGCGCTAATCATGGCCATGGCGGTTGCGTTGTCGGCCCAGTGGCTCACGCATCCGACCGCGGGCATTCCGCGTACGCCTGACGGCAAGCCCAACCTTACCGCACCGGCGCCGCGAACCGCGGACGGCAAACCGGAGCTCGCGGGGTTGTGGAAGCCGTCGCCGGGCATGGTCAGCGACATCGCGAAGAATCTGAAGCCCGGCGAGGTGCCCTTCCAGCCCTGGGCCGAGGCGCTCTACAAGAAGCGCCGCGCCACCGACAGCAAGGACGATCCCACCGCCAACTGCATCGTCGGCGGCGTGCCACGATCGGATCTCGTGGGCTATCCGTTCAAGATCCTCCAGGTGCCCGGCATGGTCGCGATCCTCTACGAGGCCGTGCATTCGTACCGCCAGATCTTCACGGACGGCCGCGCGCTGCCCGCCGATCCGAATCCCACGTGGTTCGGCTACTCCGTCGGCCACTGGGAAGGCGACGTGTTCGTCGTCCAGACGTCGGGCTTCAACGACAAGGGCTGGCTCGACAACGCCGGGAAGCCCGCGACCGACACGCTGCATGTCACCGAGCGCTTCGTCCGCAAAGACTTCGGGCACATGGACATTCAGATCACGATCGACGACCCGAAGGCGTACACGAAGCCGTGGACCGCCACGCAGCCGCTCGCGTTTCAAGCCGACACCGAGCTCCTGGAATACATCTGTAACGAAAACAACCGGTACTTCGATCTGGTGCACGACTTCGGAAAGTAAAGGACGAGGGGCGTATGGCAAGAAGACTATGGGTTCTCGTGGCGCTTCTCGCTCTGGCGCACGGGAGCGCGACAAACGCAACCGGGCAGACCGTTCAGAATGTCCGGAGCGTGCTGCAGGCGGCGAACGCGGCGATGGGCGGCGCCAACCTCAAGACGATTGAGTATTCGGGCGCCGGCTGGTCGTCGCGGATTGGCCAGACATACGGCCTGGCGGAAGACTGGCCGAAGTATGAGGTCGCCGGCTACACGCGCCTCATCGACTACGACGCCCGGTGGTCGCGCGAAGACTACACGCGACGGCAAGGCAACTACCCGACGCTCGGCGGGACGCCGATGGCGCCGCAGCATGTGACGGCGATCCTGAGCGGCACCTACGCCTGGGACATCCAGAACGACGTACCCGTCGCGCTGACGCGTCCGTATCTGGACGGCGTCGCCTTCTCCGATCTGCGTCAGCTCGAGCTGGCGCTGACGCCACATGGCGCCCTGAAGGCGGCGCTCGCCGCGACCAACGCCACCGCGATCACGCAGCCCATCGTCGGCGCATCCGACTTCGGCCTCTCGCAGTTCGGGCGCACCGTGACCATCGTCTCGTTCAGCCTGCTCGGCAAGTACAAGATGAACGTGACGATCAACGATCAGAATCTCGTGGAGCTCGTCGACACCTGGTTTCCGAACCCGGTGTACGGCGACATGGACTACGAGATGCGCTACACGAAGTATCAGGACTTCGGCGGCGTCAAGTTTCCCACCCTGGTGCACGTGCACCAGGGTGATCCGCGGCTGAACCCCGCGCACAACTACTACGAGCTGAACATCACCAGCGTGAAGGCCAACGTGCCGGTGCAGACACTGCCCGTGCCGGAGGCGGTACGGACCGCGACCGCGTCGCCGGTGAGAGTCGAGAGCCAGAAGCTCGCGGACGGCGTCTGGCTTCTTGCAGGCG
>JBGPJH010000342.1:0-2685 GCA_041485305.1 Vicinamibacteria bacterium | reverse complement strand
GCACGCGCATGACTCCAATTGACGACGCGGCGGAGCTCATGAGTGTCGACACCGACCACAAATGGGTGCGCGAGGACAAGATACCAACCGACGAGCGCAAGCTCGTTTCCGCCGCCCTGGGCAAGATCTTTGTGGACTTCAAGGTGAACTCGGCTTTGCAGCAGATTCGGAAACTGACTGCCACTGCCGCAAACCAGTGAAATGTCCGGCGAGCGTTCCCGAAACGATGCATGGCATGCGACCCATGAGGTCCCTTGAATCCTGCGTCAGGTTGGAGGGATACTCTCCCACAATCGAAAAGGGTCGGACACATGGGATATACGGCGGGAGCGCCATCATGTGCTTTTGAGCGTCGACACCGAACGCACCGATCTCACCGACACGCCGCTCAGGCGCGGCGGTGACGAGGGCTGGAAAACTGAGGGCATCATGAAGAAAGCAATCGTTCTGGTGACGGCCGGTCTCGTCCTGTCCGCAATCGCTCCAGCTCCCGGCGAGGCCCGCGTCGTGCGGTTCGTTGTCGAACAGACACGTCGCATCGCGGACGGGAAGAGCTTCGGCGAGGTCGGTCCTTACGAGCGGTTGGATGGCACGGTCTACATCGAGGTCGACCCGCGCGATCCGCTGAACCTTGCGATCGTAAATCTCGACAGAGCACCAAAAACGTCCAAGGGTCTGGTGGGATTCTCCTCGCCGTTCTTCATTCTCAAGCCGGTCGACATGGCGCGGGGCAACCGGAAGCTCTTCTACGGCGTCAACAACCGGGGCAATAAACTCGACTACGCGTGGCGGACGCTTCCCGCACAGACCGGCTTGAACAACAACAACAATCCGCTGACAGCAGCCGACTTCGGCGATGGCCTCCTCCTGCGATTCGGCTACAGCTACGTCGACGCCGGCTGGCAGGGGAACGTCGCCCCCGGCAACGACCGGCTCGTGCCGAGCCTCCCTGTCGCCACCGAGGGGGACGGGCGGCCGATCGTCGGGCGGATCCGGGTCGAGTACGCAGACGCCGACGGCTTCACCCGTCCGCTCGAGGGCGCCGCGGCGTTCCGCGCCTACGAGACTGCCGATACTGACACCGCGCATTCGGTCCTCACGGTTCGCGACGGCGTCGGCGGTTTCCGAACGCCGGTCGCATCGGACCGCTGGGCGTTCGGTCGGTGCCAGACCGGAAAGGCCGGTTTGGTCCCGTCGTCGACTGACATCTGCCTGTTCGACGGGTTCACGCGCGATCGCATCTACGAGCTGACGTATCCGGCCAAGAACCCGATGGTGATGGGGCTGGGCTTCGTTGTCACCCGCGACGTGGCCTCGTTTCTCAGATATCAGACGCGCGACGAGGCGGGCAATCCGAACCCTCTCGCGCTCGGCCCAGCCGACGTCGGGATTCGTCGAGCTTACGGGAGCGGCATCTCGTCGACGGGCATGTACATGCGAGATTTCCTCTACCTGGGCTTCAACGAAGACGAGGCGCATCGGAAGGTGTTCGACGCCGTGCAGATCGTCATTCCCGGTACGCACCGGCTGTTGGCCAATGTCGAGTTCTCGGACCCGAACACGTATTCGCGCCAGGACGTGTGGCACGACTCGCTGTCGTACTCGTACCCACCGCTGACGTTTGCAGTCACGGCCGATCCGATCTCCGGTATTCGTGATGGGCTTCTCAAGCGACCCGCGACCGATCCGCTGGTGTTCCAGGTCGATTCGGCCAACGAGTTCTGGCAGATGAACGCGTCGTTGAACGTG
This sequence comes from Vicinamibacteria bacterium, assembly GCA_041485305.1. Taxonomy (GTDB): domain Bacteria; phylum Acidobacteriota; class Vicinamibacteria; order Vicinamibacterales; family CAVVIG01; genus JBGPJH01. Next base: position 936 of record JBGPJH010000342.1, on the reverse strand, counting down.
CACGACGGGCAGGGCCGTCCGGTGCCGCTTCCCGACAACGCGCGCCTCTACTTCGCCTCGAGCTTTCAACACGGCGGCGTGGCCGGATTGTTGAATCCTCCCGGACCGGCGGGCCTGTGCGCGGTCCCGACGCAGGGGAACGGTTGGGCGCCCACGCTGCGCGCGCTGCTGGTGGCCCTCGACGACTGGGCCGATCGCGGCATCGCTCCGCCCGCCAGCAACTACCCGACGCTTCAGGACAAGACACTCGTCGCGCTGGACGAGGCGCGCGCGGCGTTTCCGGCGATCCCGGGCGTGCGCTTTCCGACCACGCTCAACGAGCTTGCCTTCCCAGCCTTCGGCGCAAGCTTCAAGTCCACCGGGGGACGTCTCTCGCCGGCGCCCCCGACCTTCGGCGCGCGGTACCAGTTGTTTGTCCCCAAGACGGACAGCGACGGCCTGGACGTCGCCGGCATTCGACCGGTGGAGGTGGCGGCGCCGACCGCCACGATTACCGGCTGGAACGTGCGGGCGACAGGGCGTCGGCCGGGCGACCTCTGTGGGCTGAGCGGGTCGTTCGTCCCCTTCGCGAAAACGAAGGCGGAACGGCAGGCGAACAACGATCCTCGACTCTCGTTCGAAGAACGCTACCGAGACCAGGCCGGATTCGTCCGAGCGGTGGAGGAAGCAACCCGCCTGCTGGTGAAGCAGCGCTTCCTCTTGCAGGAGGATGCCGACCGCTACATTCGAGCCGCTCGAGCCGGCGAGGCGCCCTAACCAGGAGCTCTTAAAGCTGACTGCTGTCAGCCGAGAACTGCAGATCGTCGCGGCTGTGTCCCGCGACGTCTCGGCGTGCACATGTGCGGCGGGAACGGGATCGAGGAGTGAACGGATGGCAACACCCCGCTCGACGGTTGCTTCGTCAAGGACGTGTCGACGCTCGCCCTCTGGACGCTG
>JBGPJH010000341.1:0-2745 GCA_041485305.1 Vicinamibacteria bacterium | reverse complement strand
GAACAACAACACGCCGGCGCTGTACACATCGCTGCCCGTTGTGGCTGCCTGCCCGCGGAGTACTTCGGGTGCCATGTAGATCGGTGTCCCGATGATTTCGTCCCGTGACCATTCGTCTCGCCCTTGGCCGGCGCCAAAGTCCAGGAGGACCACGCGACCCGTGTCATCGCGCATGACATTCTGGGCCTTCACATCGCCGTGGACCAGACCCACTGCGTGCACGGCCGATAGGGCTCCGCAGAGCGAGATCCCAATGAGGCTCACTTCCGCAACAGCGAGGGGGCCGTCGCGTTGGACGATGTCGCTGAGCGTTCGCCCCTCAACAAATTCCATCCAGATGCCGACATCGGCGCCGATGTGTCGAGCCCCGAAGACAGTCGCGACGTTCGGGTGACGCACCCGAGCGAGCATCTGCCCTTCCCGAAGGAGCGCCTCGGTCGTCGCCGGCGCGGACAAGGGAACGGTAATCACCTTGAGAGCGACTTCGCGCCTGAGCGCGTGGTCGAATGCGCGATACACGCGGCCAAATCCGCCACGCCCAACTTCATCAAGCAGGCGGAAGTCGCCCCAGGTTTCACGGCGATGATCTGGAGGCCGGTCGAGGGCGGGCCCCAACGTCGGGCCACTTGTGGTCAGCAGGGCGCCGAGTTCAGCCGCCAGGACGTGGTCGTGCGCGCAGGCGAGCGCGAGGTATCCGTCTCGCTGCTCGGGTCGGTGCGCAGCAGCAGCCAGCAGAATGGTCTTCGCGCGGCTCCACTGCTCAGACGTCATTTCCACCATGACCCGCAAGGACGGCACAGGCGTCCGCAAGCCTCTGAACGGCCGGATACTAACACGCTGTCAGGTCCGCCTGAAGGCGGACACTACGTACGGAGAGTTGGAACCTCTGCGTGCTCTGCGATCTCTGCGTTGATCGTCGTCGTGTCGTGATCGCAGCGTGTCGTCGCCCGCTACTCGTCCAGCGCGAACACGAACATCGAGAGCCCGGACACGATGGAGACGTACTGCCGGGTGCCGACGCGATAGGTGATCGGGCCGCTGTTGATCGACGAACCCAACTGCGTCTTCCACAGCAGCTCCCCGGTCCGCGCGTTCAGCGCCTGAAAGAAGCCTTCGCGACCGCCCGTGAACAGCAAGTCCGACCCCGTCGTCAGGATGCCGCTGTCGGTCACGTCGGTCATCTTGAACTTCCACTTCTCCTGCCCCGTCGCGGGATCGAGCGCGATCACCGCGCCGTGACCGGCCGCCTCGGTCCATGTATTGATCGGCGCCCGGCCGAGCCCAGGGGCGCCAGGCACCGCCGACAAATTGCGCGGGCCGCCGCCGCCGAAGTTCGTGCCTTCCTTGTACTCCGCCGGCGCAGGGGCATAGATGCTCGCGTAGTCTTCCCAGGCCGAGATGTAGAAGAGTCCGGTGCGCGGGCTGAACGACGGCGAGTACCAGTTCGTCCCGCCCTGATTGCCCGGATAGGTCGGCTGTCCGTCCGGCTGCGGCGTCTGCATCGGGCGCCCGCGCTCATCGAACCGGCTCATCCAGTTGACCTTCACGAACGGGCGCCCGAGTAGAAAACGTCCGGTCTCCCGGTCGATCACGTAGAAATTGCCGTTGCGGTTGGCCCACGCGACGACGTTGATCCGGCTGCCGTCCCAGTTGTCGATGAGCACCGGGATCTGCACCGAGTCGTAGTCGTACAGATCGTGCGGCGTGAACTGGTAGTGCCATTTCAGCTTGCCGGTGTCGACATCGAGCGCGACGACGGAGTCGGTATAGAGGTTGTCGCCGGGCCGCTGCGCCCCGTTGTAATCGGGGCCGACGTTGCCGACGCCCCAATACGTCAGGTTGAGTTGCGGATCGTAGGAGCCGGTCAGCCAGATCGAGCCGCCGCCGTGCTTCCAGGCATCAGGATCGCAAAACGTTTTGTCGGCGGTCTTGGGACAGGCCTGCCACGTCTCCGACCCAGGCTCGCCCGGCGCCGGAATCGTATAGAAACGCCACGCCTCCTTCCCTGTCGCCACGTCGTAGGCCGCGATGAATCCGCGGATGCCGTACTCGCCGCCGCCGACGCCGACGATCACCTTGTCTTTGACGACCAGCGGCGCGTGCGTGATCGAGTATCCGGACTTGGTGGTTGCGACCTCGGTCTTCCAGAGGGCGCGCCCGCTTCTGGCGTCGATGGCGATCAGTTGCGCGTCGAGCGTGCCCATGCACAGCGTGTTCCCGAGAATCGCGAGCCCGCGGTTGTTGGCTCCGCAGCAGACGATGCGATCCTGGGCCGGGGTGTAGCGATACATCCAGAACACCCGGCCGGTGATGGGGTCGAGCGCAACGACGTCATTCAGGCGCTGTGTGAGGTACATGACGCCGTCCACCACCAGGGGCGTCGTCTGCCAGTTGCCGGCGACCGGCGACTGGTAGACCCACTGCAGTTTCAGATTCTTCACGTTGGCCGGCGTGATCTGGTTGAGCGGGCTGTATCGTTGGCTGTAGTAGCCGCCGGAGTAGGTCAACCAGTTCTGCGGTTCGCTCGACGAAGCCGCGAGGCGCTGCGACGTCACTTGCGCATGCAGGCTCAGGGACAACAGGCCGATCAGCGCGACGAACGCACACGCGAGGAGCCGTCTTCTCCCGCTCATTACAACTGTCCTTTCAGGGAAAGCAGATAGGCGACCACGTCCGCCATTTCGTCGCCGGAGAGCGTGCTCTTGTACGACGGCATCGGCGAGGTCGTCGAGATGGCGTATTCCT
>JBGPJH010000340.1:0-2786 GCA_041485305.1 Vicinamibacteria bacterium | reverse complement strand
CTCCAGCCCGCGGTTCTGGCGGTCGCGCTCGTGGCGAATCGCCTCGGCAATGTCGGGATCGGTCTCGGCGAGAGTCCGCCACGTGAGGATCGTGCTGGTTTCGGTGGACATGTCTTCGCTTGCCGCGGCCCGTCGTGAAAGTCCAGCCTGGATTCAGGCCCCAGCTTGGCTGCCGCCGTGGGGACCCCGTTCGGCCGGCCGATCCATCCCGGCGGGCTGCGTCGCTCCTTCCTCAGATGCTCCCGGTGTTCTCGGACGTCGCGCCTTTGCCGGCCAGGTGCATCGCGCCCGGTGCCACCGTCGGGGGCTGCTACGCTCGCAGCCCCTCGGCCTGCCGAATCTGGTCGATGCGCCGCTGGTGACGGCCGCCGGCAAACGGCGTCCTCAGCCACAACTCGAGGATCTCGTCCGCCAGAGGGAACGCGACGATGCGCCCGCCCATCGCGAGGACGTTCGCGTCGTTGTGCTCGCGGGAGAGGCGCGCCGTAAACAGGTCGTGGCACAGTGCCGCGCGCACGCCGGCGATCTTGTTGGCGGCAATCTGCTCGCCCTGTCCGCTTCCGCCAAGCACCAGACCGCGTTCAGCGCGGCTCTCGGCCACCGCTCTGCCGACCGCCATGCAGATCGGCGGGTAGTCGACCGACTCCTCGCTGTCCGTCCCGTAGTCGTCGACCGTATGACCGAGCCGCTGAAGCGTCTGCTTGAGGTGTTGCTTCAGCTGGAAGCCCGCGTGATCGGCCCCGATCGCAACGTGCATTGCGGCGATTGTACTATGAGAGCTTCCGAACCGACGGGTGGGCGGATGAGACCGCGACCGCCAGTTTGGGGTTGGTGTGTCCTGACCCATGATCCCGACAGTGATCGTTTCGGCACGCGGCGAGCAACGGGCGAGCATCGGCCACCCGTGGATCTATCGCGGCGACATCATCGAAGCCCGCGCCGCGGCGGGCGACATTGTCGTCGTCCGGGGAATGCGAGGGCGCGTCGTCGGGCGGGCGTTTTACAGCGATCGATCGATGATCGCCGTTCGCATGCTGGTCCACGGCGATTTGCCAGCCGACGAGTCGCTGTTGCGGACCCGTCTCGGGGCCGCTCTGGAGTTTCGCGACTCGCTCGGCGTCCATGCATCGGCGTACCGCCTCGTGCACGGCGAGGCCGACCTGCTGCCGTCGTTGATCGTCGACCGCTACGGCGAGTACCTGGTGATGCAGGCGCTCTCTCAGGGTGCCGACCGGATTGCCCCTCTTGTGGTGTCGGCGCTGATCGACCTGCTCCACCCGCGAGGCATTCTCGCCCGGAACGACCCGCGCGCGCGGCTGCTCGAAGGGCTGGAGCAGCGTGTCGAGGTCCTCGCCGGGGAGGTGCCCGAGTCGGTCGCGGTCCATGAGGGCGAGATCGAATACGAGGTGGATCTCCGACGCGGTCAGAAGACGGGCTTGTTCCTCGACCAGCGCGAAAACAGGGCCGCTGCGGCGCAGTACGCGCGCGGGCGGCTTTTGGACTGCTTCAGCTACAACGGCGGCTTCGCTCTGCGGCTGGCCGCCCGGTGTCAGGAGACCATCGCGATCGACATCTCGGAGGAGGCCGTCGAACGCGCTCGGCGAAACGCCCAGCGTAACGGAGTCACGATCGACGCCCGGGTCGGCAATGTGTTCGACGAGCTGCGCGGGCTTGAACGGCTTGGCGAGCGTTTCGACACGATTGTGCTCGACCCACCGGCGTTCGCCAAGACCAAGGCCGCGGTTCCGAAAGCGACGTCTGGATACAAGGAGATCAACCTGCGCGCACTGAAGTTGCTGAACCCGGGAGGGACGCTCGTGACGTGCAGCTGTTCTTACCATCTCAGCGAGGCGGCGTTCGCCGAGATCGTTTACAGTGCCGCTGTTGACGCACACGCGCAGGTGACAGTGCTCGAGAAGCGCATGCAGGGGCGCGACCATCCGGTCCTGCTCGGCGTGCCGGAAACCTATTACTTGAAATGCCTAATTCTTCGGAAGCTCGTGTGACATCGGTCGAACGACTCGCCCGGCTCGCGCGTCGACAGATCAAGGGTTTGTCGCGCCCCGCTGGAGAGTTCGACGCTCGGCGCTACTTCCGGGGCACGCCGGATCTGGGTTTCTACAACGTGGGCACGCAAACGATTCGTCAGCTGGCCAGAGCGATCGTTGGTGACAAAGGTGGCGGCTGGACGATCGACCACGCTCAGGCGTTTGCCGAGCTCTTGATTGCCGACCGCTATCTGGACGTCAAGGGCCTCGGCGTGGAGGTCCTGGCGCGGTACCGGCGGGCCTTCACGCGCCCTCTGTTGCCGCTCTGGAAACGATGGCTCGCGCAGAATCACGCGGCCAACTGGGCGACGACCGACGCCATATGTGGCATGCTGATTGGCCCGCTCCTTCTCGCCGAGCCGACCCTCGTGGAAGGCTTGCGGACGTGGGCTCGGAGCCGCAACATGTGGGTACGCCGGGCTTCGGCCGTCAGTCTGATTCTGCCGGTCCGCAGGGGTCTCGCCCTGAACTCGGCCTACGACGTCGCCCGGACGCTGCATGCCGATCGGCAGGATCTGATTCAGAAAGCCGTCGGCTGGCTGCTGCGCGAGGCGGGCAAGGTCGATCCGGCGAGACTCGACCGCTACCTGCGCGCCTATGGACCGACGATCCCGCGCACGACCGTGCGGTACGCGATCGAGCGCTTCAGCCTAGGGAAGCGCAGGGAGTTGCTGGCGGTCACGCTGGTAACCAAGCTCCCTCTTTTCAGGTAGTATTCTCTTTTGCCGCCAGGGGTAT
>JBGPJH010000339.1:0-2815 GCA_041485305.1 Vicinamibacteria bacterium | reverse complement strand
GCCGTGTGGCCCGAGGACAACCGAAACAGCTTTCCAGGATTGGCGGTCGTGTAGTACAGCCGGCCGGCGGCATCGCGGTGGAGGGCGGTCACTTGCTGGGCGCTGGCGCGTGCAAGCAGCGTTGGTTGAAGCTGGTCACCGTCGAGCCGGTAGATCTTGCCCTTGTTGCCGGTCGCGACGATCAGATGACCACCGCTGTCGAACGCCAGATCGTAGGGGGAGTCGTCGCGCGATTGCCACAACTGATCCCACAGCCCGTCGGCCGTGATGCGGTAGACGCCACCTTTTACGGTGCGGCGATCGTCGCGTTGGGAAGCCGCGTTCGATCCGCCCGACACGTCGACCACCGAAATTGCCGTAATTTCGGTGGTCACCGAGACGGTCGGAACCAAAGCCCGGGTTTCGCCCGATGGCCGGTCGGTGCCCCCCGGATCGGTCGGAATCGACGGAGGCGCCCCCGACGCCAAGCGACCGTTGACGGCCGCCACGTAGAGCACGCCTTTGTCGTCGAAACGGAGGGCCCGGATTTCCTGGAAGGGAGAGTCGAGGAGCAGAAAGCCCTTGCCGTCGGCGTCGACCCGAAAGACGCGGCCCGGCGCTTCGGTGCCGACCAAAAGGTTGCCCGCCCTGTCGAACGCGAGCGTTGTCGCGTGCGTGGCCTTCGTCTGGTAGAACGGCGCAGCCTTCCCATCGGGGGTGATTCTGTAGACGATACCCTTCTCGCCTGTTCCGGCGTACACGTTGCCCTTGGCATCGGTCGCGAGCGCCCAGATGTACTTGTCGTCGGGGTCGAAGAAAATGCTGGCCTTTCCGCTGCGGTCGACCTTGTACACCTTGCCGTCGGGCGAACTGCCCACATACAGACCGCCATTGGGCGCGATGGCCAGCGCGTGGGCTTTGAGCTCGGCGGCGTCGAAGAACAGCGTGCCTTTGCCCTGCGCGTCGACACGAAACACGCGACCGTCGTTGCCGGCGCCGATGAATAGCGACCCGTCGGGTGCGGGCACCACGGCCCAGAGAAACGGAGACGGCGTCTCGTACACCAGCTCGGTGGCTGGTCCAAGCACGAGTTGGCCACGGCTATCGATAGCCAGGCCTTCGACCTCGCCTTTCAAGAAGTCGGCCTGAGTCGCGGCCTGAAAGAACTTCGGGGAGGAAGCTTCGAGCAGAGCAGTCGCACAGGCGGCGACCGCTGCAACGGCAAGCATCTGCCGCGCGCGGTTCAGAGTCACCATGATGTTCACAGGACGCGAACAGTGCTGCGGTGTCAGTTCGCCGACACCTGGATGGTGAGCGTCTTGATTCCGCTGACCGCGTATTCGGTGACCAGTTCCCACTGGCCGAGGGTAGCGCTGTGGAGGGGACTGAAATTCCCGCCGCTTCGATCGGCTTCGAGCACCGCGAGGACCGACGGCGGCAGCGATGACAGCAGCTCGCCGTTGACGACTGCGCCGGCTTCAGACCCCAGCAGTTTGACGTAGAGCGTATCGTTCCGGCGTGTCTTGTTGAGCGCTCGCACGAGCTGCGGCACGCTTCGAGGCTGTGGCAGGCGCGCCTCGCGCTGTTCGGTCTGGGCGAGTCGCTGACCATCCGACACCATCACCACCAGGCTTCCGGTTGCGTTGGCCGGTATCTGGATCGGAATGGTCCGCAACAGATCGTCGCCGCGGTAGGTGCGGAGCAGCACCTTCAACGGAACAGTGCGGCCGGCACGCGGACGGGGCTCGTCGAGCCAGACGCGCTCGAGGGAGGCCGTTTTCGGCTCTTCCGTCGATTTCACGGTCAGCTCCAACCCGCCGATGTCGACGTCTTCGTAGTCGTTGCTGATGAGCGCCGCGATGGGCGACACGATGTACGCAGCGGCGTTTGCGGCAGCCGCGTCGCCCGCAAAGAGGTTGCTGAAGGAAATGGCGTCGTATTTTTTCAGCAGGACCTTGCCCTGCACCGAGTACGTCGAGATGCCGAACTGTCGCCCGTACGACCCGAGGGTGTTGACGAGGGCTGCGTAAGTCATGAGCGGGGTGAACAGCTGATCCTTTACCACTCCGAACGTGAACGTCCGCTGGCCTCCGCTGCGGGCCGTGTCGAGACTCATGGTCACCGGAATCAGCGACGGGCCGGGGCCAAGGCGGCCCGCAATCGCGGTCGCCCGATCTTGCAGGAACGTGCCGATGACGTCGCCCGTAGTCGACAGTTTCGCCGAGGAGAAGAGGCTGGGCAGCACAGTGTAGACGTACGCCCGGGTCATCGGAAATTCCGTCGGCCCAAGGTTGTACATGGGATGACCAAACGCGTAGACACGATCGCCGTCGATGTACGTCACGGTACCCGTCGCGCCCATCTCGAGGTCGCCGCGCACGAAGGTCACGCCGACGGCATCGCCAGGCTTGAGCGGGCCATCGAAGGCCATCTCGCCGTGACGCCCGCCGGCGGCACCTGCCATCGGCAGGAATCCGTGATCGCGGAAGACCGGGGCGAGCGCATCGGCCAGGTCAGGTTCGAAGCCCGACATCACGAGCGGCGTCGCGATGGGCCGCAGCATCGTGCCCAGTCCGCCACCCCCCGCGCCGGCGACGCGGCTGACGCCGAGCAGTTGCGTGTCGCCTGGCCGGTCGGCAAATGGACGATTCCAATTGAGCGCGTTTCGGAACGCCGCGAGCAGGCCGTCGCGCGTCAGCGGAAAGTCCATTTGCGGGCGCGCGGCCCGCGGACGGCTCGTGGCGAACGATGTCGCGTCGGTCATTTCCGCAATCGGCGTGATGCCCGCAATCGGTTCCTTCGAGAAGCTGCCGAGCGAATAGGACACAGCGCCGAT
>JBGPJH010000338.1:0-2835 GCA_041485305.1 Vicinamibacteria bacterium | reverse complement strand
GATTTTCGGCGCGGTGCTCTCGAACCGCTTCGCGTCGGCCCTGCAGTCGGCCATCTCACCGGAAGCCGCGGCCGCTGTACCGCCCCAGATGATGGCGCTGCTACGGAACCCTCAGGCCCTGATGAACCCCGAGGTCGCGGCCCGGATGCGGGCGGCCGGTCCGGAAACGCTGCAGCTCATGGCGCCAATGCTTGTAGCACTGAAGCACGCGCTCGCATCGGCAATTGCGGACGTGTTCCTGTGGGGCGCCATCGTTACGGCAGTGGGTCTCGCGTTTGTCTGGCGGCTGGTCGATCTGCCCCTGCGAACGACGAACCGGTCGGCCGCACTGGTCGGCGATTCCGAAGTACTCATCGCATCGCCGGAGATCTGACCTTGCCATGAAGGAGCTACTTTTATGACGATCGGGCGAATCGCTTTTGCGACCACCATTTCGTGCGCCGCTTCCGTGGGCTCCTATCTGCACGCTCAGGGCGAGGCGGCCACGGTGTGCTCGGTAACTGCGGTCCAGGCCAAAGCGCCGAAGGGCACGACGATCACAGGAGCGAAGGTGGTCGCGGCAACCAACGCCGCGCCCAGTTTTTGCCAAGTCGATGGCCACGTCGCCGTGCCCGGCAATGAGGTGAATTTTCGCCTCGGTCTCCCCGAACACTGGAACGGGAAGTACTACTTCGTCGGCGTCGGCGGCTTGGGCGGCACCATCGGATCGTTAGGCGCCGGCCTGGCCCGCGGCTACGCCTCGGCCTCGACAGACACAGGACACGCCGCCAACGATCCGACGTGGGGCTCGAATCGAGCGAAGGAGATCGATTACGGTCACCGAGGCACGCATGTGACGGCGGTTGCTGGCAAGGAGCTGACCGCGACGTTCTACGGGCGCGCTCCTCAACACGCGTACTTCAACGGCTGTTCGAACGGCGGACGCCAGGCGCTGATGGAAGTGCAGCGATATCCTGCCGACTTCGATGGCATCATTGCCGGCGACCCGGCGACGGGCACCCCTATGCAAGCCGGCCGCGCGCTCGTGTTTCAAAAGCTCCTCGCATCGTCGGAGAACTATCTCTCTGCTGAAAAAGTCGAGCTGCTGTCCAAAGCGACCCTCGCCGCCTGTGACGCCGCCGACGGTCTCGAGGACGGATTGATTACCGATCCGCGGCGGTGCGCCTTCAAGCCCGACACACTCAGGTGCACCGGGGCTGAGGGCTCGGACTGCTTGACCGCCGGCCAGCTCGAGGTCGTAAAGCAGATTTACAACGGCGCGAAGACGGCGGATGGCAAGACCTACGCCCCCGGCTTCCCGATGGGCCACGAGGGTGGCGCCAGCGGATGGCGTACGTGGATTGTCGGCGTAAGTCCTCCGGCTCGGCGGCCCGACGGTACATTGACCTTCGCGTCGAATCCGCCTAGTGGCTATGCCCTTGCGGAGCAGAACTTCAGGTTCTTGGCCTTGGAAGACGACGATCCGAGTTTCAACTGGCGAGTATTTCGACTCGATCGCGACCTCGCGCGGCTCAAGACCATGACTGAAATCCTGAGTCCAGCGGATTCCGACCTGCGGCCGTTCAAGAATCGCGGCGGAAAGCTGCTCATGTACCACGGGTGGTCGGATCCGGCGATCAGTGCGTATGGGACGCTTGATTACTACGAGGAGGTCGTGAAGAAGGTCGGCGGACAGCGCGAGGCGGACGCGTTCGCACGCTTGTATCTGGTTCCAGGCATGCACCACTGCGCCGGCGGTCCTGGCCCCAGCGCGTTCGACATGATCCCGGTTCTCGAGAACTGGGTGGAGCGCGGCGTGGCCCCTGGTCGCGTCGTTGCGTCACACAGCACCGACGGACGCGTGGATCGCACCCGTCCGCTCTGCCCGCACCCGCAAGTCGCGCGCTACGGAGGCAGCGGGAGCGCAAACGACGCGGCGAACTTCACGTGCGAGGGTCCGGCAGTCCGGTAACGGGTCTATCCCTCACTTCTCCTTAGCTCGCTCGCTTGCGCTCTTGCGCTGCAAATCCTGACGGTGGGCTCGTTCGTACTAGTCTTATCGCGATGTGCTCCTGCCGGCGGCCTTTTCTTCGGCGCGGTGGCCGGAGAGGATGCCGTTCAGGCCAATGTTTCCCTCGTGGCAGGCATACTCGAACAACCGATCCGGCGACGATTTCAGCAGCAAGCGCGCCGTCCACGGCTTGGTCCAGGTCGTCGGGTCGGTCGCGGTGAACTGGTACTCGAGCGTGTCGGCCGAGATGCGCGTGAAGCGCTCGACCAGGTGCAGATTCTCGGAGGCGCCGCGCAAATTGCTCTTCGGCGAAAAGTTCGTCGTGTCGACGACGAGTGTGTCGCCCTCCCAGCGGCCGCGCGGATCGCCCAGCCACAGCTTCACGTCCTTGTCCACGTGCGGCCGCCCGTCGAGTGGGATGACGCGGGCGTCGTGAATCATCTCCTGGTCGATCACGACATAGCCGGCGGCTTGAAAGATCTGGTAGTTGCTGTTGTAGCCGGCCAGCAGGTTGGGCAGCCCGGACGAGATGCACCGCTCGAGCAAATTGCGGTCCTCGGGTCCGTCAGCCGGGTGCGCTTTACCATACGCGACCAGATCGTCCTGGCGCTTCTGTGCCTCGGGCGTTAAGGGAGGAATCTGGCCGTCGGGCGGGTCGACGACCAGCGAGGTCCGATGATCGAACCAGCGGTCAGCGACCCAGAAGTGATTGTAGTCGCCGGTCTTGCCGTCGGTGGACGCGAACTTGGCATCACTGAGCGCCGCTGTATACACCTGGTCGCCGAAGCCGGCGTCGCCGTCGCCGCTGAACAACTCAGCGGCTCGCTTTTTCAGCGCGGCCAGCT
>JBGPJH010000337.1:0-2857 GCA_041485305.1 Vicinamibacteria bacterium | reverse complement strand
GTATCTGAAGACGAACCCGAACCCGACGCGGCAGGAGCTGGCGCACGGGGTGTCGGGCAATCTGTGCCGGTGCCAGGACTACGACAAGATTCTGACGGCGCTCATGCGGGGCGCTGAATATGCGCGGAAGGCGTGAAGCGATGACTGACAACCACAAGCTGGTCGGCAGGAACTACCAGACTCCCGATCTCATCGCGAAGGTGACCGGCAAAGCCAAGTTCGCCGAAGACTATCACGCCGAGGGGATGCTGTTCGCGCGGCTGCTGCTGAGCCCCATGCCGCACGCGCGCATCAGAAGCATCGACGCGAGCGCCGCGCTTGCGATGCCGGGCGTGAAAGCCATCCTGACGCCGGACGAGATTCCAAGCCCGGCGGACATCGTGACTGACCTTGGGCAGACGATCAAGGCCAACCTGAAAGGTGAACGCGCGCTGGCCAGCGAGCCGGTATACCAGGGCGAGCCTGTCCTCGCCGTCGCCGCCGTGGACGAGCTCACCGCGGCCGAGGCGATTGAACGGATCCAGGTCGAGTGGGAGCCGTTGCCGTTCAACGTCGATCCGCTCGATTCGTTGCGCCCGGGCCGACCCAACGCACGGGTCGAAGGCAACGTCTGGGTGCGGCCGGCGCCCAAGCCCGGCGCGCCGCCTCCGAGCCCTGAATTGCAGGACTTCAAATGGACCGACAAGGACTTCGCGGACGCGACCGACGGGCGCCTGCCGATGGGCAAGGTCACAGACGAGTGGTCGTTCGGCGACGTCGAGGCCGGCTTCAAGAACGCGGCCCTCGTCCTCGACGAGACGTTCGTGACGCCGAATACGAGCCATGAGACGCTCGAAACGCGCTCGGCGATGGCCTACTGGCAGAACGGGAAGCTGCATCTGTTCTGCTCCACCCAGAGCACGATCCAGACCGTGGCGTCGGTTGCCAGGTGGCTGCACATGGAGCCGACCGACATCGTGCTGGTCAGCGCCTATACGGGTGGGGGCTTCGGTAGTAAGGGGACCGGCACCATCACCTCCATTATTCCCGCGCTCCTGGCCAAGAAAACCAACGCCCCCGTGATGATGCGGATCAGCCGCGAAGAGGAGCAGTCAATCGGCGGCGCACGGCCCAGCCTCTATGGCCGCCTCAAGGTCGGTTTCTCGAAAGACGGACGGATCACGGCGCTGGACATGTTCGCCGTCGGCGAGAACGGCCCGTACGAACCCGGCGGAGACACCCCGCAGTCGGGCCGGATCGTGTCGCTCTTGTATCAACCCCCAGCCATGCGGTTCCGTGGTGTCGCGGTCCTCACAAACACGCCGCCTCGCCGCGCACAGGCTCAGCCCGGTGGCATGCAAGGCATTACGGTGATCGAACCCCTGCTGGCGAAGGCGGCCCGCAAGCTCGGCGTCGACCAGGTCGCAATCCGCCGCCTGAATGCGCCGGAGGGCAGGGCGCAGTTTGGTCAAGCCAACGCCAGGGGCCAGAGGGCGTACACGACAAGCGCGTTCATCAAGCAAGCGCTCGACCGCGGGGCGGAGCTGTTCAAGTGGGACGAGCGCAAGGACCGCGGTGCCGGCGGCCAGGGCTCGAAACTCCGTGGCGTGGGCGTGGCGATGAGCACCTTCGTCGCCGGGTCCACCGGCTTCGACGGGCTGTTCGTCGTCAAGCCGGACGGCCGCATGTACATCCATACGGGCGTCGGCAACCTCGGGACCGAATCAATGTCCGATACGAGCCGCGTCGCCGCCGAGATGGTCGGCGTGCCCTGGGAAAGGTGCGAGCTCGTCTGGGGCGACACAGCACAGCACCTGCCCTGGTCGTGCGTGTCTGGCGGCAGCCAGACGATTCATGCCATGACTCGCGCGGCACACGCGGCGGCATCCGATGGCATCAGGAAACTCCAGGAGATTGCCGCCAAGGCCCTGGGCGGGCGGCCCGAGGACTTCGAGGTGGCCAACGAGCGCGTGTCCCGTAAGGGGGGCGGAGCCGGCATGACGCTGGCGCAGGCGGCTCAGAAGGCCATCGAGCTTGGCGGCAAGTACGACGGCCACGAACTGCCGCCGGACATCAATGGCGTGACGAAGCGATCGGCCGCCGCTCTTGCGGGTCAGGGCCTGATGGGTGTCGCGCGGGACAACTACCCCCACGACGGACAGACGTTTTCCTTCGTTGCGGGGTTTGCTGAAGTCGAAGTGGACCGGGAAACCGGCAAGTACCACGTCCTCGACTATCTGGCCGTGGGCGATGTCGGGACCGTGGTCCACCCGGCAGCGCTCGGTGGACAGTTGCTCGGCCGGGGATTGATGGGGATCGGCCATGCGGTCAGCCAGAAGTGGGTGTACGACCAGCACTACGGGGTGCCACTCGCCAAGCGGTTCTACCACACCAAGCCGCTGACGATTCTCGACGCGCCGCAGAAAATGGCGTGGGACGCGCTGAACCTTCCGGATCCGGAAACGCCGGTGGGTGCACGCGGCGTCGGCGAGCCGCCCGTGGCAGCGGGCTGCTGCGCAGTGTTGAACGCCCTGGCGGATGCCCTGGGCGACAACGTGTTCACGCGCGCGCCGGTGTATTTGGACACCATTCTCACGTCGCTCGAGGCGGGCAGACCCATGCAGAACCCGCTCACCGCGCATATTTGAATCAGGTGCCGATGAATTTTCGTCTCAGCCCCGGGTAACGAACCTTCGCCGTCCCGTTCCGATGGATCTCCACTCGGCGGTTTTGAGGCGGAGCTTCGTTACTATCCTGACGCGGGCACGCATGCTTGCCGCTCTCGATTACGCTTGCCGCCGGATCGGGACGAGGACCGCCACCCAACGAACCGGTTCGGTCGTCGAGTTGTTGCGCCAGGCGTGCAACGTGTTGCGTT
>JBGPJH010000336.1:0-2885 GCA_041485305.1 Vicinamibacteria bacterium | reverse complement strand
TCATCGGCTTCAAAAACAGGCGGAGCCAGCCATTTGCGGATCGATGTGAGAACAGACACGTCAACACCCCTCTGGCCCTAATGTTTCCTATCGTCTGCGCTCGCGGCCATTCACGACGGCGAACGTCAGCTTGTCCTTCGCGAAGAAGTACGAGACGCGCGTGAGATCGAGCAGCGTCGTCCGCTCGCCCAGATCCGACGGGCACAGAGTATCCGGCCGATGCCTACGTGTTCGGAGAGCTTGGCCGGAAGGTTCGGAGCGTGAAGCGGGCGTGGCAGACCGCGGTCCTCAAGGCGCATGGGCACACGCCGGAGTGGCAGGGCTATCTGAACGTCGCCCTCGACCATCCGCCTTCTCGCAACGTCCCTTAAGAAAACAGCATCCAAGTTCAGGTAAACTAACTGTTTCGCGCTACTATTGCGCCCGTAGCTCAGCGGATAGAGCACCCGCCTCCTAAGCGGGGGGCCGCCAGTTCAATTCTGGCCGGGCGCGCCACCCGAGCTGCGAGGCTTCGGCCTCGAGTACCCTTTTCCTTATGAAGAGAACTGAACGCCGGCATCTCAAGACGAACGAGCTCGCCAGTCTGACCGCACGCGCGCGCGACGTTGTCGATGCGCGCAGAGGACAGGTCGTCGCGGGAGCAGTAGCCGCCGTGGTTGTCGCGGCTGCGATTATCGGATACGTCGCGTGGCGGGGACGCTAGCAAAGCCGGGCGTACGCGCTGCTTGCCCAGGCACTCGTCATCGAGGAGGTGCGGGTTGGACCGCCTGCCGCCCCCGGCACGCCGTCCAGCGGGGCGAGCTTTGCCACCCAGCGCGAGAAGAGCCAGGCGGTGCTGACGAAGTTCAAGGCCGCTGCCGACGGGTACCCCTCGACCGATGCCGGGGTGTTCGCGCGTTACCGCGAGGCCACCACTTGGATGGCGCTCGGCAACCCAGCCAGCGCCGCGACGGCCTACCAGGAGGTCGTCAACCGGGGAGGAAGCAGCGTCTACGCTGTGATGGCCCGGCTCGGACTCGCCGAGGCACAGGCGCAGAGCGGGCAATACGATCAGGCGATCAGCACGTTCAAAGAGCTCGCGCAGCGGAAAGATGGTCAGGTACCGGTGGACGGCGTGCTGATTCGTCTGGGCCGTGCTTACCTCGATGCGGGGAAGCGCGCCGACGCCGAGCAGACGTTCAATCGCCTTGTGCAGGAGTTTCCCGACTCGCCCTTCAGCAGCGACGCCAGACGCGCACTCGAGCAACTGAAGAGGACGTAGCCTTAAGTCCCCGAGCGTGACCGGGGCTACTTCCGCCGCACTTCCTGCCCGAATCGATACGACAGAATCTTGTAGATCAGCTTTGCGCAGAGGAAGTTCGGCGCAACCATGCCGGGGATCGGGCACAGCTCGACAAGATCGCAGCCGACGACCTGGCGCGCTTCAATCACCCTCCTGAGCAGCGTCAGCAATTCGTACCAGGACAACCCCCCGGGTTCCGGCGTGCCGACCGCGGGCATGATGCTGGGATCGAGACCGTCGCAATCGATCGTGATGTAGACCGTGTCGCTGAGGGAGTCCACGACCCGTTCGACCCAGTCGGCGTCGTGCCGCATATTGTGGTCGTAGAAAATCGTCGTCGGCAGTGCTGGCACGGCTGCAGCCTCTTCGGGGGAGAGACTGCGGATGCCCACCTGCGTCGCGCGGGCGTGCTCGAGCACGCGGCGCATCGCGCACGCGTGGTTGTGCGGCGTGCCCATGAACGCCGCCCGCAGGTCCGCGTGCGCGTCTATCTGCAGGACCGACAGACCGGGATATCTGGCCGCCACCGCGGCCACAACCGGCGCCGTGATTGAATGCTCTCCGCCCAGGACGACCGGAAACTTTCCGCGCGACACGAGCTCGCCAGCAACCCGCTGGATCTCGCCGAGGACCTCGTCTATCGTCGCGAAGGGAAACTCCATCTCGGGCAGTGTGCAGATCCCGATGCTGTGGACATCGGTTTGGGTCTCCTCATCCCACAGCTCCATGTGCGACGAAGCGACCAGGATCTCGTGTGGGCCATTCCGAGTACCGGCCACATACGACGTGGTGCGGTCGAGCGGAACGGGAAGGACGACAACGCGTGCGCGACTGAAGTCGACGGTGGTGGGTGTCGTGCCCCCGAACTCACCCAGGGCCATGTGGTCGTACTCAAACGGCAGACTCATTCACTTCCTCGAAGTGGTCGTTCGGAACGGGCTGGCCGTCGATCGTCATGAGGCGGGAGGCCAGCGAGAAGACCGGCTTGCGCCGCCTCGAGAGGAGCGGTGGGGCGGTGATGACGAGCGCACTCGCCAGCAAGGGCAGCGCGATCGTCGCATCGGCCTGAACCGAGACTCGCGCCGAATCGGCCGCGAGCTTGCCCCAGCTCTGCGCCTCCTCGAGACTCGATCCCGACGCTCCGCCGAAATGCGGCACATCGGTGACAATTTGCAGCGCGTACCGGTGGCCGGTCACGTCGGGGTTGTAGAACTCGGCCTGCACGGTGGCCTGGTTGATGAAATTCTTGGGCGTCCCGCCGCCCAGGACGACCGACGCGGTGCGCGGCCGTTTGATGATCAGATTGGCCGATTCGACGATGTCGCCGATGACGTCGACCTGACCCGCGCCGGCGACAGTCTGCCGCGCCTGGGAGAGGCCCATGCCGATCGACGAATCGGCGATGGCGGGGCAGAAGATCGGCACGTTAGAGCGGTAGGCAGCAGTCAGGATGCCGTCGGCGCCGGTTGTGTTCCACAGGTGACCACCGAGCAGGTGCAGGAGCTCCCGCGTCGTGTAAGGCGGCGCTTCGAGCGAGGCGGCGAAGCAGGCAATCCAGTTGTCGTTGCCGATGATCTCCTCTTCGCTGGCGAACGTGTCGTAC
>JBGPJH010000335.1:0-2959 GCA_041485305.1 Vicinamibacteria bacterium | reverse complement strand
GCGGCTGAAGCCGCACGTTACGATAGTCGGCAGGCGCACGTACACGATCAAATGCCGAGGGTGAAGCAAAGTTCTGGATTGATCCACATGTGGAACTCGGGACAAATGTCAGCCTCAAGCCGACACAGGTCGGCATCGCTCAGGAACTGATCGAGGAGCAGCTCAATGAAATCCGCGGCGCCTGGGCAAAGCACTTCCCTGGCGGAAGTCATTAACGTTTCACCTCGTGGGTTCTGGTTGTTCGTCGGCGACCGTGAGCTGTTTGTGCCGTTCAACCAGTTTCCATGGTTCAGAGAGGCATCCGTTCGGGAGATCGCCGACGTGCAGCTTCCGAGGCAAGACCGGAGTTTTAGCTAACCGCGTCCGCTCAGGCGATGGGCGATCCACCGAGGCTTCAGGCGAAGGGAAAGGCCTGCACTGCCGGATTTCATCTCGCAGTTGGAAGTGGGCGACCCTCTGGGCCTCGCGCGCGCGCCTGTTCGCTGACCGTCTGACGGGGCCGGGAGCTCCCGCGGGCGTCTGCGCGGGAGAGCTCGCGTTCACCCTGCTCTGCGGCGATCTGCTCCCCCGGTCCCCTGCCGATCTGCTCCTCGACTACCGCCCGCACGGCTCGATCGAAGCGTGCCAGCACCGAGTTACGGTGGCTGTGGGTGTGCAGCTTCACGCAGTCCGATTCGAGCCGAACCTGTTCGGGCGATGTCCACGTCGCGGCGCGGCGCTGCAGGTACCCCCGGTACGCTCGCCGGCAGATCCGCTCGGCGAGGGACGAAGGGCCTGAGAGGAGCCGTTCGAGACCCGATTTCGTGTGCGCCAGCATCCGGTGCGGACGGAAGAGGAACGCGGCGTTGTCCGCGGCGTGAAAATTCGGATAGAACCGCGAGACGAACGGATTGGCCGCCAGGAAATGACGATACACGCTCAGCCCGCTGAACGGCTTCAAGTGCAGAATCTGGCTGGCGGTGAACAGGTCTTGCTGCTCGAGGCTGAGCGCTGAGTCGGCGATGACGAAATTCGCGCACACCGTCCGGCGGCGGCGGAGTAGCTTCGCAAGCAGCACGACCGCCACGGTGACGCTCCACACGCGGTGGCCCTTCGTGACGATGCAGAGGTCGAGGTCGCCGTCGCCGTCGAGATTCAGGTGTGCGATGCTCCCCGACAACGCCACCATCTCCACGTAGGGCATCGCGCAGACGAGTCGCACGAACGTGCTGTGGCGGGACAGAAAGGCCCGGCTGCGGGATTCCCGCCCTTGACGTTGGGCCACGAGATCGATCCGCCCGCGCGGAAAAAAGAACCCGTCCTGATACTCGATCGTCGCTCCGAGTGCCTCGCTGTGCTCGAGGGCAGCTCGAATTTCGGTCGGCGTCTGCACCGACTCGACAAGCGTCTGCCGGATCTGGGCAAGGGTGAGCGGGTAGTCGAACAGTGACGCGTACAGCACGCTCCGTGCGATCGCGGCTTCGTTGACCGTCATCGCTGTGCCGGCGCCGAGCGGTTCTCGAGGACGCGGGGTTCGCATCACATCACCGGCCGATCCTCGGGGCTGTGTCCAACTTCCCGTCAGTTTCGACCCCCTCCGTCCACAGAGCCCTGGCGCGCGGCAGAGCAACCGGCAGCGCCACCGCCGCCGGGCCGCGCCACAGCTCGACGAGAAACACGCCGAAACGGAAGTGCATCAGCCGGGACCATCTCCTCTGGTTTTCGGCGCCCGAAAAGAGCTTTCCAGCGCCGTAAGCGTGTCGATGTCGAACCGCGCTGCCGGCGCACTCTGCGGTCGGCGATCAGGTCGTCTCGCCTTCGGCTCTCCGCAGAATCGCGACGATTCGGGCCAGTCCACGATCGCCGCGATGCTTCTCACCCATGCAGCAGCCATGCCTTCGAGTTCGATCGGAAGGGGCTGGCCTGGCAAGGTTCTTGGAGGCTCGTCTCCCGGCCGTGTCTGGTCTCGAAGCTGCGCCTCAAACCGCCGAGAATGCTCGCGGCCGTGGCCTACCCTCGCCACCAGTGGCTACTCTCCCGCTCCGCAACCCAGGGCCGCTATCCGACGTGGTCCCATGGATTGGCGTGTGTGTGCTGACCTTCGTCGCTCCGTTCGAAGCTCTGCATCCGCTCGTCAAGCTGCCTGGGCAGTCGCTGAGCAGCGTCGAAGCGGTCATGCTGGCCGTCTTTCTGGGATGGTGTGTGTCCCTTTTCCGATCGCGCCGGCTTCCAGGCTGGCGAACCCCGCTCACGATTCCGTGGATCGCCTTCATAGCCGCAAGTCTCGTGACGGCGGTCAGCGCCTCGTTCGATCGGTCCAACGCCTTGCATGCGGTTGGGCGTCTTGGCTTGGCGTTCGGGGTCTATCTGGCGACGGTTGCTGGTGTCTCGAGCGTGACGCGCTTTCAGGGCGTGCTGGTAGTGGCCGTGCTGATCGGAGCGGTGGCGGGCCTGCTTCTCGTGTTGGACTACGCGCGCGTGCCGTTGGTGCTGCGCCTGCTCGACGTGTTTCGGGTCGGTCCTGCTGTTGTCGGCGCCCAAGCGCGGGCTAGCGGCCCCTTCCAGTACCCAACGATTGCGTCGATGTATCTCGAGATCGTCTTCGCGCTGTCGCTCGGGCTTCTGCTTGTCACCGTCGACGCAGGGCGGCAGCGCGCGGCGACCGTCATCATCGTCCTGCTCGGGCTCGTGGCCGAAGCGGTGACCCTGACGTTCACGCGTGCTGGATTGCTCACCGTGCTGAACAGCCTGGCCGTCGTTGGCGGCCTGCGATACCGGCGGGCGGGGTTGGACCGCGGCACGACGGCCGTCGCGCTGGTCGCCGTCATGGTCGCGGTGCTGTTTGCGACATCGCGTTCCGTAGAAGCGATGCGTCTTCGCTTGACGACCGAAGGGCAGGAGGCCTGGTATCGCGCAACCATCGACGCCCCTCTTCATCTGACGATGCAGGCCGGATCCACGATCAGCGTGCCGGTGAAAG
>JBGPJH010000334.1:0-3012 GCA_041485305.1 Vicinamibacteria bacterium | reverse complement strand
GCCGCAATGCAGAACGCGAACGGGATCGTCATGCCGACAAAGCCCGTGTACAGGGAGGGGGGATGGATCGCCATCCAGTAGTTCTGGAGCAGCGGATTCAAGCCCTCGCCGTCGGACGGCGCGTTGGCCAGGTACGTCGTGAATGGGTTTTTGTGGACCACCATCAGGTACAGAAAGAACATCTGCACCGTCGAAATCGTGGCAACGACGTACGGGATGAGCTCGCGATGGCGCTCGCGGTTGACGTAGACCGCGAGCGTTCCAAAGATCGATAGCAGGAACACCCAAAACATGATCGACCCGTCCAGGCCGCCCCAGTACGAGGTGATCTTGTAGAACAGCGGCTGCACGCTGTCCGAGTAGTGCGCGACGTATTTGATCGAGAAGTCGTCGGTGAGAAACGCGTTGATCATGACAGCCGAGGCGACCGTCATGAGCGCCGAGATCAGATAGAACGCGCCGATGCCGCTCTCAATCAGCCGCCGCGAACGCCGGCGCGCCCCGACGACCGACACCACGGCCGCGTAACTGCAAACCACGAAGGTGGCGAGCAGGAGGAACGATCCGAGGGAGGCCATTGTTTAGCCAGCTTTCTTTGCCGCCTCGTACTTCGAGGGGCACTTTGCCATCACGCCGTTGGGCTCGACGTGGAAGCCCTCGGAAGTCAGCTGGCCTTTCAGCACGACCTCGGCTTCCTCGCCCGGCCGATCCTTGAAGGTATCCGGGACGACACCCTTGTACGATGCGTTGACTGTTCTGCCGTTGTTCTGCACCTTGAATTTGTACTCGAGGGTGTCCTGCTTCACGAGGATCGAGTTCGCGACCACGAAGCCATGAAGCTGGAGGCGCTTGCCCTCCCAGTCCTGGGGACTGGTCATGACTTCGTCGACGTGTTTGTAGTATTCGGTTCCCTCGCGCAGCGTCGACCACAGCAGGCCGGAGAATGCGAGCCCCAGGACCAGCACGGTGATACCGATCTTGATATTTCGATGTGTCATAAGGACTTCCGGGGAAAAGGGACGCCCTCAGGATAGCTCGACTACCCCCTGGATGCAACCACGAGCACGGCAGCGCACTATTCAGGATTTGAGCAGCCCGTTGGCGGCAGCCCGGCTACATGGGCCGCGCCGCATCCCGGCGGCCTGCTAATGCCCGGCCGGGAATCCGGCGCCGGCTTCTCGGCAGCGCTTCAGCAGCGTGTGCACCGTCGCAACCGGTAGGCCGACCACATTCGAATAGGACCCCTCGATCCGGTGGATGAACCGCGAGGCGAGGCCCTGGATGGCGTAGGCCCCCGCCTTGTCGCGCCCTTCCCCACTGGCGATGTACCACGCAATCTCGTCGGCACCCAACACACCGAACCACACCGACGTCGCCTCAACCATGCACAGATGCCCACGGGGGGAACGCACGCTGACACCGGTCACTACGACATGGGCACGCCCCGAGAGCTGACGCAGCATGCCCTCGGCGTCTTCATCGCTTCGCGGCTTGCCCAGGATCTGATCGTCGAGGACCACGGCGGTATCGGCGCCCACGACAAGGTCGGCATGGGGAACGGTCGCGGTCCACGCGCGCTCCGACTTGTCCCCTGCGAGACGCTGCACGTACTCGACGGCGGACTCGCCGGGCCGGACGCGCTCGTCAACTTCAACGGCCGTCTGCTCGAAAGAGTACCCGGCGGACCGGAGCAGGTCCGCCCGCCGCGGCGAAGCCGAAGCCAGAATGAGCTTCATGGGTGAATGATAAGATCGAACGCGTGATTCCGCTTTCGAGCGCGGTTCCCGGCGCGGTCGCGGAGATCTTGCGGCGTTCGCCCCTTTCGCCGGGCAAGGTCGCGTTCGCGTGGCGCGCTGTCGTCGGGCCGGCGCTCGAACGTGTCACGGCCGTCCGCCTCGATGGCGGCGTGCTCATCGTCGAGGCCCGCACTCCGCTGTGGGCGCGCGAGGTGTCGCGCTCGTCGCGAATCATTCTGAACCGTCTGCGGGCGCTACTCGGCGAAACCACCGTGAGCCGAATCGAGGTTCGAGATCGGCTCTAGATTCTAGCCCGGTGTTCTGGGGCGGCCGCTGAGTGCTGAAAGCTCACTGCGGACCAGACAAAGATTTCAGGACTGGGAACATGAGAGACGCGGTTATCGTCAGCGCGGTCAGGACACCGACCGGCAAGTTCCTCGGCACCCTCAAAGGTTTCACCGCGCCACAGCTTGGCGCGCTGGTAGTGGCCGAAGCCGTGCGGCGCGCCGCCATCGATCCGCAGGTTGTCGACGAGTGCATCATGGGCAACGTTGTCGGCGCTGGCCTCGGGCAAAATCCGGCGCGGCAGGCAGCGCTCAAGGCGGGGCTGACCGACGCCGTCGCGGCGCTGACGATCAACAAGGTCTGTGGCTCGGGGTTGAAGGCCGTCATGCTTGCTGCGCAGGGCGTGGCCACCGGCGATATCGAGGTGGCCGTTGCCGGCGGCATGGAGTCGATGAGCAACTGCCCGTACCTGCTGCCCCGCCTGCGCGAGGGCGCGCGGATGGGCAACGTCGAGTTGGTCGATGCGATGATCAACGACGGCCTCTGGTGTACGTTCGAGCAGTGGCACATGGGCAACGCTGGCGAGGTTGTAGCCGAGTACTATCATATCGGCCGCGACGCGCAGGATGCTTTTGCGGCGTGCAGCCATATGAGGGCTTCGCGCGCGACCGATCAGGGACTTTTTGCGGGGGAAATTCTCCCCCTCTCCGTTCCGCAGCGGAGCGGGACCTCGGTCCTTTTCGACCGCGACGAGTCGATTCGCGCCGATGCCACCGTCCAGACGCTGGCTGCTCTGAAGCCGGCTTTCAAGAAGGACGGAACCGTCACGGCCGGCAATGCCCCCCCGGTGAGCGACGGCGCTTCGGCGGTCGTGGTGATGTCAGCCGAACGGGCAGCCACGCTCGGTCTTGCGCCGCTCGCCCGCATCGTCGGTCAAGCCACGAGCGGTCTCGCGCCGAAGCTCGTCCTGATGACCCCGGTCGAAGCCGTT
>JBGPJH010000333.1:0-3037 GCA_041485305.1 Vicinamibacteria bacterium | reverse complement strand
TACCAAAACGAGCTTCAGAGGGTCCAGCGCGAACCTGCATGTGGTCGAACGCTTCACGCGCGTCGCCGCTGACGCCATCGACTATCAATTCACGGTCGACGATCCCACAACGTGGACGAGACCCTGGACCGCGTCCATTCCAGTGGCGAAGACGCACGGTCTGATCTATGAGTACGGGTGTCACGAGGGGAATTACTCCCTGCCGGGCATCCTCCGCGGAGCGCGCGTCCAGGAGAAGGCCGCCGCGGAAGCCGAGAAGAAGGGATCGAAGTAGCTACACTGCGACGACGGGGTTCGACCTCGTCCTGGACTCTGGCTGCCTGCACCACCTCCCGTTGTCGAAGCTGCCCGCCTACCGCAACATGCTCGACCGCTGGCTGCTGCCCGACGGCGACTATGTCCTGGTCCACTTCGGCAAGCGACACCTGCTGGATTGGAGGCCTGTGGGCCCCAGGCGAAAAAGCCGCGAGGCGATCACACAGTACTTAGCCCCACTGCGCCTCGAAGCGTACGACGAAACCGTGTTTCGCCTCCCGCTGCCGGCGGGGCCGACCGGGCTCGCGGGGGTGTACTGGTTTCGAAGACCAAGCGAATCGGCCCACCCGCAGTTGCAAAGTCGAATGTCTGCAGTTCTTATGCCGTGAGGCGGGCTCCGCTGGAAGTAAGAACGCGAAACTTTCAGCGGCCGGTTCACGGCTCGTCGTGCGTTCCTCTGGGAGTCCAGGGTCCGCAGCGCACGATCCGTCTCATCGTCTTCCACCCGCCGACCACGACTCCGTCACGGGCGATGACGATCTCCGCGTACCGGCTGCAGGTCGGCTCGAATCGGCACGTGGCGCCCAGCCGCTGGGCGATCGGAGAAACAGTCTGCTGATACGCGTGAATGCCCGCGATCGCCAGCGTCCGACCCTCCGACCACAGGAAGACGAACGCCAGGAGCGCTGCGGCTGCGACGGACCACCGCGCCACGCCAGTTCCGGCCTCATGCGATCGGCGCCCGCCGTTCGGCATGGCGGCTCGCTCCTCAGAATCGGCTGGCGTATTCGCTGACCCCGGGGATGACGAGGCGCGATCCACCGAGCGCCTTGACGATGGCCACAATATGAACCCCGAGAATGGCCACCCAGAGGAAGACGAAGAACAGACTCAGGACGCAGCCGACTCCGAAGGTGACCAGCGTGACGATGCTCGTCAGCATCGATATCGCGAGCGCCAGCAGCAGTTCGGCGACCATGAGCACGAGGCCGTGCTTGGCGTGCCATTGCACGTCGGCGTCTTCCTTGTCGACGAGCAGCGGCACGATCGCCAGCGGCCACAGATAGGCGAGCACGAGCATCACGCTGCGGTTCGGCGAAGCGTCGGCCATGTGAGATCCGAGGGAGTGTACCACTCCTTGTTCTGGGCCAGCGAAAGCCGATATCCTTCTAGATATGCCTGTTGAAGAAGCGGCTGTTCTCGAAGCGCTCAAGGTCGTTCGCGATCCGGATCTCCATCGCGACATCGTCAGCCTCGGTTTCATCAAGGGCCTGCGGGTTGACGGCGGTGGCGTGGCGTTCACGATCGAGCTGACGACCCCGGCGTGCCCCGTGAAAGACCAGATGCGCGACCAGGCACGAGCCGCGGTCCTTCAGGTGCCGGGGGTATCAACCGTCGACGTGCAGATGAGCGCGAAAGTCCGCGAGGCGGTCGGGGGCGACGGCCCGCGGCAGCCGCTGCCCGGAGTGAAAAACATCATTGCCGTCGGCGCCGGCAAGGGCGGTGTCGGCAAGACCACGGTGGCGGTCAACCTGGCGATCGCGCTCGCACAGCGCGGCAGCAAAGTGGGTGTCGTCGACGGCGACATCTACGGCCCCAACGTCCCGATCATGCTCGGCATGAAGATGCAGTTGACCACCGACGGTCAGAAGATCGTGCCGGCAGAGAAGTACGGCCTGCAGGTCATTTCCATGGGCTTCCTCACGGCCGACGACGCGCCGATCATCTGGCGCGGACCGATGCTTCACGGCGCCTTGCAGCAGTTTTTCCGCGAAGTGCGGTGGTCGGCTCTCGACTACCTCGTCATCGACATGCCGCCAGGCACGGGCGACGTCGCGCTCAGCCTGAGCCAGACGGTGCCGGTCGCCGGTGCGATCGTCGTCACGACACCCCAACTGGTGTCGTTGGCAGACAGCCGGCGCGCGGTGGCGATGTACAAGAAGCTGAACATCGCCCCGCTGGGCATCATCGAGAACATGAGCTATTTCTCCTGTCCCAATTGCCAGCACGAAGCCGACATCTTCGGCCATGGCGGCGGCGAGCAGATGGCCGCGGAGCTGAGCGTGCCGTTCCTCGGTCGAATTCCGATCTATCAGCCGATCCGCGAAGGCAGCGACAGCGGCGTGCCGCTGGTCGTCAGCGAGCCGGAGTCGCCCGCGGCACGTGCTTTCATGGCCGCTGCCGAACGTGCCGCCGCCCAGGTATCGATCGCCAGCTACACGCGGCCGACGATCCAGCTGACCGTCCGATGAACATTTCGTTCACCAAGCACAGGCTGGCCAACGGTCTCGAGCTGCTGCTGCACGTGGACCACGCGTGCCCGATCGTGGCCGTCGACCTCTGGTATCACGTGGGCTCGAAGAACGAGACACCGGGCCGAACCGGATTTGCGCACCTCTTCGAGCACCTGATGTTCGAAGGCTCGCAGCATCACGACCGGGGATACTTCCAGCCGCTGCAGGGGGCGGGCGCGTCGCTCAATGGGTCGACCAATGCGGACCGGACCAACTACTGGGAAGTCGTGCCGTCCAATGCCCTCGAGCTCGCGTTGTGGATGGAATCGGACCGCATGGGGTTCCTCCTGCCGGCGCTCACCGAGGCGAAGTTCTCGAACCAGCGCGACGTCGTGCTCAACGAGCGGCGGCAGAACTACGAGAATCGACCCTACGGGCTGGCCTCGATGGCCATGCTCAGCGCGTTGTTTCCGCCCGACCATCCCTACCACTGGACGACGATTGGAGAGATTGCCGACCTCCATGCTGCGAAGATCGACGACGTGCGG
>JBGPJH010000332.1:0-3038 GCA_041485305.1 Vicinamibacteria bacterium | reverse complement strand
CGGTGCAGCAGGGCGTGGTGGACGAGCAGGGGTTCCAGTGCGCGTTCTGCATGCCGGGGTTTGTGATGGCGGCGGTGGGGTATCTGAAGACGAACCCGAACCCGACGCGGCAGGAGCTGGCGCACGGGGTGTCGGGCAATTTGTGCCGGTGCCAGGACTACGACAAGATTCTGACGGCGCTCATGCGGGGCGCTGAATATGCGCGGAGGGCGTGAAGCGATGGCTGATAACCACAGGCTGATCGGTAAGAACTACCAGACTCCCGATCTAATCGCGAAGGTGACCGGCAAAGCCAAGTTTGCCGAAGACTTCCGCGCCGAGGGGATGTTGTTCGCGCGGCTGCTGCTGAGCCCCATGCCGCACGCGCGCATCAAGAGCATCGACGCAAGCGCCGCGCTCGCGATGCCGGGCGTGAAAGCCATCCTCACGCCGGACGATATTCCGGCTCCGTCGGATACGATCACCGACCTCGGGCAGACGATCAAGGCCAACCTCCAGGGCGAGCGTGCGCTGGCGGCCGGCGAGGCGGTCTATCAAGGGGAGCCGATTCTTGCGGTCGCCGCCGTGGACGAGCTCACCGCGGCCGAGGCGATTGAACGGATCCAGGTCGAGTGGGAGCCGTTGCCGTTCAACGTCGATCCGCTCGATTCGTTGCGCCCGGGCCACCCCAATGCGCGTGTGCAGGGCAACGTCTGGGTGCGTCCGGCGCCCAAGCCCGGTGCGCCGCCGCCCAATCCCGAGCTGCAGGACTTCAAATGGACCGACAAGGACTTCGCGGACGCCACCGACGGGCGCCTGCCGATGGGCAAGGTCACCGACGAGTGGTCGTTTGGCGATCTGGACGCGGGTTTCAAGAGCGCGGCGGTCGTGCTTGACGAGACCTTTGTCACGCCGAACACGAACCACGAGACGCTCGAGCCGCGCACCGCGATGGCGTACTGGCAGAACGGCAAGCTGTATCTGCACTGCTCGACACAAAGCGTTGCGCAAACGGTCGCCGCCATCGCGCGATGGATGCACATCGAACCGACCGACGTCGTCGTCATCAGTCCGTATACGGGCGGCGGCTTCGGCAGCAAGATCACCAGCGCGGTTCAGGCCATCATTCCAGCGCTCCTGGCCAAAAAAGCCAATGCCCCGGTGATGATGCGGATCAGCCGTGAAGAGGAGCACTTCATCGGGGGCGCACGACCCAGCCTGTATGGCCGCCTCAAGGTCGGCTTCTCGAAGGACGGGAAGATCACGGCTCTGGACATGTTCGCGGTCGGCGAGAATGGTCCGTATGAACCGGGTGGTGACACCGGCCAGTCGGGGCGGATCGTCTCGATGCTCTATCAACCGCCGGCGATGCGCTTCCGGGGCCTCTCGGTCCTCACCAACACTCCGCCGCGGCGCGCGCAAAGCGCACCGGGCGGTATGCAAGGCGTCGCGGTGATGGAGCCGCTGCTGGCGAAAGCCGCCCGGCAGCTGGGGGTCGACCAAGTCTCGATCCGCCGTATCAACGCTCCGGCAGGCAAGGCGCCGATCGGGCCGCCGAATCAGCGCGGTCAGCGAGCGTACATCACCAGCTCGTTCCTCAAGGAAGCGCTCGATCGCGGATCGGAGCTCTTCAAGTGGGACGAGCGGAAGAGTCGCAGCGGCAACAAACAGGGTTCGAAGGTCAGAGGCGTCGGTGTCGCGGTCAGCACCTTCGTCGCCGGATCGACGGGCTTCGATGGACTGCTCGTCCTCAAGGCCGACGGCCGTTTGTACATGCACACCGGCGTCGGAAACCTCGGGACCGAATCGATGAGCGACTCGCACCGCGTGGCGGCCGAGATGTTGGGCCTCCCGTGGGAAAAGTGCGACCTCGTCTGGGGCGATACGTCGAAAAACCTGCCCTGGTCTTGCATCTCCGGGGGGAGTCAGACGATTCACGCGACAACCAGAGCGGCGCACGCAGCGGCATCCGATGCCATCACGAAGCTCCAGGAGATTGCGGCCAAGACTCTGGGCGGCCGGCCGGAAGACTTCGAAGTGGCCAACGAACGCGTCTCGCGAAAGGGCGGTGGGGCCGGCATGACGCTGGCGCAGGCGGCTCAAAAAGCCATCGAGCTTGGCGGCAAGTACGATGGCCACGAGGTGCCGGGGAACATCAATGCGATGACGAAGCGGTCGGCGTCCGCACTCGCCGGCCAGGGCCTGATGGGGGTCGCACGCGACACCTATCCACGCGACGGGCAGACACACTCGTTCGTCGCTGGCTTTGCCGAAGTCGAAGTCGATCGCGAGACGGGCAAGTATCACATCCTCGACTATCTGGCTGTGGGCGACGTCGGGACCGTCATCAATCCGTCTTCGCTTGGTGGGCAGCTGCTGGGCCGGTCTTTGATGGGGGTCGGCCATGCGACCAGCCAGAAGTGGGTGTACGACCAGCATTACGGCGTGCCGCTTGCCAAACGGCTCTACCACACCAAGCCGCTGTCGATTCTCGACACGCCGCAGAAGATGGCCTGGGACGCGGTGAACATTGCGGATCCAGAGACGCCGGTGGGTGCGCGCGGTATCGGCGAGCCGCCTGTTGGGGCGGGTTGCTGCGCGGTCTTGAACGCCCTCTCCGATGCACTCGGCGACAAGGTGTTCACACGCGCGCCGGTCTATCTGGACACCATTCTCACGTCGCTCGAAGCGGGCAGACCTGTGCAGGACCCGCTCACCGCGCATATTTGAGTCGCGTGAATTTGGTCACGTGTGCATGTGCTCATCTGGTCATCGCCCGGCCCGCGCCAACGAGCTGATGACGATGATCCGATGCCCTGACCAGATGACCATGACCAGATGACCAGATGACGAGATGACCAAATTCAACGTTTCAGGAGGCTGAGATGGCCGTAATTCGCGACATGATGCCGATGTTCGAGTTGTTCCAGCCGGCGAGCGTCGCCGACGCGGTGAGTCTGCTCGCGCGGCATGGGTCGGAGGCGTGGGTGCTGGCCGGCGGGATGGACACGTTCGACTGGCTCAAGGATCGGACCAAGCGCCCGAGCGTGGTGGTCGAT
>JBGPJH010000331.1:0-3058 GCA_041485305.1 Vicinamibacteria bacterium | reverse complement strand
CCACCGGGCCCGAGGCGTTGATGGTCCCCCCTTGCGCCGGCACGGCGTTGACGGTCTCGAACTCGCGCGCGGTTTCGAACTGCCAGAGCGCATTGCCGTCCGCGGTCGAGTACGCGTACACCGTCCCGGCACTCGATCCAAAGAAGACCACGCCGGGAATGACGGTGACCGGAGCCGCGCCCCCTTCAGGCGGCGAAGCACGCCACGCGATCTCGCCACTGGTCAGCCGCACGGCCGCAAGACCGAGGGCCTCGGTGCCGCGCGTCACCGGAAAATAGCCCAGGCGGTCGTCCGCGGCCGAGCCCCACATGATCGCGCCGCCACCGTTGTCGATGCCGAGCCCGACCTGCCGGCTCCAGACCACCGCGCCCTCGTTGTCTGGATCGAGCGCCCACGCGTGGCCATCCTTCTGGCCAATCACGATCAGCGTCCGCCCATCGGGCAGCGTGCGCAGAATCGGCGCGTTGCCGAAGTCCATGTCCGGCCCGAGATCATCGGGGCACGTCTCGGACTTGTTGTCCTTCGGCACGAGCGGGCGGTACTTGCCAGGGCAGTCGCGCACGTACGAATCGTTGGCCATCACCTGCCTGGACCAGAGTCGCTTGCCGGTGTCGAGGTCGAAGGCGATCACCGCGTCCGACCCGCGCGCGGCCGGCTCCGTATACGCGTTCCCCGTTGCGACATACACCGCGCGCCGCTTCAGGTCCACTGTCGGAGACGACCACACGCCCGCGCCTGCCGGTCCCCACAATCTGGTCCCCTTCGATGTCGTCTTCAGCGGCGTCGCTTTTTCGGGAATCGTGTAGGAGATCCAGATGCGCTTTCCAGTCACCGCGTCGTACGCCGCCACACCGCCGCGGAACGTGCAGCAGGGATAGCTTGGATTGCCGGCGCCAGACTCCTCGAGCGACGACAGCGGCACATACAATCGGCCGTCAGCCAGTTTCGGCGCTCCGGTCACGCGCGCGACCGGGTGCGTGTCGATCCGGTCCTTCCACACCTGCACGCCGGTTTCGGCGTCCACGGCGTAGACGTTGCCTTTCACGTCGCCGAAGTACGCGAGAAAGCGGTGCGCGCGGTTCCCCGGTCCGATGCTGACGGCGGTGCGCACGCCGGCGCTCGCACGGAACGACCAGTGGATGCACCCGCTGGCCGCTTCCAACGAATAGACGAACCCGGTATCGGCGCCGACGAAGACACGACCGCCGGCGACCGCGGGTTGCCCATAGGCGGAGTTGCCGCTGGGAAAACCGAAGGCCCATTTCAGCGTCAGCTTCGGCGCGTCCGCCGCAGTCAAGCCGGGTGACGTCTGAAAACGCGAGTTGCCGGTGTCGAATCCCCACCCGTTCCATTCGGAACCTTTGAAGGGATCAAAGGGCCGGACGCTCTCGCAGTGGTTCTTCATCTGTAACGCGTCACCGGACGCGAACGCGCCCAGCGGCCGGCCGCCGACGTACACCGCCACGACGCGCCTTTCGAATTCCGTCATGCCCTGGCTGTGTGGCGCCATCGATCCCGTGGTCATGGAAGCCAGCACGTCCTCGGGCGTGTGGCGGTTCAGGGTGTAGCGGTCCGAGGCGCCGTTCGTGCCGGTGTCGTGGCAACTGGCGCAATGGCTGGTGAATGCGTAGATGCCCGCGTTCGTATTCTGCGGGTGCGCCATGTCCTGGGCCGGGGCCGGGGCCGGCGCCTGCGCGAGAGGCGCCGCAACGACAGCCAGCGCGAGCGCGGCGGAGACCGCCAGAATGGATGGCTTCATCGGTTCTCGGAAGGCCGATTGTAGCTCTCTCCGGCTGCCACCGAGGGCCGTATCGGGATGATCGGCGCCCTAAACAGCCCATGGTGAAATGGCACAGCGGACGGAGAAAACGCCTCGGACGCGTGTACGGCCGCTCCGCGCCGGGCATCAACGCGTTTGCGCAAACCAACGACGACGTTGAGCGCAGACGAAAGGATGTGGCGCATTGCCGCCGGCGGTTCACCATCAAGAAACAGCGTTGCATAGAGAAGGACAAAAGTGGGCAAGCCCTGTTCCAAGCGGCGCCAGGATAGTGTGCCCGCTTGTCAATATGCCGAGCCAGCGGTCGAAGGGCGTGAGACTCAACCAGTCGGCTCTGCCATTAAGCACGTCGCGACCGGTATCCGTTATCGTGACCGTGGCCTTCGGCAATCCCGGAGAGTCATCAGGCTCCAGCTGCACACTGATGAGTGGACGAGGCCCATACGCCAGCGCCTCTATTCGGCTCCTGAACGAGGTGTCCATCGGAGTCAGGGAGTCCTCGCGGTGAACGGATGCGTGAAACAGCGACCACATCGACCGCGGCCCTTCAGCGAGAATCGAGAGGATTTCGCGCTCGCTCCGTGGCAAGCCGCTGCTTGTCGCCGGAAACTCCTCCAGCCATCGCCGGAGTGCAGGACCGAGGAATGCCAGTGCGCTCGTGTCGGACTCGAGTAGCCGTTCGACGTGCCTGGGGTCCTGAGAGGTGAACGCTTGCCACGCCCGGCGACCGACCTCGAATTGCTCTCCCGTGACCGCCGCTCTGGTGTCAAGCAGCGATATGAGCTGGTCGGGCGTCAGTTGTCCCAGGCCTTTGAACATCTCTATACCGGGGAATCGGCCGATGCAGATCAGCGAGAGCTTCGTGGAGCTGAGACCCTGGCGAGCGAACCAATCGAGGTGACGAATCAGGAGCAACTGGTCGAACAGATCGTGTTCGAACCAGAGCACGACTTCTTCGTACTGCGGGTACGCCTCCATCCCGCGTTGCCAGTTCCTGAGCGCTCCCGCTGACACTCTCAGCTGGGGCGGTGCCGTTTCGGTCCAGAAGCCCTCGCGGACGACGCGCATCTCCGTATCCGTCAGATCCGCAGGGACCGGACCCTCGAGTAGCGCGTCGGCATAAACGGTCACTTCACCCGGCATGCCCGACTGCTCGAACGTTATCCGGGTCGAATCGCCGTTCATAACATGAAGCATGCGAGGCACGCTGGTTTGCTCCGTGAACACGTCCTCGACGGCACGAGCAGCGGGTCATCCCATATTGTCTAGGAGCGTGTT
>JBGPJH010000330.1:0-3103 GCA_041485305.1 Vicinamibacteria bacterium | reverse complement strand
ACCCCTCATCGCGAAAGCTAGGACTTCCCCGACGCTGACGCAGAACGGGCTGTAGTCGGACGGGCTCGTAGCCAGGTTGTCGGTAACGAGGATGTTCTTCCACCGGTGGCGCGTGTAGGTGACATCGATCGACAGACCCGGCAGCAGCTCGTGCTGAACGCCGGCCTGGAATTCCCAGTCGTACGGCCGTTTCGCCGACGCGAACGGACCGGACGTGGTCAGAACATGAGCGCCTGAGGACGGAACGTAACTCCGAATACAAGCGCCAGATGTGTGCTGTCGCACTTTGTCGCATCGTTGTCTCAAGTTGTTGCAACGATAGGACTTGTTCCGATCACCTCCGCACAGCCGAGATTTGCTGAATGAGCAAAAACGTGCTGCGTGCTGCGGCGGCGCGGGATATGATCGACGTTCGTAAGAACTTCGGCCGGATGCACCCCTGAACGGACCCGGACAGGGCGGGCTTCGCTCACGTTATCACGTGGAGGTTTGCCGTGAGTATTCCTTCTGACTGGCGCCCTCGGTTCGCAGGAGGGCCTCTCGTTGCAGGTTTTGCCGGAGTTGTGGTGTTCTGCAGCCAGGCGACGGCGCAGACCACCGTGACATTCACGAAGGACGTTGCGCCGATTCTGCAACGGTCATGTGTCCAGTGTCACCGGCCCGGGCAGTCAGCGCCGATGTCACTCCGGACGTACGAAGAAGTGCGTCCGTGGGTGCGATCGATCAAGACGCGCGTCGAGTCGCGGCAGATGCCGCCGTGGTACATCGATAGAAACGTCGGCATCCAGCAATTCAAGGGCGACCGTTCGCTGCCGGACCAGGACATCGCGACGCTCGTCTCCTGGGTCGACGCCGGGGCGCCGCGCGGCAATCCGGCCGACATGCCGCCGCAGCGGCAATTCGCCGACGGCGACGAGTGGGGTATCGGCAAGCCGGATCTCGTCGTGCGGTTCCCGAAGTACAAGGTGCCCGCAACCGGTCCCGATCTCTTCCCGAACCTGATCGCCCCGACCGGCCTGGCCGAAAATCGGTATGTCAAGGCCATCGAGACCCGGCCCGTGGGAGCGAATTCACGGCGCGTCGTGCATCATGCGGTCACGTTCATGATGAACGAAAAACCGGACGCTCCGAATGGCGTCGTTGCGGACACGGCTCTCGCGAATGCGCAGTTGATCGTCGAGTACGCATCTGGCAAGGCGCCCGAGATGTACCCGGATAACTCCGGCGTGCTGCTGGAGGCGGGGAGCACACTGCTAGTGAACAGCCATTTGCACTCGGTTGGCGAGGCGATCGATTCGGAGCTCGAGGTCGGCTTCCTGCTGTATCCGAAAGGCGAGGTCCCGAAGTACATCCGCTACTCGACACACCACGGCGACCCGCAGCCGAACCCGGCCGACTCGCTGGACATCCCGCCGGGCGCGGTCGCGCGCGTGGACGGCTACACGCTTCACACGAAGCCAGGCAAGATCATCGCGTGGCAGCCGCACATGCACATCCGCGGCAAGTACCAGTGCCTCGAGCTGATTTACCCAGGCAATCCGAGCAACGTGATGAAGCGCGAAACGATCAACTGCGCCAACTGGGACTACAACTGGCATTCGGTGTACAACTACAAGGATGACGCGGCGCCGCTCGTGCCCGCGGGCACGGTCATCCACATCATCAGCTGGCACGACAACTCGTCGGCGAACCGGAACAATCCGGATCCGCAGAACTGGGTCGGCTACGGCGACCGTACTATCGACGAGATGGGGTTCTCGTGGATCGGGTGGTTCGATCTGACGCAGGAGGAATACGAGAAGGAGCTCGCCGATCGCGTCGCTCGCCGCAAGGTGCCGACGACGACGACGCAGCAGCA
This sequence comes from Vicinamibacteria bacterium, assembly GCA_041485305.1. GTDB lineage: Bacteria > Acidobacteriota > Vicinamibacteria > Vicinamibacterales > CAVVIG01 > JBGPJH01. Next base: position 1,245 of record JBGPJH010000330.1, on the reverse strand, counting down.
GAACCAACAGTAGGACCCATGTGTGACCACGCGAAGCCCGAGCGGCTTTCGCGTGGTCACGATCGCTCGCGTCCTTCCATCGCGCGTGCGCACGAACGAAGGCTTCATGTCGATCCGGATTCGATGGTTCATCCGCCAGGCGGCGCTTGCCGCCGCCTTCTCCAGCATTGCCGCGTTGGCCTCTGCCCAGCAGAAGGACGGGCTGTTGAGCGGCAACATCAAATACAATTCGGGCCAGAGCATTCAGCCGATCTTCGAAGGGTGGGCGAAGAATGCCGACGGCAGCTATCGGCTGTGGTTCGGCTATCTCAATCGCAATCACGTCGAGGAGATCTACGTGCCGGTCGGCCCGAACAACCGGATCGAGCCAGGCGGGCCGGATCGCGGGCAGCCGACGTACTTCTACACCCGCTTTAACCGGCAGCTGTTCTCGGTCACGGCGCCGCGCGACTTCGGCGAGAAGGGGCAGATTATCTGGACGCTCGTCGTGCACGGGCAAACAGAGCGGGCGGTCGGGTGGCTGCGGCCGGATTGGGAGATCGCGCCGCCGGGCACGGGCACCGGCAGCGGACGGGGCGGCGAGTCGGCTGAGAATCGCCCGCCGACGCTGGCCCTCTCCGGTCCGTCGAGCGCGACGGTGTCGGCGCCGCTGACGCTGACCGCGACGGTCACCGACGACGGGCTGCCACCGGCGCGCGGGCTCGGCCGTGGGGGCGCGGCGAACGCGAATCGTCCGCCGGCATTCGACAATCCCGAGTTCAAGTCGACCGTGCCGACCAACGTCCCGCAGGTCGAGCGTCCGGCGCCGCCGCGCGTGGACGGGCGCCTTCAGGTCACCTGGTTCGTGTGGCGCGGTCCCGCGGGTGTGACGTTCACCCCGCCAGCCGCGAGCGCGGACGAGGGCAAGGCGGCGTTCACTGCCACGTTCAGTAAGCCTGGCGAGTACGTGTTGCGCGCTCGCGCAACCGATGGTGCAGCCACGACCCAGCAGGACATCAACGTTAACGTCGGAAGCTCACAGCATTAGACTTCTACCGAGCGCAGACTCGGCAAATACCTCCTGCAGGACCGTATGTTCCCTGTGGGGTGCGAAAATCCATCACGCCACGAGACGATACACGGCCGGTCGGTGCTGTTGCATCTCGATCTTGCATCCAAGCAATGGCGTGGCATCCCGATGACGGCGTCGCGACTCTGCGCCAACTGCAGAACTCCGGGCGACGCTCAGGCTGGGACTTGACCATT
>JBGPJH010000329.1:0-3131 GCA_041485305.1 Vicinamibacteria bacterium | reverse complement strand
CATCAGGAACAATACGCCGCTCGCGGCGGCGGCGAAGAGGAGCAGGGGAGCCGCCGTGCGGTACAGGCTGATACCGCAGGCGCGCATGACGAGCAGCTCGCTGTTCTTGGTCATGACGCCAACGGTCACAAGGCTGGCTACGAGCACACCCATCGGGATCACGTAGTAGACAAACTGCGGGGTACGGAAATAGAAGAACCGCACGAGCATCGTGCTGGTGGTGTCGCCCCGGAACAGCTTGTCGGCCAGGTCGATGAACGTCGAGATGTAGAAGATGCCCAGCAGGGACACGACGCCGAGCACCAGCACACGTAGGTACTCGCGTGAGACGTATAGATCCAGCAGCCTGGGTCCCGGCAGGTTCAGGCGGGGCAAACGAATCGCAACCACGACGCGCGGGCGCTCAGCCGCGCCGGGTCGTGCCCCCGCGGGCGCCTTGTCGGCCTCAGACGTCCACGGCCAGAGCGCCGGGAAGCTGACGCGGAGGGGCCGGTCGGCGGACCGGACGCGGCGGGACATCAGGAGAATGCCAGCGGCTCCCATCACGAGGTTCGGCACCCACGGCGCCCAATCCGGGCTGAACCGGCCACCCATCGCTGCCGCCCGCGCGCCCCAGAGCAGAACGTAGTAAAGGAAAATCACGCCCATACCGAGCGCGAAGCTCGCAAGCTTTCCGTCCTTGCGGCTGCTGGCGCCGAGGGCGAGACCGATCAGCGCCAGAATCGGACAGGTCATCGGCAGCGAGAGCTTCTGCTGCACCATGAAGCGCTCGGCGTAGGCGGGGTCGTGTCGCTCCTTCGCCTTGGCGATCTCGCGGCGCAGCTCGGCAAACGTCATCTCCGGTGCCCCTTTGGCCGGGGGCCGCTTGAACACGGTATTCGGATCGAGCGTGATGTAAAAACTCCGGAATGTGGTCTGTTCGTAGTCGTCCGGCTTGTCGAGATGCGTGGTGTGCGAGGTGCCGTTCTGGAGCTCCAGCTGCACGATTCGCTCCTCGCGATCCAGGCGAATGCGGCCTTCGCGGGCGAAATAGACCGTCGTCTCGTTCGGCCGCGACGTGTCGGCGAGAAAGATGTCGCGCCACCCGCCCCCAGGCGGCAGCTCGCGCACGTAGATCACTTTGTTCGGGAAGTCCTCGTAGAAGACCCGGGGCTTGATGTTCTGCTCGACCCGCGTGGCCATGACGACGAACACGATCTCGCGGAAGGTCTGGTTCGCGTTCGGCAGCGCGACAATCGTCTCGTACGCCGTGGCCGCGGTTGCAAGCCCTGCGACGAGCAGCACCGGTCGAAGCAGCCGCCCCAGGCTCACGCCGCAGGACTGAATGGCCACGAGCTCGCGGTCGGCCGACAAACGCCCGCACCCGACCAGGATTCCGAGCAGCACCGCCATCGGGATCGTCAAGCTCAGCGCCTGCGGGAGCAACGTGAGCAGAACTCGCGCGACGATTGACCATTCCACCCCCTTGGCAATCAGCTCTTCGCCCTGGACCAGGATGGGGGGGAGTTCGAGCAAGAAAGTAAGTGCCGTCAGGCCGATGAAGAAGGGCAGCGCGATTTCGCGCACGACGTACCGATCCAGAATCCGGAACATGTCCCGCAGACTAGACTAACACCATGACTCGCGTCGCGCTCCTCTGGCACATGCACCAGCCGTACTACGAGGACTTGGTCACCCGCGAGCACATCCTCCCCTGGGTGCGCCTCCACGCGCTGAAGGACTACTACGGCATGGTGGCTCTGCTCGAGGAGTTTCCAGCCGTCCGCATGACATTCAACCTGGTTCCCTCGCTGCTCGTGCAGCTCGAAGCGTTTGCGGACGGCCGGGCACAGGACCGCCACCTCGATCTGGGCTTGAAACCAGCCGACGCCCTGAGCCTCGACGATGTCTGCTTCATCCTGCAGAATTTCTTCCACGCGCACCGCCCGCGGATGATCGACATCTACCCGCGATACGCTGAACTCCTGGCGCTGCGCGGTGGATCGACGGCGCCCGACGAGCTTCAGGCTGCGGCCCGGCGCTGGACCGTCGCCGATCTGCGGGACCTGCAAGTCTGGCAGAAGCTTGCGTGGCTGGATCCGCTCTATCTCGAACGCGACGCGCGTGTCCGGCGCCTGCTGTCACAAGGGCGGCAGTTCTCGGAAGACGACAAGGCGGTGCTTCGGACCGTCGAGCTCGAAATCCTGAATGCCGTTGTTCCAGCCTATCGCAAGCGGTTGGACGCCGGGCAAATCGAAATCTCGACGTCTCCCTTCTACCACCCGATTCTGCCGCTCCTCTGTGACACCGACATCTACCGCCGAACGCATCCCGATTCGAAGATGCCTCGTCAGCCCTTCAGGCACCCGGAGGATGCCGCGGAACAACTGGTCCGCGCGGCCGTCTATCACGAGCGACTGTTCGGCCGCCGACCGGTCGGGCTGTGGCCCTCGGAGGGATCGGTGTCGGACGCGGTCGTGCCGCTGGCCGTCCGTGCCGGCTTCCAATGGATCGCGACCGACGAACTGATCCTGGCTCGCTCGCTCGGCCTCGAGTTCACCCGCGACGATGCCGGGCACGTGAATCAACCCGAACGACTCTACGCCCCCTACGTGGTGTCGGTAGGCGGTGAAAGTATCGGCTGCGGGTTTCGCGATCATTTGCTCTCGGACCTGATTGGCTTTACCTACGCGACCTGGCCGGCCGACCGGGCGGCGGAGGATTTCACCGGACGACTCGTCGAGGCGGGCCGAAGATTTGCCGCGAGAACTGGTGGGGAAGACGCCACCATTTTCGTCGTGCTCGACGGGGAAAACGCCTGGGAGCATTTCGCGGCCGGCGGGAGGCCGTTTCTGCGGGCCCTGTACGGCCGGCTGGCAACGCACACCGAACTGCGCACCGTGACCATGTCGGAGGCCTGCCGCAGCGGGTCGCGCGAGCTCTCAGGCATTTTTCCCGGGTCCTGGATCGACGCCAACTTCTACATCTGGATTGGGCACCCCGACGATCAGCGGGGATGGAGCCAGTTGGCGGACGCGCGGCAGGCCCTCGAGACGCCGCAGACTTCTGACGTGGCCGCCATCGAGCGGGCCCACGAAGAAATTCTCATCGCCGAAGGCAGCGACTGGTTCTGGTGGTACGGCTACGACCAT
>JBGPJH010000328.1:0-3133 GCA_041485305.1 Vicinamibacteria bacterium | reverse complement strand
CCGTCGTCATCGGCCTCGCCGACCCTGCGCGGCCTGGAGCCGCAGCCGACGCGATTCGGGCCGGCGTGTTCGACGTGCTGCCGCGACCACCGTCCGCGCGCGACCTCGAGGCGATCATCGCCAACGCTCGCGAGCAGGCGGCTCTTTCGGCCAGCGGGCATCCACATCCTCAAGAGGCGCTGCCGTTTGGCATCATCGGCAGCTCGCCGGCCATGCGCATAGTGGTTGATCTGGCCGAGCGCGCAGCCTCGGCGCGCTGCGGCGTCGCCATCTGCGGCGAGCGGGGCACGGGCCGCGAGATGATTGCCCGGGCTGTTCATGCGCTCGGCCCCGGTCGTGGGGCGCCGTTCGTAAAAGTCGATTGCTCGGGACCAACCCCCGAAGACATCGAGCTGCAGCTTTTTGGCGGCGTGGCCAAGCGCGCGGGAAGCGGATCGACCGAGCGGCCCAGTCTCGAGCGGCTCGGGCGCCAGAGCCGACTCCGGGAAGCAGGGGGCGGCGTCCTCTTCCTCGAAAACGTCGTCGAGATGCCGGCGCGCGTTCAGGCGCGGCTCGTTCGGGTTCTGCGCGACAGGGAAGTGTTTGTTGACGATGTGCGCGACCCGGTGGCGATCGATTTAAGGCCAATGGCGTCGGTAGATAGCACGATCGACGCGGCGGTTGAAGAGGGACGGTTGCGGGCCGACCTCCACGAACGCCTGTCCCTGATCCGCATCGACGTCCCGGCCCTGCGACAGCGTCGCGAGGACATTCCGGCGCTGGCGACCCATTTTCTCAAGGAGATGTGCCGCGCCAACGGGCGGTCCATGAAGACGCTGACGCGGCCCGCCCTGACGCTTCTGTCCGCGCTGCCCTGGCGGGGTAACACGCCCGAACTGAAGGGGCTCCTCGAACGACTCGTACTCCTGGTGCCACACGGGCTCATCCGTCTCGAGGACGTGCTGGCGCACACGCAGCTCGAGGGCACTATCAGCCCGATGGGGCTGGAGGCCACACTGCGCCAAGCGCGGGCGCGGTTTGAACGCGACTACATCACGGCGGTGCTTCAGCATCAACACGGTCGCATCGCCGATGCCGCCCACGTCCTGGGGATTCAGCGAACGAATCTTTACCGTAAGATGCGTCGGCTCAATCTGATGCGGACAAGAGGTTCGGCGAGAGACTCTTGATGTATCTCGTTCGATACACCGGCGGTGGCGACGATACACTTCCCACCGGAGGCGGCTTGACGGTAAGCTTGAAAGGCCGCAGTATGAGGGAGTCGAACGCCGGGTTGGCTCCCCCAGAGCGCACTCTGCCGCATCGGCAGTCTTTACGACAGAAGGATCGAGGTCATGAACACACGTCGGAGTTTGGCAGTGGCGCTGGCCTTCACGCTGGTCAGCGGGACGTTGCCAGCCAGCCTGTGGGCGGGCGCCCAGCAGGCAACCGTCTCGCTGAGAGGCACGGCCAGAGAACAGGCGAAGAAGCCGTACGAGGACTACTCTGCGCGCGCGCGGAACGTGCAGCAGGGTCAGATTGCGGGCACGATGGCCCTCGACATGTTCGGCAATTTCTCCATCACCGGTTTGCCGGCGGCGAGCTATCTCGTCGAGCTCGTCGATCGCAACGGCAAGATCGTGTGCACCGAGGGCCCCTTCGACATGACACGACAGGCCGTCAGGGACAACGTGACGATCTCCTGCAGCAAAGTGCCGGCGGCGTGGTGGCTCCTCGGCGCGGCCGCAGCGGCGGGCATCACGGCAGGTATCGTGGCAACAGGCCCGGCCAGCGGGAGCCAGTAAGGCGTTCCCCCGTTTCGCGGGCGCTTGGCGCTTCCGCGTGCGACATCTCACGAGCTGCCGGATTGGGTCGCTCCCGATCCGGCAGTTTTTCGTTTCCCCCCTTTGAAAGCTGACCCCGTCTTCGTTCGCGCGATGGCCCTCGCGTGTCTGCTCGTCGGCGTCGCGTCCCACGCCCTGGCGCAAGAGCCGGACGATCCAGCCGAGACGGCCCGCTTTCGCCTGGGTCCGATCCGGTTCACCCCGTCGATCGCGGTCACCGGCGTTGGCGTGGACGACAACGTGTTCAACGAATCGGTCGATCAGAAACGCGATACGACCGCCGCCGTCGGGCCCGCAGCCAACGTGTGGATGCGGCTCGGGCGCTCGCGGGTCAGCGGCAAGGTCTCGGGCCAGTATCTGTATTTCAAGCAGTACGACAACCAGCGGTCGTGGAACACGAACAACACCGGCCGCTGGGAAGTGCCGATGGCGCGCGTCACGCCATTTGTCTCGGCCACGTACGTGAACACACGCGAGCGACCCGGCTTCGAGATCGACTCGCGGGCCAGGCAGCGCAACGACAGCCTGGGCGCCGGCACCGAGATCCGCCTCGCGGCCAAGACCACATTCGTCGTCACCGCGTCGCGCGCGAACATCGCGTACGATCGCAACGAGACGTTCCTCGGCGCCGTGCTCTCGAACGCCTTGGACCGCAAGACCAATTCCGGCGAGGTGCAGTTTCACTATCGGCTGACGCCTCTCACCACGCTCGCCGTCACGGCGGAGGGGCTGCAAGACCGGTTCGTGTTCGAGCCCATCAGAGACTCGCAAAGCGTTCGGGTGCTGTCGGGATTCGAGACCAAGCCGTTTGCTCTGGTCTCGGGGAAGGCGCTTGTGGGCTATCGACGGTTCGACGCACGCGACGCGAGCGTTCCCGATTACCAGGGTGTGATCGCGTCGGTCGACGTGAAGTATTCCTTGTTGGCGACGCAATTGGGCGTCAAGGTCGCGCGCGACCTTTCGTACTCGTTCGAGCTCGCGCAGCCTTACTACGCGTTGACCGACCGCGGGGTCTCGGTCACCGAGCGTGTGACGCACACCTGGGACGTCGTCGCGCGGGCAAGCTGGCAGACCCTCGATTACCGCCATGTCTCGACCGTGTTGGCCTCGAGTCGGGTGGACAAAGAGCGACAGTACGGCCTCGGCCTCGGGTATCGACTGGGAGGGACCACCAGGCTCGGCGTCGATGCGGACCACTATCGACGTCGGACCGGAGTCGGTGTTCAGCGCGACTACGAAGGACTTCGCATCGGCGGTTCACTCACCTACGGATTGCAGCCATGAAGAACCACCTGCGTGTTTCACTTCTG
>JBGPJH010000327.1:0-3153 GCA_041485305.1 Vicinamibacteria bacterium | reverse complement strand
TCCTCGAACGCTTTCACGAGGAAGGCGAGAGCGCGAAGTCCACGGATCGCAGCCAGCTTCAGAACCTGCTCACGTACTGCCGGTTGAACAAGGGCCGCGTGCATTTCGTGGTCGTGTTCAACCTGACGCGCTTCGCGCGGGACAAGTACGACCACTTCGCTCTCCGCTCTCACCTGCAGTCGCTGGGCATCTCGCTGCGGTCGGCAACGGAGCCGATCGACGACACGTCCACCGGCAAGCTGATGGAGGGCGTGCTTGCCGCATTCGCGCAGTTCGACAACGACTGTCGCTCAGACCGGACCCGCGCCGGCATGAAGGCCGCACTGGAGCTCGGACGCTGGGTGTTCCTGGCACCGCTCGGCTATCTGAATGCGCCGCGGGCGATTGGCAAGAGCCTGATGCCCGACCCCGAACGCGCGCCGATTGTGTGCCGCGTATTCGAGGCGTACGCCACCGGGCGTTTCACCAAGCAGCAAGTGCTCGAGCAGGCACGCGCCTGGGGCCTCACGAACCGCCGGAATCGTCCGCTTACGTCGCAAGCGATTGGCGTGCTGCTGAGCAATCAGCTCTACGCCGGCATCGTGGACGTGCCCGAGTACGGCGTCCGCGCGAAGCGTGGTGACTTCGAGCCGCTAATCTCTGAGGACCTGTTCTACCGCGTGCAGGCGGTCTTATCCGGGCGACTTCCGAGCACCACGCCGAAGCAGCGCGCGCACCCGGACTTCCCACTGCGCGGATTCGTCCGCTGCGGATCGTGCGGACGCGGACTCACGGGCAGCTGGTCGAGAGGTCGCAGCGAGTACTACGCCTACTACCACTGCCGCCCTGGTTGCCGTGCCGTGAACGTGACCAAGGAAAGGCTCGAAGGAGTTTTCGCAGACGAACTCGCCCTGCTGCAGCCGACGCCAGGCTACATGCGGCTCCTCAAGGAATCGGTGCTGCAGATCTGGAAGGCGCGGAAGGCAACGGTGCGCGAGGAGCTTGAGAACGCGGAGCGAGTTGCAAAGGCCATCCAAGGCAAGCTGGACCGTCTCGACGAGGCGTTCCTGTTCGAGCGCTCCATCGATATCGAGACTTACGACCGGCACGCCGAGAAATTGCGAGAGGAGCTCACGCTCGTTCGGATCGACCGTCACTCAGGCCAGCTCGATGAGCTCGACGTAGAGGGCATCCTGGCGTTCGCAGAACGCGTTCTGCCGCGCGCCGCCGACCTGTGGGTGCAGGCGTCACTCGAACAGCGACAGCGGTTCCAACAACTGTTCTTTCCAGACGGAATCGCGTTCGACGGAAACGGCTTTGTTCGAACCGCCGTAACCGCACCGGCCTTCAGCTATTTGCGGACGATCGAGGATGGAAATGAAAGGATGGTGGACCAGACCGGGATCGAACCGGTGACCTCATGAATGCCATTCATGCGCGCTCCCAACTGCGCTACTGGCCCACGCGGAGAGACAAATTCTAATTTTAGCACGAGGTTCAGGCCTGCGAAGGCGGACCAAGCCAAACGAAGGTTGTCCGCCGTGGCCGCGAAACGGCGCAGGCGGACCAAGCACCAGAGAATCTGCTACCGCGACACGCCGAAACTGCTCCCTTCTGCTCTGCAGATTGACCACCCGCTCGCCCCGTGCGCTCCGGATCAGTGGCCGCCCCAGCGGCAATGTTTTGAACTTGACCAACGCCAGCCGCGAGCACCATGAGACGATTGAGACGGTGAGACGACTGTGATACGATTCGGGCATGTTGGGGGAAATGATCACCGTTGAGCAAGCGGGACGGACACTCGGCCTCTCACGTTCGACCGTCTGGCGACTGATCCAGCGGGGCGATCTCCCCAGCATTCGCCGCGGCGGACGGCGCCTCATCCCCGCGCGTGCTGTTCAGGCCCGCATGCGGCGGCGCCGGACCGCGGGAATTCCCCCGTTCTCTCACGATCATCCGATGTTCCGTCTTGTCGGCGCTGGCCGCGGCGGCGGCAGGATGCCCGGCGCCCGCGACAAGCACGCCATTCTCGATCGGTGACCCGCGGCGTTCTCTGGGATTCGAGCGCCATCCTCGCGTTGCTCGACGCCGACGACGCGGACCATGCCCGCGCGGTCGCCGTGGCTCGTGACATCGCGTCCGAACGGCGGCCGAGCTTCATCACGAACTACATCGAAGCGGAAACACACGCCCTGCTCTTGCGGAAGCTCGGTAGAGCGATCGCGCGCGAGTGGCTGCTGACGGGTGGGTTGACGGTGGTGCCAGCCCTACCCGACGAGGAGCACAAAGCCAAGGAGATCCTGTCTCGGCACACCGACAAGGACTGGACGCTGTGTGACGCGATCTCGTTCGCCGTGCTCGACGCTCGTCACGTCGCGAGAGCCTTCACCTTCGACCACCATTTCCGACAGTACGGACGCATCCAAGTGCTCGGCTTCAACGGATGACGGCGACCGCGAGTCAAGCGGGTTGCGCGGTATTGGTCGGGCTGGCGCAACCATTCTCAATTGTAAGGGGCCTGCAGCTTGTTCTCGAGAAACCTCCACACGCGATCCCATGAATCGCGCTGGTCTGGTGTGTTCTCGGGCTGCCACGTGCGCGGACGCACTCGGCGATCGAAGGTGTGACCACCCGGCGGTTTGGGATAGACCTTGATCTCGGCCAGGTCGGGCTTGCGCGCGCGAAGCGCATCGACGAGCTGCATCGCCTCGTCGATGTTCACGTCCTCGTCATTTTCCGCGACGTGAACAAGGAGCGGAATCTGCAGCTTGTCGACGTGGAACAGCGGCGAGCGCTCCCTGTACACCTCCGGCCTTTCGGACGGCGGCCCGCCAAAACGGTTGTGCGGGTCAATCATCCGCCGCTGACGGTCAACGCCTTTTCGCGCCAGACGGTGAAACAAGTTCGTGACGGGCACGATCGCGACCGAGGCGTTGAACACGGTCGGGCGGCGGAAGATCGACAGCAGCGTGATGAGACCGCCGTGACTCCAGCCGATGATGCCGATTCGGCCGGGATCGACGCCCGGGTAGCTGGCCTTCAGCACCCGCACCGCCGAGACCACATCGTCGATCTCCGCGCCGCCGTAGTCGATCGCGTCGTACAGCTGTTTGTCGTAGCCGATGCTGCCGCGATACTCAGGCGCGATGACGACGTAGCCTCTCGCGGTCGCGT
>JBGPJH010000326.1:0-3178 GCA_041485305.1 Vicinamibacteria bacterium | reverse complement strand
TGTGGGACATCGAGCAGGAGCGCCGTCTCTGGTTCAGCACCGAGCCAGGTGCAGTCCTGTTTGCGACCGCCACAGCCGTGAGCGGTCCCGCAACTGGGGTGCTCCCTCCGCTGGCGCTGCGCCCGTTGCCGAGGGCCGCGCTACGCCCCGGCCGGCTGGTGCTCTGGCGAGCGGCGATGAGAATGTTTCTGGCGCGGCCGGTTACGGGCGTCGGTCCGGACAACTTCCGATTGCGCTACGGCGAGTACGCAGGCCTCGCAGGCGCCGACGCTCGCGTTCACAGCAACAACATGTACCTCGAAGTGCTGGCCGGCGGTGGGCTGCTCGGCATGGCTGGGTTTCTCTGGCTGTTCTGGCGATCGCTGCTCGCGTTCGTCTCGGCAGCCTTCCTGGCCCGGGACCCACAGATGGCGGCCCTCGGCGCGTCGGTGGCTGCGGCGGGCGCCGCCATTGCTGTGCACGGTCTTGTGGACTCGTTCCTGAGTTTCACGGCCATCTACATCTTGAGTGCCATCACTCTCGGACTTGCGGTGGGCTGCGGCGGGTTGAGTCCCATGCGCCAGGTCTCATCCACTCTTTCCGACAGCGGGTTGTTGGCAGGTCCGATTGGCTCGGCTGCATCGAATGCGAATTGCGTTTGACGGAACGACGCTGAGACCCGGACGGACCGGTGTCGGGTACTACAGCGAGCACCTGCTGCAGCACCTCGTGCAGGAAAACCCAGACGACGAGCTGGTCGTCGTGTCCAACCGTGCCGTTGATACCGTCCGTCCGCTGCCGCTGCGCGTTCGAGTTGCCGCGTCGCCGTGGCGGACGCCCCGCATGGTCTGGATGCAGACGCTGGCGCCGCGCATGCTTCGAAATCTGGCGCCCGACGTCGCGCACTTCACCAACGGCATGGTGCCGCTGGCATCGCCCGTGCCGACGGTGGTGACGATCCACGATATGAGCCTGACGATGTTCCCGCGGTATCACCCCCCGCGGCGTGTGGTGCTCAATCGTCCACTTGTCGATCTGGCCGCCCGACGCGCGGAGGCCATCATCACGGTGTCTCAAAGCGCGAAACTCGACATCCTTCGACTGTACGGCGTTCCCTTCGACCGCGTGCACGTCGTGCACGAAGCGGCGGCGCCCGCGTTCAAGCCGGTTCGTGATCGGGCCTCTCTCGAGCGAGTGCGCCAACGGTACGGCCTGGCCGACCGGTTCATTCTGTACGTCGGGACGATCGAGCCGCGCAAGAACCTGCCCACACTGATTGACGGCTTCGCCGCGCGGCGGAAGAAGGGCGACCTTCCGCATCAGCTGGTTTGCGCCGGACCGTACGGGTGGCTGTCGGGCGACATCGAAGGTCGGGTCGAACGCCTGGCGATTCAGGATGCGATTCGATTCACCGGCTACGTTCCTTTCGAGGACCTGCCAGCGCTGTACAGCCTGGCCGAGTTGTTCGTGTTTCCGTCGCTCTACGAGGGATTCGGCCTTCCGGTGGTCGAGGCCATGGCGTGCGGCACGCCGGTCATCACGGGTCGCGTGGCCGCGCTTACCGAGGTTGCCGGTGGAGCCGTCGCGCACGTGGATCTGCTCGACGCCGATTCGATCGGCGAGGCGATCGTGACCCTGGCGCGCGACCCCGATCGCCGCGAGCACCTGAAGGGACTCGGATTGCAGCGCGCGCGAGCCTTCTCGTGGGAACAGGCGGCAAGAGAGACGTTTAAGGTGTACCGGCAGGCGGTCGACGGTCACGTAAGGGCGTCCTCGCCTGCGACGGCCGCGTGCCACTCGGGGATTCAATGACGGCCGACGTCCTCTTTGGCCAGGGGTACTTCCTCCGATTCGATCCCAAGCTGTGGGCGGCTCGACAGCCGTACGCCCCGCTCGGCGCGTTGTATGCGGCTGCCTACGTGCGAGATCGCGGCTACCAGGTGGCGTTGTTCGACGCGATGTTGGCCGAATCTGAGGTCGAGTGGGTCCAAATGCTCGAACGGCATCGCCCGCGGTTTGCGGTCGTCTACGAGGACAGTTTCAACTACCTCAGCAAGATGTGCTTGCTTCGCATGCGGGCAGCCGCGCTGTCGATGGTGGCGGCCGCCCGCGATCGGGGAGCGGCGGTTATCGTGGCCGGCTCGGATGCGAGCGATCACCCCGCCTTGTACCTCGACCATGGCGCCCACGTGGTCGTCACGGGCGAGGGCGAGGCAACGCTCGTGGACGTGCTCGACGTGCTGGCAGGGCGCTCCGATGCGACGCTGGCGGGAGTGAACGGCCTGTGCTTTCGCGACGCGAATGGCTCGATCGTGCGGACGAGGCCGCGCGACATCATCCGCGATCTCGACGCGTTGCCGCGCCCCGCCTGGGATCTGGTCGACGTCGACCGGTATCGAACGATCTGGCGCAAGCGGCACGGCTACTTCTCCATGAACGTGTCCACGACGCGTGGATGTCCGTACCACTGCAATTGGTGCGCGAAGCCAATCTATGGGCAGCGGTACACGGCCCGATCGCCGGAGAGTGTCGTCGACGAGATCGCGTGGCTCAAAGCGACCTACCGGCCGGACCACCTGTGGATGGCGGACGACATTTTCGGGCTCAAACCAGGCTGGGTTGAACGCTTCGGGCACCTGACCGCGGCCAAAAAGGCGGCGGTCCCGTTCAAGTGTCTGATGCGTGCGGACGGAGTGACCGAAGCGGTCACTGGTGCGCTCCGGTCGGCCAGGTGCCACACCGTGTGGATCGGCGCCGAGTCAGGCAGCCAGCGCGTGCTCGACGCGATGGAAAAGGGAACGCGCGTCGAGCAGATCAGGGACGCGACATCCCGGCTGCACGGCGCTGGGATCGCCGTCGGGCTTTTCCTTCAGTTCGGCTATCCGGGCGAGACGCTCGACGATGTGGCCCTGACCCTGGCGATGGTGCGCGCGTGCCGGCCCGACGACATCGGGATCTCGGTCTCGTATCCACTCCCCGGCACTCCTTTCCACGATCGCGTGAAGATGCAGCTCGGCGAAAAGCAGAACTGGATCGATTCCGACGACCTCGCGCTGATGTATCGGGGAACGTACGTGCCCGACTTCTACCGGGCGCTCCACGCGCTCGTGCACGCCGACTTCAGGGCCAGACGGGCGGTCGAGCTGTTCGGGCGCGCCACCCATTCGTCTCTCGCGTCGTATCCCCGCCGCCTGCGCCT
>JBGPJH010000325.1:0-3193 GCA_041485305.1 Vicinamibacteria bacterium | reverse complement strand
CGCCCTGGCGGATGCCCTGGGCGACAACGTGTTCACGCGCGCGCCGGTGTATTTGGACACCATTCTCACGTCGCTCGAGGCGGGCAGACCCATGCAGAACCCGCTCACCGCGCATATTTGAAATTTGGTGGGCTTTCAGCCGACAGCTGTCAGCCTTCGTGAAGGATTTCTGAGAGACGTGTGCCGGCGCGGGCAGCCACGCCGGCACCGATTTCTTGTTCACTACGCCCCCCAAGCCTGCGGGGAGTCTCAGCTGCCTTTTTTCCGTGGGCGGGCTGTCCTTACCTCTCTCGATTACGCTTGCCGCCGGATCGGGACGAGGACCGCCACCCAACGAACCGGTTCGGTCGTCGAGTTGTTGCGCCAGGCGTGCAACGTGTTGCGTTGCACCACGACATCGCCCGGATGGAGCGTCACCTCGCCGGAGTCGACCATCAGCACAAGCTCTCCGGCGAGCAGAATGTTGTAATCGAGCGTCAACGTTCGATGCCAGAGGGGCTTCATGTCCGGTTTCCACGCTGGCATGGTGACGTAGTGGAAACTGCTGCCTCCGAGCGCCGGCTCGATCTGGGGGGTGTCGGTCGGCAGGAACTCCTTCATCTCGCCCGCCGCGCCGGGCCCGAGCGGGTTATCCCCGGTCGCCTTGAACAAACTGGGAAACTGCCCCGTAGTGATTCGCTGGTCGCTGACGATGAACGATTTCCCCTGAGCGTTGTTGGCGGTCACGATCCGTCGAACGCCTTCCGGGCCCAGGATGTTCGGCGATCCCGTCGCCCCTCGCTGTTGTCCGGCAGCCGCGATGTCGGCGACGAACCCTCCGAAGACGGCACCGGCGAGCGTCGCCCCCAGCGTGCGTTCGAGGACAGTCCGACGATCGATGGCAGAGCGATTACCGCCGTGAGATTCGAGCTTCTTTCGTTGGTCGTTCATAGACCCTCTCAGTCATTTGTTGCGTTCCATCCGAGGGTGATCCACCGTCCACGCCAAGTCAAGCGGAAACACCGCCGTAGTAATATATGAAAGCAATTTCTGACAACGTTGGGCGCATCGCTGTTAGGAGGGTGTCAATGTTCAGCACAGGACCACGTCGCGTCACGATCGTCGCCGCCTGCACCTTCCTCGTCGCGGCATCGGCTAGGGCCCAGGGAGTCACTCAGCCCAAGCAAGGTCAAGGCGGTAGTGTTGTCCGCGGGGCGGCGGGCACGGAGGGCAGCACGGGCGACAGCGGCCTCGAGCACTGCGACAAACCGATGGGCGCCGTTGCGGTCGTCGAGCCGCAGAATGAAGTGCTCAGTGCGCTCACGCGCTACCGCCTGTCCTCGCCCGTTGGCCTCATCCGGATGATGATTCAGCAGTCGAACTGCTTCATCGTGGTCGAGCGCGGCGTGGCGATGCAGAACTTGCAACAGGAGCGCGAGCTCGCCAGGGCCGGCCAGACTCGCCAGAACTCGAACATAGGCGGCGGACAGATGGTAGCGGCGGATTTCATTCTCACGCCGTCGGTCGTGTTTTCGGAAGGTAATGCCGGCGGCGTTGGCGGCGCGGTTGGCGGCATCCTCGGCCGAAAGTCCCCCGTCGTCGGGGCGGTTGCCGGGGGCCTGAAGTTCAAGGAAGCGCAGACGAGTATGTTGCTCGCTGATTCGCGCAGCGGAGTCCAGGTGTCTGCGGCCGAGGGGAGCACGAAGAAGGCCGATCTCAGGCTGGGCGGTGCGCTGTTTGGCGGCGGCGCTGGTGCCGCCGGCGGAGGCTACGGCAACACCAACGAGGGCAAGATCATCGCGGCGGCGTTCATGGACAACTACAACAAAGTGGTCCAGGTCGTTCGAAACGATCCGAGCCTCCAGCGGAATGTGGGCACGCTCAAGCAGGAGGCGGCTGCGGGCGGTGCGACGAAGGCCGGCGCGGTGTTCAACGAAGGGGACGTGCTGGCTCCCAAGATCGGAAATGTCCGCTTACTCGCGCAGCCGAGCGACGGTGGAAAGGTCCTTGCGACGCTCGGCAGGGGCGACGAGCTTGTCGTGATCGGTGCGGAGAAGGACGGATACATCAACGTCCAGGGCTCGGCTGCCAGCGGCTGGGTCAAGATAGTCCTCGTCCAGAAACGATAGAGCTGTCGCCGCTCTACATCGGAGGGGGTCGGTGCTCATTACCCGTCCTACGGCCCTCCCGACCTTGGTCTGGGGTTCGAGTGCGGTCCACGGCAAGTCCTTCGCCTAACCTGAGCGGTAGAAGCTTGCGATTAGCGTCGATCAGCCCCGGCTCAGGTTGACGTGTCGGGAGCCTGAACTTTACGATGATGTCTATGGACGATCCCCCGGGGCCCTCCGACTCAGCCTTCGTGACGCGCACGGCCGTTCGACTCGGCCACACGCTCGGATCGTGGCGTCGCCGCCGGATCGAAACGGCGCAGAACAAGTTCGTCGACACTTGGAAGGCCGCGTGGACCGAAGGCTGCGAGGCGGCCTGGCAGGGAACGGGGATCGATGCGGCGCCCTATCGTCGCGGACGCCGGCGCGACGCCTGGCATGCAGGCTGGCACTGGGCGACGACGACCTCAAGCCCCGATGCGGCCAGTGGCACAGTGATCGATAGGCGGAACTACGGGCGCGGGGACGACGGGCGGCCGGGCGTGGGCGCCGCGACGGGAGGGGCGGTCGGGCTTAGCGTTCTTGCCGCGATCCGCTGGGTCCTGCGTGCTCGCCAGAGGAACGTCTCGAAACAGGCCGAGTAGTCCGCCGCCAGTGCCATCACGACGTTCGTGGTCGATTTCGACGGGTCCGACGTGTCGGTTCATCTCCGGCAAGGGCCCGCACCCGCGAGTTGGCTGCGGACCGGCGCCGAGCGAGCGCAGCACGCGTGGCAATGGAGCACGCCCGCCAAGGGTCTGGGGTTGTTCGGCGGCGCGGGCGTGTCCAGCCTGAGCGATACGGCCGCAGCCGCATGCGGTACCTCGACCACGTGCAACAGCACGTCCGCGACGCCGGTCCTCTCCGCCGGGGTCGACTACTGGATCACGCGCTTCGTCGCCGCCGAGGTGAGCGTCGTCAGGCCGTCCGATGTGACGGCGGTGGGCAGCGGCGACACGTACAAGTTCGACAGCCGCGTCACGACCCGTCTCCTGATCGTGGCGGCCAAGGCCGGTGCCTCAGTCGGGCCGGCGCGGATCTACGGCCTCGGAGGCTTGAACCGCGTG
>JBGPJH010000324.1:0-3196 GCA_041485305.1 Vicinamibacteria bacterium | reverse complement strand
GGTCTGGTTCGAGTCGCCGGTCAACCCGACGCTTCGGTGCGTGGACATCCGCCGCCTCGCGGCGGTCTGCCGGGCGCGCGGTGTGCTGTCGGTCATCGACAACACCTTCGCGACCCCGATCAATCAGGAGCCGATCGCGTTGGGTGTCGATCTGGCGATGCAGAGCGTAACGAAGTACTTGAAAGGGATGCTTCGCCTCTCTGTGGGTTTGGAAGACCCGGACGATCTTCTGGCCGACCTCGATCAGGCGCTGGCTTGATGAGAATGGACCACGTCACCGGGCAACGGCCCTACGACCGAACCGGCTCGTGTTTCCTCTCGACGGGTTGGGCGTCGTGCAGGAATTGCGAGACGAGCTCCTGCAGGCGCAGGCTGATGTGCTCGGAATCCACCGGGCCGAATTTCTCCTGGAAGGCTAGGGCGGGTACGACCGCCTTGGCCATGGCGCGGTGTCCGCCTGCACTCCCGATGTCCGCGAAGAATCGCCTGGCAAACTCCCCGGCATTCTTGGAGTACCCGAGATTGCGTACCGACACAATCAACGAGTCGTTGACGATGCCGGCGATGACGGTCCATCTGACTCGTTCGAGCTGCAGGAAGAAATCCGCTACGTAGGGGATGAAATCTTCGCGCGAACAGGTTCCGAGGAAGGCGCAGAACACCTGGTCGGCGAGCGCGCCGCCGCGATACGCCTTGAGGACGTAGTCGAGCCGCTCCAGCGTAATCTCCGCTCCCTCCATCTTTCGGATGAG
Organism: Vicinamibacteria bacterium; assembly: GCA_041485305.1. GTDB lineage: Bacteria > Acidobacteriota > Vicinamibacteria > Vicinamibacterales > CAVVIG01 > JBGPJH01. The sequence goes on along the minus strand of JBGPJH010000324.1, from coordinate 2,444 downwards.
CGCCGGATCGGCGAGTGGATAAAGGTAGGAGAACGCCTCGATATCCACGCGGTTGGTCTGGCGGCTAAAGAAAAGCGTGTCGGACTTGATCGCGTACAGCATCGCGGTGGCCGTCCGCTCTGAAATGTTGACGTCCACTGCGCGCAGGTGCTCGCTCAGGATGGTCGACGTGGACCCGTAATCGGCGCGGATATCCTTGAACACGGCGGTGTAGCCCGGCTGTTCAGGATGATGGTCGATCACGAGATCGACGCGCTCGATGAGGCCGCCGAAGTAGTGTGGCTGGACGTCGACCATGGCCAGCCGATCGAAGTCATGGACCATCTGCGGCGTGACGGTCTCGACGTGGATATCGAGCAAGTTGACCATCCGGAGATTTTCCGGCCGCGTGACGCCGTGCACAGCCCCGATGATGGCGGTGGTTCTTGTGCGCCGGAGCACATTCCGAAGTGCCAGGCCGCTGGCGATTGCGTCCGGATCCGGGTCGTTGTGGAGCAGGATGAGCACCCGATCCGCGTCGTTGAAATAGCGCTGGTACTGCTGTACGCGCGCACGTGTGAGTGACCGGCTGAATTCCGTCAGCAGCGGCCCGCCAAACAGCTCCGACATGGCGAGATACGAGACGTCTGGAAACTCCTCCCGGAACTCGTCCGTGCGTTTCGCACCGGCAGCCGCGCCGATGCCGAGCACGTAGATAAGGGCCCCGCCGGCGTCTCTAACCGCTTCCAGAACTCTCTTCAGGCTGCGGCGACCGTTGTCCTCGATGATGACGCAGGTGCTCGGCCCGAGATCGGCCTTGACGAAGGTGTCGGTGCGGCGAGGGTCGCCGACCATCACCCGCACACCCGCGTCGTGCAGGCGGCGCGCAAGCGGTCGGTTGTCGACGATGAATTCGACCTGGAAGCTGGGCAGCAGGATCTCATCGAGCATCCTGATGACCAGCTCATCCTGGCAGACGGCTAGACACCGCATCGGAGGACCAACTCATGATTATATGCCGCGGCGAGAGTGACCGATTTTCAAAACCGGGCGGCAAGGTGTAGTGTGGTTTCGTGCGGACCAAGGTGGCGACGATGTGTGCGGTGGGCGCCTTGGTCTGGGTGCGTGGGGCGGCTCTCGACGCCGGGCAGCAGTCGCCCGTGTTTCGAACTGGCGTCGACCTGGTGAATCTGGCCGTCAGCGTGGTCGACAGGCGAGGCAGGCCAATCGCGGATTTGGCGCCTGACGACTTCCAGGTGTTCGAGGCCGGCACGCGTCAGACGGTCCGGTACTTCGCTAGCGAACGGAGTCCGGCGCCGGAACTGCATCTTGGTCTGCTGCTCGACGTCAGCGAAAGCATGGGTGAGGATATCGCGTTCACCCGCACGGCCGCCGTCAGGTTCCTGAACACACTGACCGAGGCAACCGACATTACCCTAGTCGACTTCGATACCGAAGTGCGCGCGGCACGCTACGAGCAGCGCGAGTTCGCACGGGTCATCGAGCGCATCCGATCCAAGAAAACACGCGGCCAGACGGCGCTGTTCGATGCGATCGGCGTCTACCTCGATGGAGCCGCGGGGCAAGACGGGCGGAAGGTCATGCTCCTGTACACCGACGGCGGGGACACCCGCAGCGTCATGCGCCTTCACGATCTGATGGAGCTCGTGAAGGCGTCGGATGTGACGATTTACGCGATCGGTATGCTCGACCACCAGTCCGCGCTCACGAAGGTCGAGCAGCAGATGGTGCTCCGGCAGATCGCGGACGCGGCCGGCGGCCAGGCGGTGTTTCCCGCGTCGGCAAAGGAGCTCGACAGGATCTACGAGCAGGTCGCCGCCGAGATCCGGGCCCAGTACACCATCGGCTATGTGTCGACGAACGACAAAGCCGACGGCAGGTGGCGGAGGGTCGAGATCAAGCTGACCCGGTCCGACGCGCGAGACCTTCGCATTCGGTCCCGCCACGGGTATTTCGCGCCTTATCGGCGCTAGTGTCGCGTCGGAAAAGCCGCTGGTATTTTTCCGGGCCGGGCACCCCGTTTCACACAGGCCGCTCGTGCCGCCCTGATGTCTGCGGTAGGTGATCCGAGGCGGTGCGTCGGCGCTGGCATCGGACCCGGAGCGTCTGGTACGATGGCGAGTTACCATGCCCTCGGTCTACGATCGCTTCACCCTCGTGTCCGATTTCGATGTGGCCGGAGATCAGGCCCGCGCGATCGGCGAACTCACCGAGGGGCTCGAGCGGAGCGATCCATACCAGGTGTTGCTCGGTGTCACCGGGTCCGGCAAGACCTTCACGATGGCCCACACCATCGCGCGCGTGAACCGGCCCACGCTCGTCATGGTGCACAACAAGACGCTCGCGGCCCAGCTCTTCCAAGAGTTTCGGCGATTCTTTCCCGAGAACGCGGTCGAATACTTCGTCAGCTACTACGACTACTACCAGCCGGAAGCCTACGTTCC
>JBGPJH010000323.1:0-3261 GCA_041485305.1 Vicinamibacteria bacterium | reverse complement strand
GGGGAGGTCGATGAACCTGCGTAAGCAGGTGGAACCGCTCAGAAAAGCCGCGCTTTAGGCTTCCTCGCACCGAGGCATGCACACCGCGCGGCGTCGCGACTCACTTCGGTGAAACGTTGGCTCAAACGAGCCTGCCGCCATCACGCGCAAAGCAGGGAACTCAAACGCCACCAGGATCTTAGGTCATCAGGACCCGATCGAGCAAGCGTTCGAGCTCTCCGGCGCGCTCAGCGATTTCCCCGTCGCGCGCCCGGGTGGCCTCGCGACAGCGAAACAGCTCGTCGGTGATGTTCAGCGCGGCCAGGACCGCGAACCGCAGCGAATCGCCTGTCGGCGCCGAATCGGCCACCGCCCGCATTTTCTCTTCGACATAGGAAGCCAGCCTCGAGACGTACTCCGGCTCGAGCGAGCTCCGAATCGGATAGCGCTGCCCGTGAATCTGGACGGGGACGATGTTTCCGGCGTCAGGCATGGTCGGGGGACCGAGTCGCGCGTGGATGGTCGGGCGCCTCCCGCGACCGTCGACGCGCGGCCGTCGGTTACAGGTTTAGCGCCTCGAGCTGTTCGAGCATGTCGCCCACACGTGTCCGGATCTTGTCCCGCTCTTCTTTGAGGGCCGCCAGCTCGGCCGACTGTGACTCTGTGGCGGCGAGCCTCGCTCGAAGCGAGTCGAGCTCGCGCGCCAGCCGCTGGTTCTCTTCGGCCGCCCGTGCGTGCTCCGACTTCATTTGATCGACCATTCCGACGAGCAGCCTCACCTTTTCCTCGAGGCGATCGATCGGCTCGAGTTCGACGCTGCGTGCTGCTGGTTTCACCATGACATCACCGTTGCCGAGCGCCGTGCTCGCGCACCAACGCTGCGAGAATCGTATCGAACGCCTGTTGAACGTCCGCGTCGGTGAGCGTCCGGTCGGCCGCCTGGAACGTGAGGCGCACCGAGACGCTGACCGAGCCCGCCGCCACCCCTGTGCCTACGTACCGATCGAAGAACGCGACCCCCACGAGCGGCACCGCGGCGCGTTCGCCGGCCGCCTGAATGGTGCCACGAATGATCTCGGCAGGCAAGGTATCCGGGACCACGACCGACAGGTCTCTCACGACGAACGGGTAGCGCGGCAGCGGGCGCACCCATTCGTTGCTCTCAATGCGCACGCCCGACACGCGATCGAGATCGAGCTCGGCGATGTACACCTTGTCCTGCTGCGGGGCCCCTGCCCGTTCGACCAGAGCCGCCGCCACCTGACCCACCACGCCAACCGGCGTGTCAGCCACGATCACGTCGGCCGCCTGGCCCGGCACGAGAAAGCTTCGGGTCGCGGCTTCGAATCGGGCGGGGTCGGCCAATGCACCGCACACCAGTTCGATCACCCCCTTCACATCGAAGAAGTCGACCTCGCGCGCGCCACCGGACCAGTGTTCGGGGCTCGCGGTCCCGGTCCATGCGACCGCCACGCCGCGCGTTTCGCCGGTGGCGTTCGTGAAACGCGAGCCGATCTCGAAGAGTGCCACGTCCCGCAGGCCGTGTCGGCGGTTGTGCGCCACAGCATCGAGCAATCCTGGCAGCAGCGACGGACGCATCATGTCGAACTTTGCCGACAGGGGATTCGCAACCGCCACGAGATCCGCCGAATTGCCGTCGGGCGCAAACGGCTCTGCCGACTTCGTTTCGATGAAGCCGAAGGTGACGGCCTCGGATAGGCCGGCGCCAGTCAGGATGCGGCGCAGCAGCTGGTCGCGCGAGACCCGCGGGTCGGGTGGAGGCGCCGCGCTTTCCATCGCCGGAAACGCCGGCTCGACCTTGTCGAAGCCGTAGTGGCGTCCGACTTCCTCGATCAGGTCGACCTCGCGGAGGAGGTCCACGCGGAACGTCGGCACATCGACGTTCCAGCCACCGTCCGATAGCGTGACTGTCAAACCGAGGGAGCGCAGAATCCGTGCGACTTCGTCTTCCGGGACCCTAAGACCCAGCAACCGTTCCAAGCGCTCGCGGCGAAGGGTAACCGACCGCGGGCCCTGATGTCGCGGGTATCGGTCGACGAGGGGTCCGACCACCCGCCCGGCCCCGATCTGTTGCATCAACGCGATCGCGCGCTGCAGAGCCACGACCGGCAGGTTGACGTCGGCGCCACGCTCGAACCGAGACGATGCCTCCGTCCTGAGCCCGAGCCTCCTGCTCGTTCGTCGAACGGACGCCGGCTTGAAGTATGCGCTCTCGAACACCACGACCCGCGTCGCGCGGGACACTTCAGACGTGCTGCCGCCCATCACGCCCGCCACTGCCTGGGGCCGCTGCCGGTCGGCAATCACGAGCATGTCCTCGTCCAGCTTGCGCTCGATCCCGTCGAGCGTTGTCAGGGCCTCGCCGATCCGTGCACGGCGGATGCGAAGCTCGTGGCCGGCGAGGGCGGCCAGGTCGAACGCGTGCATGGGATGGCCGAGCTCCATCAGCACGTAATTCGTGATGTCGACACACGGGCTGATCGGCCGGACGCCCGACGCTTGCAGCCTCGTCGTCAGCCAGTGGGGCGAGGCGGCGTCGATGACCTCTGCGACCCCCGCGGCATAGCGCGGGCAGAGGTCATTGTCCTCGAGCGTGACCGTGAGGCGATCAGACTCTCCTGACGGGACGGTCGACAGCGGCAGCCGCGAACCTGCCTCGGCGGACGGCGCCCGCACCGGCAGGTCGTAGACGGTCCCAATCTCTCGAGCGAACCCGAGAACGCTGAGGCAGTCGGGGCGGTTCGCGGTCACCTCAAAGTCGATGACGGCGTCGTCGCCCGCCAACGGCTCGATCGACGCGACCTCGAAGCCCCGCAGGGCGAGCCTGTCGGCGATATCGGTGGCCGGGGCGCTGACGTCGACGAAGTCGCGAACCCAGGAAACGAGGAGTCTCATCAGTACGGAAACTGCTCGAGAAAACGCAGATCGTTCTCGAAGAACATCCGAATGTCCTGCACCTGGTGGCGAAGGATCGCGACGCGCTCGCTGCCGATGCCGAACGCAAATCCGGTGGAGCGTTCGGCGTCGTAGCCCACGGCCTCGAACACGGCCGGGTGCACCATGCCGCAGCCACCGAGCTCGATCCAGCCCGTCTGCTTGCACATCTGGCACCCGCGGCCTTCGCACTGCCAGCAGCTGATGTCGATCTCGGCGCTCGGTTCCGTGTAGGGAAAGAAGCTCGGCCTGAAGCGCACGCGCGCGTCGCCCGAGAACATGTCGCGCGCAAATGCCAGCAGGGTTCCCTTCAGATGCGCGAGGGAG
>JBGPJH010000322.1:0-3274 GCA_041485305.1 Vicinamibacteria bacterium | reverse complement strand
CGCGGGGCCGGACCCCCGCGCGCGGCGCCGACCCATTTCCGCCCGACATGGGTCACCGGAAAGGACGTCACGCGTGTTGCCGACATACCTCGTCGTCGCGCTCGTCACGCTGGTTGCGGCGGGGGCGGTGTTTGCTGTCTGGGTCGCCAACCGGAAGCGGATCGCCGCCGAGACGGTCGGCCGCGCCGAAGAGCAGGCGCTCCGCATCATCAAGGACGCCGAGCGCGATGCGGAGACGCGCAAGAAGGAAACGCTTCTCGACGCTAAAGAGAAAGCGCATGACATCCTCATGGAGGCGGAGCGCCAGGCCCGGCAGGAGCGGCAACAGACCCAGACGCTCGAACAGACGTTGATTCGACGCGAGGCGCAGGCAGCCGAACGCCAGGGGTCGATCGAGCGGCGTGAAACGGAGCTCCAAGGGCGCGAAACAGCCGTCGCCAGCCGCGAGAAGAGCGCGGAAGCCGCGCAAGCCAAGTTCGGGCAACTGGTCGCCCGGCAACAGCACGAGCTCGAGCGGGTCGCGGGCCTGACCGCCGAAGAGGCCAAGGAACTGCTCCTCAAACACATCGAGGCCGACGCGCGGCACGACTCCGCGAATCTGCTGAAGCGGTTGGACACCGAGGCGCGCGAAACGGCCGCCGATCTCGCCAAGCACTACATTACCGAGGCCATCCAGCGGAGCGCCGCCGAACACGCCATCGAGACCACGGTTTCGGTGGTCGATCTGCCGAGCGACGATCTGAAAGGCCGCATCATCGGACGCGAGGGGCGCAACATCCGGGCGCTCGAGTTGGCCACCGGCATCGACTTGATCGTCGACGACACGCCGGGCGCAATCATCCTGTCCGGGTTCGATCCCTACCGACGTGAGATCGCGAAGCAAGCTATCGAGCGCTTGATTGCCGACGGGCGCATCCACCCGGCTCGCATCGAAGAAGTCGTGCAAAAAGTGAAGGACGACACAGAAGAGCAGGTCCGGAAGGAAGGCGGGGCGGTCGCGTTCGAACTGGGACTCCACGACCTGCACCCCGAGATCCTGCGCCTGATGGGCCGGCTGAAATTCCGCACCAGCTACGGCCAGAACGTCTTGTCGCATTCGGCCGAGGTCGCGCGGCTGGCTGGCATCATGGCCCGCGAGATCGGTCTCGACGCGCACGTCGCGGTGCGTGCGGCGTTTCTCCACGACATCGGCAAGGCCATCGATCGCGAGATGCAGGGTACCCACCTCGAGCTGGGCATCGACTTTCTCCGCAAGCACGGCGAGAGCGAGGCTGTCGTGATGGCCATGGCGGCCCATCACATGGACATCGACTGGCCTTCGCTCGAAGCGATGAACGTGCAGGCGGCCGACGCGATTTCGGCCGCCCGACCCGGAGCGCGTCGCGACATCCTCGAGTCCTACGTCAAGCGGCTCGAGAAGCTGGAGGGCATCGCCGATTCCTTCAAAGGGGTGTCGAAGTCCTTTGCGCTGCAGGCCGGTCGGGAAATCCGCATCATGGTCGAAAGCGAGAAGATCTCCGACGAGGAAGCCGTCTGGCTTTCGAAAGACATCGCGCGCCGCATCGAGAACGAGCTCGAGTACCCGGGCCAGATCAAGGTTACCGTCATTCGCGAAACCCGCGCGGTCGACTACGCGAAATGAGCGGTGCCAGGCGACGGACCGCGGGCCCCGCCGACGCCAGGCAATGACCGTCTCAGATCTGTCCGAGCGCGAGCTGATCGCGCGTATCAGCAGCATATTGCCGCCCCCTCCCCCCTGGATCGTCCTTGGAATTGGCGACGACGCGGCGGTCGTCGAGCCGGCGCGGAACCGGCTGGAAGTCCTGACGGTCGACGCAATTGTGGAGGGCGTACACTTCGATCGACGCTTTGTACCGCCCGACGCCATCGGGCACCGGGCGCTCGCGGTCAACCTGAGCGATCTGGCCGCAATGGGTGCCGAGCCACGCCTGGCGCTCCTGTCCTTTGCGCTGCCCCCGGCTCTGCCCTGTGTCGACTTCGATGCCATCGCGTCTGGCATCGCGCGCCTCGCGGGCGAACATCGAGTGCACGTCGCAGGCGGCAACCTCACCAGATCGCCGGGTCCGCTCGTCATCGATATCACTGTCACCGGCACCGCCAAACGCCGATGTATCCTGACGCGCGGCGGCGCACGGCCAGGTGACGCGGTCTACGTCACCGGTTCGATTGGCGCCGCGGCTGCGGGACTCCAGGCCCTGAAAACCAGCGCCAGCGAGGCAGTCCCGGTTCCGGCCGTCGAGCCGTGCGTCAAGCGGTATCTCTATCCGGAACCGCGGGTGCGATGTGGTCTGCTCCTGGGGAGAAATCGGGCGGCATCGGCCTGCATGGATCTGAGCGACGGCCTGGCCGACGGCCTGCGCCAGATTGCCGAGGCCAGCGGAGTCGGGATGATCATCGACGCCGAGGCGATTCCGATCGAGCCGAGCGCGCGCGCCTGGTTCCAGGCACGCGGCGTAGATCCCATTGTCGACGGGATCGCCGGCGGCGACGACTACGAGCTGCTCTTCGCGGTCCAGCCGCGGCGTCGCGGTCGCCTTCTACCCGTCAGCAGGCACGGCGGCGTGCCCTTAACCAGGATCGGGGTGTGCACCGGCGACAACGAGGTTCGGCTTCGCCGCCAGGTCGAGGGCCGGACGGTCGACGAGGCATTGCCCCCCGGGTTCGGTCACTTCCGATGATCCACCTGACGCGCGCACTCGTCCGCCGGTGGCTGAGCACGCTCCTACACGTCAACGACAGCGCCGAGCGGACCGCAGCAGCATTCGCGCTCGGCGTTTTTGTTGGTTTCTCTCCCTTCCTCGGGCTGCACACGATCATTGGGCTCATGCTGGCCATCCTGCTGAATCTGAACCGTGTGGCTGTGCTCCTCGGCGTGTACTCCAACCTGCCGTGGATCATCGCGGAATACTATGCGTTTACGACGATGCTGGGGGCGGCGATCACGCGGACGGGGCTGCCACAGGGTTTCAGGGAGCGGCTGGGCGATCTGTTTCGCCTCTCTCTGAGACATCGCGAGTTCTGGTATCAGCTTGGCCTCTTACTACGCCCGCTGCTCTGGCCCTACGTCGTGGGATCGCTCGTCGGCGCTGCGGCGTGCGCTGCCATGGCGTATCCCCTCGCGCTCGCCTTCGTCGTCAGGCGTCGCCGGCGGATGTCGGTACCGAAACACGAAAAGAGCCCTGTCGCGTGATCGGGCCATTTACAATCTGATCGAGATGAGGCTGCTCGCCCGATCAATCTGGCTGAAAGGCCT
>JBGPJH010000321.1:0-3321 GCA_041485305.1 Vicinamibacteria bacterium | reverse complement strand
GTACTCCGAATCCGGCGGCAACAAGACCGTTGAATCGGTTCACGTGTTCGGAAAGAACGAGAGGCGAGGGCGATGAGGTCAAGTGAGGTGCAATGAACGATGTCCGGCTTCCGCCGCCTCGCCGTCCTGTCAGGCCGCGCGACGCCCTTAGGGCGCCGTCTTCCCGGCGGTTGAGGCCGCGACTGCTGGCTACGGTCGTGATGGGCGCCTCACCGCTCGTGCACGGGCAGACGCCAGGCGTCTGTCTGGTTGTTGGTACCGTCACCGACCGCGGCCATCCTCTCCCGGGGGTTGTCGTCGGGCTCAAGGATGCCGGCGGGGAGATCGCAGATGTCAGCTCGTCGGTGCCTGACGGCACATTCGAGCTGAAGGCTCCGGGGCGTGGACCGTTCACGCTGATAGCCGATCTCATCGCATTCGAGACGGTATCGCGTGAAGTGATGGTCGACCTCAGTGTTTGCCCCTTGCGCGTCGACGTCTCGATGACGCTTGCGTCGCGCGCGCCCCCCACCGCGTCGGCGCCCGCACCCCCCCTATCCTCCCCTCAGGCTAGCGTCTCGCCCAGCGGTGGCAGCCGAGCGCCGGCTCGCTTCGGCTCGCAGGCGCAAGGAGGCGGTCGGCAAGGCGGCGCGCCGCAGCAGTTCCAGCGCCTCCAGCTCCTGACCGATCGAGCCGGGGCCAGCCGCCTCGACGATGCCGGGGGTGACGCGTCCGTCGAGGGTGTGTTACCTCCGGGCTTCCCGCCAGACACATCGACCGAAGCGCTCGCGACGATTGGGAACCCGCAGCCGAATGCCGCGTTCTTCGGTGGCCCGGACGCCCTTGCCCAACGTGTCGGGTTTGTGGGGCCAAGCGCTCCGCAGGAAGGTCCAGGAGGCCCGGGGCCTGGGGGCTTCGGTGGTGGACCGATTGGCGCCCTGGGTGGCCCCGGGGCGTTTATCGGCCGTGGTCGCGGGAGCCGGATTCGCGGCAGCTTCTTTCAAAGCATCGACAGCTCCGCGCTCGACGCGGCGCCGTATTCGCTCACCGGTCAGCCCACGACAAAGCCTGACTATTTTCAGCAGCGATTCGGCGCGACCATTGGCGGACCCTTGGGGATCCCGAAGCTCTTCGACCGCGCCCACGACTTCTTCTTCCTCAATTACACAGGCAACCACTCGCGGAATCCGTACAGCGCGTATTCGACCGTGCCGACCGCAGCGGAGCGTGCCGGCGATCTGTCGGCGCTCGGCCGGACGATCATCGATCCGACGACGGGACAGCCGTTCGTTGCGGCCCAGATTCCCGTCTCCGACCTGAACCCGGCTGCGACGCACTTGCTGAACTTCATCCCCTTGCCCAACGAGCCTGGTCCGACGCAGAACCTCCACACGCTGACCACTACGACCAGTCAGATCGACGACCTCAACATCCGTTTCGTACAGAGGTTCGGCGACGGCTCGCAGCAAGGACGGCCGGATGGGGAGGGACGCGGCGGGTTCGGCGGCGGGCGCGGCGGGGGGCAAGTCGGCTCGTCGAACCTGAACATCCAGATGCACTTTCGGCGTTCCGAGAACACGAACGCCAATCCGTTTGCGACGTTGAGTGGCGACACGACCCTGAGCGCGTGGGACGTGCCGGTCAGCTACTCGTTCACCAAGGCGGGAGTCTTGAACACGCTGCGTGCTGATTTCAATCATCAGCGCACAGCGACCCAGAACGCGTTCGCCGGCACGCAGAATGTCGCCGGCAACGCCGGCCTGCTCGGCGTCTCGTCCGACCCGTTCGACTGGGGCGTGCCGGGTCTTTCGTTCAGCTCATTCACAAGCCTCCGCCAGGGCGCTCCGTCCGAGCAGACGAACCAGACAATCGCCATTGGCGATACGGTCGTGAAGACGAAAGGAACGCATACGATCAGGTTCGGGGGCGACTACCGGGACATTCGCTCCGACAGCCGTACTGATGCAAACGCGAACGGCAGCTTCGTGTTCACGGGCCTCTACACAGGCCTCGATTTCGCGGACTTCTTGCTGGGACTGCCGCAGCAGGCGACCGTCCAGTACGGGCCGGGGCTCGAACAGTTCCGTTCACGATCGGCTGATCTCTTTGTTCAGGACGACTGGCGGGTTGCCAAAACGCTGACGCTGAATGTGGGGCTGCGATACGAGTACTACTCGCCGGTCTCGGAAGCGAGCAATCGATTGGCCACGCTCGACACGTCTCCTGGTTTCACCGGTGCGGTGCCCATTCTCGCGGGCGGGATCGGGCCGTTCTCGGGCGCGCTCCCGGGTTCGATTGTCCGACCGTTCCGCGGCGGGCTCGCCCCTCGTGTAGGCCTTGCGTGGCGCCTGAGGGACGACACGACCTTCAGAACCGGCTACGGCATCAACTACAACGCGTCCGTATACCAGTCGATCGCGCTCCAGTTGGCGGCCCAGCCGCCCTTCGCCAACACCGATATGGCCTTGGGCACGGCGTCGAGCCCCATTCCGCTACAGACGGCGCTGCTTTCCGCGACAGGCGCCACGACGAACAACTACGGCGTGGATCCGAATTACCGCCTGCCGTTCGTGCAAATCTACAACGCCGATCTCCAGCGCAATCTCACCCGCACGGTGACGATGGACATCGCGTACACCGGGACGAAGGGCACGAATCTCGATCTCGTCAGCGCCCCTGACCGAAATCCAGACGGCACGCTTCGGATCGCGGGTGTCCAGCCGTTCTTGTGGGAGTCGTCGACCGGTCGGTCCTTGATGAATGCGATGACGCTCAGCATCCGAAAGCGGCAATCGCACGGGGTTGCCGCCTCGGCCACCTATACGCTCTCCAAGTCGATGGACAACGCGTCGTCGATCGGCGGGGGCGCGACCGTCGTCGCGCAAAATCCACAGAATCTGGAGGCCGAGTGGGGGCCGTCCAGCTTCGATCAGCGGCATCGCCTCTCGGGGAGCGCCACCTACGATTTGCCATTCGGGGTCAATCGACGGTGGTTGACAGGAGGGACACCGGCGGCATTGCTCGGCAGCTGGCAGATTACGGGATCCGTTCAATTGGCGTCGGGCACTCCCTTCACGGCGCGCGTCCTGGGCAACGTTGGTGACGTGGCCACCGGAGTGAACGGCACGCTGCGGGCGAATTACAGCGGCGAGCCGATTGCGGTCGCCGACCCCACCGCGGCGCTCTTTTTCAACACCGCCGGGTTCTCCGTCCCGGCGGCCGGCACGTATGGGGACGCCGGACGAAATACCATCGTCGGACCAGGTACCTCAAATGTGAGCCTGGCGCTCACGCGGTCCATCCCGCTCGACGAAACCAAGACGCTCTCGATTCAGCTCGTGG
>JBGPJH010000320.1:0-3327 GCA_041485305.1 Vicinamibacteria bacterium | reverse complement strand
GTCCTCCACGTCTCGGGCTCCCTCCTGATTCTGGCCGGCGCCGGTTCCGGCAAGACGCGCGTCATTACAAGCCGCATCGCCTATCTCGTCGGCGACGGTCACGCACATCCCGCTGAAATTCTGGCGGTCACCTTCACCAACAAGGCGGCCGAGGAGATGCGGACGCGCGTCGAGGCGCTGCTCGGCGCGGATTGCAGCGGGATGTGGCTCTCCACGTTTCACTCGCTCTGCGCCCGTCTGCTCCGTCGCGAGGCGCCCGCAATCGGCCTGTCTCGCGATTTCGTCATCTACGATTCCGCCGATCAGTTGACCGTGGTCAAGCAAGCCCTGAAAGACCTCCATATCGACGACGGCTTCGTGCAGCCGCGGGCGGCCCTATCGCGGATTAGTCATGCGAAAAACCGCATGGAAGATCCCGACGCTGTGGCCGGCGCCGCCGGCTGGAATCGGCGCGACGAGCACATCGCGAAAGTGTACGCCCACTACGTGAAGGCGCTCGGCGAGAGTAACGCCCTCGATTTTGACGACCTCCTGCTCCGCACCGTTGAGCTGTTCGAACGCTCGCCGACCGTCCGGGCGAAGTACGCGCAGCAGTTCCGGTTCGTGATGGTGGACGAATACCAGGACACGAATCGGCCGCAGTATCTGCTGATCTGCCGCCTGGCCGAGGTGCACCGCAACCTCTGCGTCGTCGGCGATCCGGACCAGTCGATTTACAAGTGGCGCGGGGCGGACCTGCGTAACATCCTCGACTTCGAGCAGGACTTTCCCGAGGCCCGGATCGTCAAGCTCGAACGGAACTATCGTTCCACGCAGATCATTCTCGATGCCGCGTCGGCGGTCATCGGCCAGAATCGCAACCGCAAAGACAAGCATCTCTGGACAGACCGGCGCGGCGGCGCCCGCATCGGGTATTTCCGCGGCGCCGACGAGCTCGAGGAAGCGGCCTTCATCACGAGCACGGCGCGGGCGGCGCTCGCCGACGACGTCGAGGCGAGGGTTGCCGTGCTCTACCGCACCAACGCCCAGTCGCGCACGATCGAGGACGCGTTGATGCGTGAAGGGCTCGCGTACAAGATCGTGGGCGGCGTCCGCTTTTACGAGCGCAAAGAAATCAAGGACGCCCTCGCCTACATGCGGCTGGTCATCAACCCGCACGACGACGTCAGCCTGAGGCGCGTCATCAACGTTCCAGCGCGCGGCATCGGGAAGGCCGTCATGGACGCCGTCGAAAAAGTCGAGGCGCCCCTCACCGAGACCCTCCCGCTTCTCGGCGCCGGCCTGCAGCCAGCCGTGTCGGCGAATTCGCTGTGGGCACGCCTGCTTCGAGGCCTGACGGATCGCGCGTTCGGCAACCGGGCGGCGGCCTCGCTGACGGTGTTTCGCGACCTGGTTGTCAGCCTCACAGAGGTCGCACGCCAGGAGTCGGTCTCCATCGCGATCGGCAAACTGCTCGATCGCAGCGGTTACCTTCAAGATCTGCGCGACGACCGGACCGAAGACGGGGAAGCACGCATCGAGAACCTGGCCGGGCTGGTATCTGCAGCGCGCGACTACGAGAGCCGCGAGGCTGAGCCGTCACTTCGCGGGTTCGTGGACCGTCTGTCGCTGTTGTCGGACGTCGACGAGGAGCAGGGCACACGCGATGCGCGCATCTGGCTGATGACGCTGCACAGCGCCAAGGGTCTGGAGTTCCCTGTGGTGGTCCTCGCCGGCATGGAAGAGGGTTTGTTCCCCCACTCCCGGTCGAGCGAAGACCAGGAGGAGCTCGAAGAAGAGCGCCGCCTCTGTTACGTTGGCATGACGCGGGCCCGGCAGCGTCTTGTCCTGACCGGCGCCGCGCGGCGGCGGGTGTTCGGCGAGTACCAGGCGGGACAGGCGTCGCGCTTCATCGACGAGGTGCCGGCAGACCTCATCGATCGCCTTGCTCCGGCATACTCATCGTCGCCTCACCAGGGACAGTTTCCACACTACGAGTTCCGCACGAACCCGTACGGCCGAGGCTCGCGCGGCGGGCGCTCGCGGGAGGACGAAGCGGGCTACGCCTACCAGGACGAGGACCAGTCGACTGGAATGGCCTTGCGGCCCGGCATGCGCGTGCGCCACCCGCAGTTCGGGGTTGGTAGCGTGATCAGCGTCGAGGCCCTGAGTGACGACACGAAGCTCGTCGTCCGGTTCTCGAACATCGGACAGAAGACGCTGCGCGCCAAATACGCGCGCCTCCAGCCCGCGTGAAGGCGGGCTCTGGCGCGGACCGAAGCGTCTCGGGCACGGCTGTCGCGGTCATCGTGTTCGGGCTGGTCGCCAGCGGCCTTGTCTATCGCTACTGGCCGAGCGACGAACGGGCGATCAGGCGTCATCTCAGCAACCTCGCCGAGATCGTGGCGAACCCGGTTTCCGAGAACGAGGCGGCACGTCTGACCCGCGTGGCCGCGCTCCGCGAATACTTTGCCCCGGACGTACAGATCCGCGTCGCCGAACGGCTGATTCTGTCGCGGGAGCTGCTCGTCGCCGCGATCGACCGCGAGGCGCCGCTGGGCCGGGTCGTCGTCGAGCTGGCCGACGTGGTCGTGAAGCTCGCGCCCGATCACGTGTCCGCGCAGGTGACCCTAACCGTCAAAATGGCGTCGACCGATCCGCCACGCGGCGAGGCGCGGGTCGAGGTGCGTCACGCTGACCTGGCCATGGCAAAAGTCGAGGGCGACTGGCTGATTACGGTCGTGGAAGAGCGCGGGCTCCCGGCACGCCCTTGACGGCCGTCACGATCCAGCGGCCGCCGACCTTGCGGTCGCCCTGAACGACCGCGCGGCCGAGCGTCACGACGAGGGTGGCTTCCCCCTGGCGGCCGTCGGGAGACCTGAGGGGCGCCACGACCGTCACCTCTTCCGACTCGATCTCGCCGGCCAACCCCGGTGCGTTCGGATCGGAAATGCCCTGCAGGCTCAGCTCGGCCACGCGGTCGCCCCAACTGAAAGGTGCTCGCTCCATCCCGGATACGCGGCGGACCTCGACCCGGCCGACTGCCCCTGCTTCGCGAGGTTCCAACACGACGATCGACAGTCGAGAGAGCGCGGTGGTATCGCGGAGTCTGGATGCCGCGAAGAACTCTTCCAGGACGAGTTGTTCCCTGCTGACAGAGCAGGCGAGCAGAACCAGGAGGACCGCCGCAGCGGCGAGCACGCTACCGAGCCTCATGGGGCCGTCGAGCCGCTGGTCTCCTCGTCTTCCCGCTCAGCGAGCTTGGCGATCGACACGACCTTGTCGTCGCCTTCGATGTCGATCAGCGTGACGCCCTGCGTGGCCCGCCCGATAGCCCGTACATCGTCG
>JBGPJH010000319.1:0-3368 GCA_041485305.1 Vicinamibacteria bacterium | reverse complement strand
TCATCGATGCCAGCGTTCTGTTCGTCCGGCCCGTTGGGGATCTGGTAGTGATCGGCGCGCACGGATGCGACGAGCCTGTATTGGTCGGTGGTCGTGGGCTTGTACATCCACGATCCGAAGCCGCCGATCCCCGTACCCCGATCGTGGATCGTGTCGGCCACAGGAGTCTCGAGGCCGAGGTTTGTGCGGTTCGCGTTCACGCTGGCGTAGTACGCGGCCCGGCTGCTGTGGTCGCCGAGACTGAACTGGTCGTTGGTCTCGTGGAAGGTGCCGTAGTTGAGCAGTAGTTCTGCTTCGCGGTTTCGCTCGAAGCCGGACCGCGGCACGACGTTGAACACGCCGTACGTGCGATCGCCGAAGTCGGCGGAGTAGCCACCGCGCTGGATCTCGATCGTGTCGATGTCCTTCGGATCGAACCGGGGCCCAACCGTGCCGGCGATGTTGGTATTGGGGACCGGCACCCCATCGACCAGCCAGGACACCTGATGCCCGCCACGAATGTGCAATTGATCGTGAATCATGTACGAGCCGGGCACAAACTGCGTCACGACATCCATGCTGTTGGTCCGGAGGGCGCCGGGGGTGCGTTCGATCTGGTCGCGTGTGACGAGACTCTCGGTTGTGACGGACTTCAGATTGACGGTTCCTTCAACAGCTATGACCTGAACGGTCTCCGACACGGTTCCAAGGGGCAGGGCCAACGCGACTGAGGTGACGGTTCCCGACCTGACGATGACCCGTTGTTCGACGGTTTGAAAGCCTTGTCTCGTAACAGAGATCGTGTATTCGCCCGCGGGCACGGTCGTAAACGAGACCTTCCCGTCGGCATCCGTTTGCGCTTGCGCCTGCCAGCTCGAAAGCTGCGCGCGCAAGGTGATGTCGGCCTGGGGCACGGGACGATGTTGAGGATCCTCGACGATGGCGCTGACGATGCCAAAGATTCCTGCGGTCTGGCCGGCGGCTATGCCCGATGTCGACACGAAAACGAACGCAATCGCCAAACACATGATCGGCGACCACAACGCCCTGGATCGCATACACCCTCCTCGAAAAGACGTGAGTCGCGGAGTGATGCCTCCGCTCCGTGGCCGGCACACGCCGGCACCCACATGACGTCGAGCGTGAAACTAGGCGCGAGGGGGCGGTGGGGTAGGAACGAGGGAGGAATCGAGCGGACGCGACTCGACGCGCAGGGGCCGTTGCGAACTGGCAGCCGGTTCAGCGGCATCTGTCGACACCGTGAGCACGGCCGAGGGTCCAAACAGGGACGCGATCAGAGCAGTAGCGCCGTCGGTCGTGCTACGGCACGAACAGGATTTCGTGTTCGCTTTCGACGTCGTGTGGTGCATCGGGCAGGTTCGCCCGTCGCCGTGGGAGCACGTGCATTCGACGCTGCCAGCCGTGCTCGGTGTTGTGGCGCAGAGGGCCGTCGGCGTGAGGGTCAAGACGCAGAGCTGGTACAGCAACCATCCGCCGGCGAAACGCGAGAGGCGACGTCGGAACACCAGCATCAAAATGGCAGCTTACCACACTGACGTGCTCCGTATTCTCGGTTGCGATTACTCACATCAATACCCCCATGTGCTCGCGCTTGAACGGAACAATGTCTCTCTCGCGGCCTTCCTTGACCTTGTTGGCCCACTGTGCGTCCGACAGGAGCGCACGGCCGACGGCCACCATGTCGAATTCCATGTTCTCGAGCCGGCGTACCAGGGCGTCCAATCCCACCTGGCCGCCGTCCTGCCCGCCGTAGCTGCTCAGGAAATCGGTGTCCAGGCCGACGCTGCCGACGGTTATCGTCGGTTTGCCCGTGATGTGTTTCGTCCAGCCGGCCAGGTTCAGATCGCTGCCGGGAAACTCCGGCGTGTTGAAACTTCGTGTGCTGCAATGGAACCAGTCCACGCCGGCCTCGCTCAAGGGCTTCAGGAAGGCCTCGAGCTCGCCCGGCGTCTTGGCCATGTGATGGTTGTAGTCACCCTGTTTCCACTGCGAGAAGCGGAGCACGAGCGGGAAATCGTCGCTGATTGCCGCGCGCACGGCCTCGATGAGCTCCACCGCGAAGCGCGTGCGCTGGGCGAGCGTCTTGCCGCCGTATTTGTCCGTGCGCTTGTTTGTCGCCTCCCAAAAGAACTGGTCAATGATGTAGCTGTGCGCGCCGTGAAGCTCCAGGCCGTCGAAGCCAAGGTCCTCGGCGTTCTTTGCGGAGCGTACAAAGGCCGCGATCGTCTCGTCTATGTCCTGCTGAGTCATTTCGTGCGGCACTTCCGTGTCGCCCTTCTGCGCGAAGGTCGGGTGTGTTACCGCTGAGGGTCCCCATCCGGGCACACTCGGGTCCGGTTCCATGCCCTTCTTACGGATGCTGCCGACGTGCCAGATTTGCGGGATGATGAATCCGCCCGCCGCGTGCACGTCATCCACCACACGCTTCCAGCCTGCCAGAGCGGCCTCGCCGTCGAAGAACGGCACGTTGGGATAACCAGACGAAGCCGGATGGCCGGGGTTTGTGCCTTCGGTAATGATGAGACCGGTCCCGCCCTCGGCGCGCCGCCTGTAATACGCCGCCATCTCAGGAGTGGACACCTTGCCGGGCGACATGCTCCGCGTCATCGGCGCCATGGCGATGCGATTGGGCAGCGTCACCCGCCCGAACCGGATCGGCTCGAACAACGCCGCCACTGATACGCCCGTATACGTTGCCGCTTCCACCGCCATTGCACGTTCCCCTTCCTATTCCGAGGACGATAGGCCCGGATTAGCACTTGAATGGAGGACATTGTACTCGTCGATGTTCTTCCGTACGCTGCGCGGTGGTGAGATCGCTGACTCCCAGATCCTGCACTATGATCGCGCGATGGCCGATTCGCGCTCGTCGATGCTCACTTCGGCTTTCGCGCCGATCTCGGGAGGTTGGTTCACGATGGGCACCGAGCGCGGCCAAGAGGACGAGCGGCCGCCGCATCGCGTCTTCGTCGATAGCTTCGAGCTGGGCGTCTGGCCCGTCACGCGCGCGGAGTACGAATGCTTCGTGGATACCACGGGGCACGAGCCCCCGCGCGACTGGTCGCATCCGCCATTTGCGCAACCCGATCTCCCCGTCGTGGGCGTGAGCTGGCTCGATGCGGTCGCGTATTGCGCGTGGCGATCCGAAGAAGACCGGCACCCGGTCCGGCTGCCGACGGAAGCCGAATGGGAATTCGCCGCACGCGGGCGGCAGGAGGCGCTCTTCCCGTGGGGCGACGCCATGCCCGACTGGATTCCAAATGGCGGACGCGGCCCGGTGCAGGCACCGTGGCCGGTGACGCTCGGCGAGCCAACCGACTTCGGTCTGTTCGGAATCGCGACCAACGTGCACGAATGGTGCGCCGACT
>JBGPJH010000318.1:0-3461 GCA_041485305.1 Vicinamibacteria bacterium | reverse complement strand
TTGATGGGGGGGCGGTTGAGCATGAACACGCGTATGCCCGGGATCTGCGCCACTTTCGGGCGCAGCCGGGCGATGATCTGATCGGCCGATTGTGTTCGTACCGACCGGGGCTTCAGGTCGATCTGCATGCGTCCTGTGTTCATCCCTCCACCAAAACCGCCAGGTCCCCCCTGCCCGACGTTGCTCATGTAGGAAGCAATATCGGGGTCCTTGCTCACCACGTCCGCGACCTGCTGCTGGTGTTTCACCATGTCGCTGAAGCCGATTCCCTGAGCGGCCTCGGTGCTGATATCGAACCGGCCCTGATCCTCGCTCGGGAGGAAGCCCTTGGGCACCTGGTTGAACAAATACACCGTCCCGGCCAGCAGGAGCAGCGACACCGCCATCGTCACCGCGCGAAAGCGCAGGGACAGCCGTAGCGTGCGGTCGTACACGTTGAGCCAGAGCGTAAACATCCGCTCGATCGCGTTGTAAACCATGCCATGCCGAATCGCATGGGGCGCCTTGAGGAACCGGCTACACAGCATCGGTGTGAGGCTCATCGAGACGAATCCCGAGACGAGAATGGCCACGCCGATCGTCACCGCGAACTCGTGCAACAGGCGTCCAACGATGCCCCCCATGAAGAGGACGGGAATGAACACGGCGGCCAGCGACAGCGTCATGGCGGCAATCGTGAACGAGACTTCCTTCGATCCGTCGAGCGCCGCCCGCATCGCGCTCTTGCCCATTTCCATGTGGCGGACGATGTTCTCCAGCATCACGATCGCGTCATCGACGACGAAGCCGACCGACAGCGTCAGGGCCATCAGCGAAAGGTTGTCGAGGCTGTATCCAAGCACGTACATCGCCATGAACGTGCCGACGATCGACCCCGGAAGCGCCAGGCTCGGAATGAGGGTCGCCGATACATTCCGCAGGAAGAGGAAGATGACCATGACGACGAGGGCCACCGTCAACAGCAGCGTATATTTCACGTCGCGGACCGACTCGCGGATCGGGCCCGCGCGGTCGGTCCGAATCTCAAGGGTCAGCGCGGCCGGCAGCTGTTCGCGAAGCGTCGGAATGAGGGCCCTGACGGCGTCGACAACGGCCACGATATTGGTGCCGGGCTGCCGCTGGACAGCCAAATACACGGCGCGTTGCTTGTTGAACCAGCCGGCATTCTTGTCGTTCTCGAGGCCCTCGTACACGTGTGCGACCTCGTCGAGGCGAACCGGGTTGCCGTTCCGGTACGCGATGATCGTCGGGCCGTACGCAGCCGCTCGGAGCAGCTTGCCGTTGGCCAGCACGGTGAACGTGCGGTCCTCGCCGTAAATCGTGCCCGTCGGCAAGTTGACGTTCGCATTCGCGATCGCCGAGCCCACTTCGTCCACACCGATCCCATACGAGGCCAGCTGGCGCGGGTCCAGATCGACGCGAACGGCGAACCGCGCCGCCCCAAACACCTGAACTTGGGCCACCCCGCTCACCATGGAAATGCGCTGAGCGATCGTGGTCTCCGCGTATTCATTGACGGTCCAGAGCGGCACCGTCGCGGAGTGGAGCACCAGGAAGATGACCGGAAAGTCGCCCGGGTTGGACTTCTGGTACGACGGTGGCGAGGGCATCTGGACCGGGAGCTGGCGGCCGGCCTTCGCAATCATCGCCTGCACGTCCTGGGCGGCCGCGTCGATGTTGCGGTTCAGGTCGAACAGCAGCGAGATATTCGTGCTGCCCTGGGAGCTGGTGGAGTTGATCGACTGCAGACCCGCGATGGTGGAGAACTGCTTCTCGAGGGGCAGCGCAATCGATGTTGCTACCGTCTCGGGGCTCGCGCCGGGCAGGCTCCCGTTCACCTGGATTGTGGGGTAGTCGACTGTCGGCAGGTCGCTCACAGGGAGCTGCTGGTACGCCAGCGTGCCAAAGACAAGGATCCCCAGCATCAGTAGGATTGTGGTGACCGGGCGCTTGATGAACAGTTCTGATGGGTTCATGGTGTGACCTTCGATGGAATGTCTTTCCTGGAGACGCGGCTTCCAGGCACGAGGCGCAAGTGACCATCGGTTACTACCGTCTCGCCGGCGCTCAAACCGCTGGCGATGATTGTTTCCGCCCCTACAACCCGGCCCACCTCCACGGGTCGGAACTCGACGGTTTGATCGGCTTTGACGACGTACACGTATGAACCTTGGGGGCCGGCCTGAACGGCCACGGTCTCGACGACGATGGCATTGGGATCGGTCGCGAGCTTCACCACCACGTTGACGTACTGACCCGGCCACAGGCGGCGATCGCTGTTCGGAAACGTTCCTTTGACCTTGATCGTCCCGGTCGTCTGATCCACGGCGTTGTCGGTGAACGTAATGCGACCGACTGCCGGCGGCTCGTTGGGCGCCACAGCTTCGACGTAGACATCGCCTAGTGCCATGTAGCGTTTCAGACGGGCGAGCTGCGCCTCGGGAACGGCGAATGCGACGCGAATCGGCGAGATCTGGTTGATCACTACCAGAGGCGCTGTGTCGTTGGCTCGGACGAGATTGCCCGGAAAGGCCATGAGCGCACCCGTCCGGCCCGAGATCGGCGATTTAATGGTTGCGTACTCGAGCTGGACCCGCGCGTTTTCCACCGCCGCCTGATCTGCGCCGAGGGTCCCTTCGAGCGCCTGGACGTTCGCGCGCGAGGTATCGACCTGCTCGCGGGTTGCAATTCCGCGTGCCGCCAAATCGGAAAATCGTTTTGCCTGCTCACGCGCGTTGGCTGCTTGCGCGATGTCGCGCTGGAGGTTCGCCTCTGTCTGCTTCAACGCCGCTTCGAGGGGACGGTGATCGATCGTGAACAGCAGTTGCCCGTCCGTCACATCGTCGCCGTCCTTGAAGTTGACCGACGTAAGGGCGCCGGTTATCTGCGCCCGGATGGCGACATTCGACGCGGCTTCGACGGTGCCAATGACCCGCACGTCGAGCGGCATCGCCTTTTGAACGACGCCGCCAACAGCTACGGGGACAGGTGCAGCGCCGCTGCCACGCCCCGGGCCGGGCGGCGCGCCCGCGCTTTCGGCCCGGCCTCCGGGCGTGCAGGCCAAGGTCGCGAGGGCGGCGAGGGCGACGGCGAGTGCGATGGCGGTTCGTGGGCAGCGCATCGAGGGATCCTGGGAAAGGCCGCGCCCGCGAGCACAGGACTGCGGCGAATAGTCGCGCACCATCACAAAGTTCGAACCGCGTCCGATCATGCGACGGTCTCCTGCGGCAGAGTCCGCAGCTCCTCGTCGGCGATCCGCCGATGGGCGACCGGATGGTCGGACACGACCTGGCCGTCGCGGCATGCAATGATCCGCGTGCCGTACTCCGCGATGTCGCGTTCGTGAGTGATGACAAGAACCGTAATCCCGCGCTCGAGGTTGAGGTGCTGAAAAATCCCCATGACCTCGACGCTCATGCGGGTGTCGAGGTTGCCGGTCGGTTCGTCTGCAAGGAGAATGG
>JBGPJH010000317.1:0-3464 GCA_041485305.1 Vicinamibacteria bacterium | reverse complement strand
CAGGCGAGCGGCAAGTCGGGGTTGTGCCCTCCCTGGAGCAGGAGCTGCACGCCCCCAACCGCAATCGTCTCGTCGATCTTCCGGAACAGCTCGTCGAACCCGAGCGCGTACCCTTCCGGCGACACCACCGGGCGGTAGAACGCACAGAACGCACACTTGGCCACGCACACGTTCGTGTAGTTCACGTTCCGGTCGATGATGTACGTGACGATATGGTCGGGGTGCTTGCGGGCACGAACGGCCTCGGCCAGCCCTCCGAGTAGCGGCGTGGAGGCGCGACGGTACAAGCTCAACGCCTCGCTCGCGGTCACGCGCTCGCCCGCTCGAACCTTGTCGCCGATGGAGTCGATCATCGTCATCAGAAGAAGCGCAGTTCGCCCGCCCGCTCGACCACACCCGCCTCAGCGGCATAGCGATAGAAGTGCTCGAGGCCGGCCCGTTCGTCCGCGCCCAGGAAGTGCTGGATATTATCGCGCAGGTACCTCGCGCCAATCGCCTCGTGCTCGGGCGAGCCACTGAAGTACGTCCGTGCGATCTCTTCGGGCCGTTCGACGCCGCGATCGCGCGCGTCCTGCAGGGCGCCAATGTCCGCCGGATCCAGCGCGCCGGGCCTGCCGGCCCAGAATGCCCACACAAAGGGGAGCCCCGTGGCCTTGGTCCAGACCTCTCCGAGGTCGATCTTCTCGACGCCGTGGTGCCGAGCCGTTGCCGGCAGGATCAACGCGCTGTCTCCGATAATCAAGGCGGCATCGGCCCGCGACAGCATGTCGTCGAGGTCTGGGCCGCGGCCTTCGAAGGCCGGCTGGATGCCGAACACGCGCGCGCACAGCACCCGCACCAGGGCAACGGAGGTCCTCGAGCTCGTGTCGAGCGCGATCGAGCGGACGTCGGCGATGGGACGGTTCGTGAACAACGCGACGGATGCCACTGGTCCACGCGACCGAATCGCCAAGTCGGGAACGATACGGTAGTCGCCGCGCAAGTACTCGATCGACGGAATGAGTCCCACATCGACGGCACGCTCGTGCAGAAGCTCCGCACAGCGAGCCGGTACGTCGAACCGGATCGAAAACCGGGGCGACCGCTCGAGGCCATAGACAAGTGGACGAGCATTGAGATAGCCGACCGTTCCGAGCCGCACGACGCTCGGTCCGCGCGAAGAACCGCCGTCGCCAGCGCGGTGGCCATCTTCGAGCAACTGGGCGGAGGGCCGTGCCGCCGCATCGCCCGCCCCGCCGGGCGTGGCGAGAGCCGGGTTGGGGCCGCCCCTAGGGCTCCCAACGCGGCTGCCGCGTTGGGGACCGCGCCGCCTGGCGCGGAGGCGTCGCCCGTGACAAGCGCCTGTCTGCCGAGCACCCGGAGGGGCTGTTCGCGGACACGACCCGCTATGGCGCGTTACATCGGAGCCATACGATCCACTAGTGTCGCCAGGGCCTTGGACAGGGCTCATCGGATGATCGGATCGAATCGGCCGTCTCGTTCGACTGGCTCCTGGCCTGCCGCTCGAATATTCCGGCGGACCTCTTCGAGCGGGGCGCGCCGACGGCCCTCGGTCTGGTCGTCGAACGCCGACACCGAGTCCACGTCGTCGGCGCCCATCGTCAGCGCGACCTGCGCCAGCTTCGGACCGTACAGCGACCAGTCGACCTGAATAGACGGCACGTTGTCGACAAACAACCGCGCCAGCGCCACTCGCCGCACATCGTCGTATCCGGTGCTGGGCACCGCCGGATCCAGGCGGCGCGGAAGAGGGGCAAAGGCTCGAATCACGTTGACGGCGCGCTGCAGGGCCGCCACCTCCTTGTACCACGCCACGGCATCGGTCAACGGAAGACTGTGAACCGTTAATCGCGCGAGCGCCAGACCGGCGATGTTCACTTCTTCGATCGATCGACGCGGGTCGTGAAGGCGGTCGAACGGCGCCTCGGCGACGAGCTCGAGCCCCGAGGAGCGCAGGCTCTCGAGGAGAGCACGGAGTGTGATGCGCTCGCGGGCCGCCAAGGCCTCCAGGTCCGCCAGAGAATAACCAGAGAGCGGCGCCTTCCCTCCCGCGTCGGCGACTTCCTTCACCCGGTCCGAGGCGTCAGCGCGGGAGGCCGGTGTCCCCACGATCTGAATCTCGCCTGCGGTACCGGGGATCGAAAGCGGAGCTCCGGGTTCCGCGGCCACCTTCACCACACGAACGAACGTGGTCTTGAGGCCGTGACGGCTGCGTCGGACCTCGTCCGCCGTCATGCCGATCGCGATGATGTCGTGGCTGCGTGCGAGCGTGGAGAGTTCAGTTTCGGTAACCGGCACAATTCAAGGCTTCGGAATGCACCCTTCTCCTTCCGGCGGCTGGCCGAAGATCATATCAAGTCTGGCCGGGCAAGGACGAATCGGGCACTGACTGAGCTGACAGCAGACAGCCGTCAGCTTTTGCATGAGGCATCTCTGAGAGACGAATTCTCACACTAACCGGGCTAGAACCCTAAGAAACGGAGGGCCCAAACAGCAGGCCAAGCACTATCGCAAAGGTGAGCGCAAAGCTCAGCCCCACCACGCACACGGCCACGGCTCGAGTCGTGCTCGTGTAGTCGAGCGCCTGACGCACGGCGACGACCATCGCCACCAGCATCCAGGCGGTCGTGCCAATAAACACGGGAACGGCAACACCTGGAACCGCTGCAAGCAACGTCGCCAACCCGGGTGTGGCTGCAAACCCGAGAGTTCTCAGCAACTCCCCGACGGTGACACGCGTTTCAGGCGTGGGCAGCAACCTTGCCCCGACCTCGAAAGTGACGAGCGCCCATGCGGCCCAGAACAGCAGCGCGACGACCGAGAAGAAGGTGATGCTCGTGGTGCTGCTCCCGAGCCCTCGAGCCCCGATACCGGTTGCCAAGCTCGACAGAACCACCACGGCCATCGCCTGCGTGGTAGCCGTCGGGTCCGCTTCGACCTCTTCGTAAATAGCCGCATCAAGCGCGGCTGCGCCAATCAGCCGCTGGAGGAAGGTGTTGGCCGTGGTCGGGGTGGCCATGCCCGATAGGTATGCAAGCGTTCAGCCGCGAACCCTGCTATTTGGCCGGGACTTAGTAGTCCGTTTCGCAATTACGGTGACGCACCGAGGGCGCCGAGGCGCCCGTCCCGCAAGGCGCGAGGAGAGAAAATACCGGGAGTATATGACCGACGAGCAACGCCGCGGGGCGGGATGCATCGGCGGCCGAATGCCGCCGTAATTGCGAAACGGACTACTTGGCGCAGTTGCGCCCTTGGTCGTGCCGAGAATCCGGTGAACGGCCGCCGGGTTTACGCCGGCTCTCCAGATCGGTGTCCAGCGCGGTCGAGAATGGCCGCTGCTCTCCTACTGGCGTCTTCGGTGGTTCGGACCCGCGCGGGCCACGACCGAGAGTACCCCTCGGACGCCCACTTCCGGGTGGCGTCGATGCCCATCTTGCCGCCGTAGGCCGGGATGTCGCACGCAT
>JBGPJH010000316.1:0-3483 GCA_041485305.1 Vicinamibacteria bacterium | reverse complement strand
TGGGGCCGGGGGTTCGAGAGATCCGGCTTCAGACGGAGCTTGATGAACGAGACGCGAGCTGACGATGCGAAGAGCAAATAGATTGAAGGTCACGCCGTCGAGCGGCAATGTCTTTCGCGATCTCGGGTTCTCGACCGAGGAAGCGGAGCATCTCCTGATCCGCGCCGATCTGTTGATCCAGCTTCAGAAAGAGATTGCCTCGCGGGGACTGACGCAGGCCAAGGCCGCCACGATCCTGCGCGTCACGCAACCTCGGGTGAGTGACCTGGCGCGCGGTCGCCTTGATCTCTTCAGCACGGACACGTTGATTGACATGCTGGCACGCCTCGGCGTTCACGTGCGCTTCGTCCTGAAGGCCTCCCGGCGCCGACTGAAAGTCGCCTGACTCCGCTCTCGACGCAAATCTTCCGACCTTCGCGGACAATCTCCTCTCTGCTCGACGGGCAAAGAAGAGATCGTCTGCCGCCCCGCTTACCGTCCAGGCGCTTGCCCTGACGGCCCCACGGCATACAGCTGCACCCAGCCTTCGGCTTGCGGCAGTCGAACGATTCGGCTAGCAAGGCGCCCACCATCGGACTGAACCCAGGTCGAAACATGAAGCATCGTCCCGGTTACGAGGCGGTGGTGTTCTTCATCTTCACGTGCCGGATCGGGCGGCCCGCCTGGTTCGGGTTCCTGCACGAGCACCAGCCACGCGGGACTCCCTGGCCGCTCAGGTAGGCCCAGATAGTTCACCAACGTTCCGTTCTGGATCAGGCGCCACTCGTACGGTGAGCCTTTGGCCGTGGGGTCTGGCGCGAAAGGGGGAATACCGTCTGTAGCCAGCGACGGTACCGCCGGCCACACCCCGGCCACAGCGCGCCTCGCTTCGGCCTCGAGCAGGCCTTCTTGCAGCTCTAGGAACACTCGCTGCTCGCTCAATGGACGATTCTGGACGAGTAACTGGAACGGCAAGAGGTTCCGTCGCTCGGTCTTCGACCCTTGAAACGTCGAGCCGTCGACGGCGAGATACATCCAGACGCCGACCGTAATGGCCATGCCGAAGCGCATCACATTGCTGAGCTCCGAGCGAGCTGACAGCGCTTCGATGCGAACGCGGCGAAGCGGTCCGGCAGTCGCCGTCATGCCAGCCTGCGACGCAGCATGGACCGCGCCGCGAGCGTGAGGAAAAAGATCCCGGTCACCACGAGCACGACAGCGCCACCCGTGGGCACGAAAAAGCGCGTAGATACACCGAGCCCGCCGGCCCCCGCGAAAAACGCGACCGCGACACTCCAGGCCAGGTAGCTCCGCGTGCCCCGCGCGACATTGCGGGCTGCCGCAGCAGGAACGACGACGAGCGCCTCGACGAGCAACGCGCCGATAATCTTCAAGCTCACAACGATGGAGAGCGTAAGGAGCACGGCGAAGAAATACTCCAGGTAGGCCGGTTCTGCGCCGGCGACTCTGGCGAGCGGCGGACTCAGGCTGTCGAGGAGCAGATGGTTGTACTGACTGACCAGGAGGACCGCGACCAGGGCGCCGACGGCGACCAGCAAGAGCAGATCGCCGTCGGTCACGGTGAGCAGGCTGCCGAACAACACGGACTCGACTTGATGCACGTTGAATTGGCGGGTGAGCGCCACGAGCAGGCAGAGGCCGAGTCCGAGTGTGAGCGCGTGAAACACGCCGATGAGGGTATCGGGCGGGAGCGTGGCATGCCGCTTCACGTAGACCATCGCGAGCGTTGAGAGGAGGCAGAACCCGAACATCCCGCCGTAGGGTGCGTTCAGCGGCTCGCCGAGCAGCAGGCCAATCGCCACGCCGGTGAGCGACGCCTGTCCGAGGGCGGCACTGAAGAACGCCATGCGTCGGGTGACGACGAGGTGGCTCAGACCGCCGAGGATCGGCGCCAGCACCAGCACACACAGAAAGCCGCGGATCAGAAACGGATACTGAAAGTCGCTGGGGAGCAAGCCCTGCTGTGCCAGGCCGCCGATCCATGTGTAGAGCGCCGTCACGGCCGGACACCCCACCGCTCAGCGGCCACCGGCAAGGCTTCGAGCCCGCTGGCACCGCCCAGGATCTCGTGCCAGGGTCCGTCAGCGACGATTCGACGATCCAGCACAGTCACATGATCCGCCATCCGTCGCACCTGTTCCAGATCGTGCGACACCATGAGCACCGTCGTCTGCGCCGCGCGCGTCAGTGCCAGCAGTGTCTCTTCCAGTATTCGGACGGCGGCCTTGTCGAGCCCGGCCGACGGTTCATCGAGCAACAGCAGCTCCGGCTCCGGGTCGAGCGCGTGGGCGAGCAGCACGCGCTTGAGCTCGCCGCCGGACAGAACCGCCAGCGGGCGCTGCTCAAGGCCCGACAGCCGGACGCGACCGAGCAGCCGGGCGATCGCGGTCCGCGTGGGCCGAGCGATGCCGAGGCACACCGGTCGGCGCTGGCGGGTCAGCGCCAGGAAATCCTGGACCGTGACCGGAAGCGTCGGATCCACCGCGAATGTTTGAGGGACGTAGCCGATGGCCCCCGAGCCCGTCCAGCTCACCACGATGCGGCCGTCGAAGGCAATCTGGCCGAGGACGGCGGACAGCAGCGTGCTCTTGCCGGCGCCGTTGGGACCAAGAATCACATGCAGGCTGCCGCGCCGGACGCGGAGGGACACATCATCGAGGAGCGCCTCGCCTTGTCGACGAACCGTGAGCCCGTCGATCTCGAGAAGAAGCTCGGCAGCGCCGTCCGTCATGCTCCGGCGACCAAGGCGCGAATCATCGTGTCGACGTTCTTTTCCATCTCGCGTTCGAACTTGTCGGCCGTATAAACTCCCGACGCGATGTGCGTGATGATATAGACCTTGACCCCTGCCTCGGCCTGCAGCACCTTCAACATCGCTTCGGGGAACGTTTCCTCGGTGAAGACCACGCGGATCTTCTCGCGCTGGAGCAGCTTGATCATGTCGCGCAGCTCGGCGGCGGACGGCGTCAGTCCGTGGGCCGGCTGGACGACGCCGGCCACTTCGAGCCCGAATTCCTGCAGCAGGTACCCATAGCCGTCGTGCACGGTCACCACGCGGGTAATCTTGGCGTCGGCGAGCTGTTGCGCGGCCTTCGACCTGATGAGACGCAGCCGACGCGCGTAGTCGGACGCATTGCGCTGCAGGGCGGCGGCATCCTGGGGCCGGAGTGCAGCGATGGCCTTTTGAATCGCGTACGTCTGCTGGATGGCATTTGTGAACGAGATGAAGGTGTGAGAGTTCACGCCCGTCCCGTGGGAGACGCGTATCTGAGGCGTGGCCTCGTTAGGTCGGATGACAACGACCCGCGTGTTGCCAGACGCCTTGATCATCGGCGCGATGAAGTCGTCGTGACCGATGCCATTGACGACGATGGCGTCGAGGTCGATAAGCCTCTTGATGTCGTCGGGTCGCGGCTGATAGTCGCCCGCGTCGATCTCGCCAGGCAAGAGCGACCGCACCTCGTAGCCTGGCAGATCGCCGAC
>JBGPJH010000315.1:0-3628 GCA_041485305.1 Vicinamibacteria bacterium | reverse complement strand
TGCCAGGATCCAAGCAGCCAAGGCCGCACCTACTATCACTGCCATCAACGGGAGAGTATTTCCCATCAAGTTGTATCCTTTGGGCAGGTTGACAACGGTTGCACAATTTGGAGACGTGCGTGCTTCGAGTTCCTGACAGTTGCGAAACGGGTGGGCTACTTAGTGGGCCGCTCGATGAAGAGCTACTGGCAGGCTCGAATATGGATGGCTGCCCGAGGCCCGACACCATGTGCAAACCATTGGGGCGTCCGGGCACGGATGAACTATCAGCCTAGCTGAACGAAAGCTAACCGCTGATTGCTGAAAGCTGAGAACGCTGACGCTGAGAACGCAATCAGACCAGCGTCAGCTGTTCCGGATTGGGTTCCGCGCAGCAGTACCACGGCTCGTCCAGGTACGGGACCGGGGCAGTCGATCGTCCTGGCGACGGCGCCCGTCGGGGAAGCTCCGCCCGCATGTGTGCGAGCGCATCGATCGCGTCGAACAGCTCCCGCCGGTCGGAGGTGAGGCGCCGTCCGACGATCGAGGAGACTTCATGCTGCAGCGCATCCACACGCGGGTCCGGATGCGTCCACCGGTAGGTCAGCGTGACGGGGTCGAACGAACCGACGAAGGGCTTCACCTCGTCGACATCGAGCAGCCGCGAGCCGGCGGGAATCAGCAGCCTGATGGCGAGCTGGATCGGCGCGACATGATCCACGAGATCGAGCGCGGCGAGTGTGTCGATCAAATCGCAGTAGTCCGCGAGCGTCACCCAGGGATGAAAGGCCACGAACGTCGGCACGAGCGTCACCGACGCCCCGCGGCATAGTGCCACGGCCTCCAGAAAGTCGGCCCGTGTATGACCCTTCTCGAGAACCGCCAACACGCGGTCGTCGAGCGACTCGACCGCACTGGTGACAAACAGGCAACCGGTCTCGCGTAGTCGGGGCAACAGCGCGCGGTGACCGAGCAGGTGCTCGATTTTGACCGTCACATCGTAGGTGACGGAAGGGTGCCGCCGGTGCAACTCGTCGACGATGCGCATGGCGTGGGTCGGACCGTTGAAGAAATCGGGGTCGCCAAACGTGATGTGCTCGGCGCCGCCCTCCACCTGTCGGTCGATGTCCTCCAGCACGACCGCCGGCTGAACGATGCGGAACTGACCGTTGTAGACGGGCACCACCGGACAGTGGCGACAGAGATGCCGGCAGCCCCGGCTGGCCTCGGTATGGCCGGCAATGCGGCGGTGTCCGTCACCCAGATGGAGCGCGGCATACTCGGCGAGCGGCGGCAACCCCGATCGGTCTGGAACAAGGAACTGCAGGCGAGGAATTCCTCCGTGCCCACCGCCCTCCTTCGGGGACTTCGAAGGCCCGGCCATCATCTGGCGCGCGACGTCCGCTAGCGCGTCCTCGAACTCCCCGCCGAACACGTCGGTCACACCGAGCGATTCCAGCCATGTCTTGTTGAGCGGTGCATAAAGCCCGTACGCACACAGCCGTGCGGTCGCGTTCAGGTCACGGGCTTTGCGAATGAGGGGCGCCGCGAGACGGGTCGCCGTATGCATGGGGAGATGAAAGGCAATCAGGTCGGCGGCACGGATTGTGTCTTCGGCGAGTTTCTGTTTCGCGAGGTCGACGCAGTGCACATCGACGCCCTCGCGCCGGAGCCACGCCGCCGGGGAAGCCAGCCCGAAAGGTTGGTGCCCAAGTTCGTAGGTCGAGACTAGCAGTGCCTGCATCTCCGCAATCATTCTGTCATAGACCGCCAGAAGGCTCTGCGAGCCCTCCTGGCGACTGGGCAAAGAGGGAAGCTTGCGGAGTTTTCCGCGGCGTCGAGCCGGGAGGCGGCCGGCGACGCGACACGCAAGCGAAAAGCGCGTTAGACTCGCGGCCCATGGCGCGTGTCCTGCCACGACCCTCGCATCCGCCGGGCCTGTACGTCCTGTTTTTGACCGAGCTGTGGGAGCGGTACAGCTTCTACTCGATGATGGCGATTCTGACGCTGTACATGGACGAAGCCCTGCGCTTCGACGCCGCGCGCATCGGACGCGTATACGGCGGCTATATTGGCGGCGTGTATTTCATGCCGCTCGTTGGCGGGTGGCTAGCGGACCGCCTGCTGGGCTTCTACCGGGCCGTCATCGTCGGCGGCGTGCTGATGATGCTCGGACATCTGATTCTCGCCGTCGAATCGCTCCCCTTCTTCTACACGGCCCTGGTGCTGCTCGCGTGCGGCAGCGGGCTCCTGAAGCCCAACGTCTCGACCATCGTCGGCAACCTGTACCACGATCACCCAGGGCTGCGCGACGACGGGTTCAACATCTTCTACATGGGGATCAACATCGGAGCCTTCATTTCTCCGCTGTCGGTTGCTTGGCTCCGCTCTCACTACGGCTGGAGTGTAGCCTTCGGATCGGCGGCGGTCGCCATGCTGCTGTCGCTGCTCGTGTTCGTTGGCGGCCGCAGGTTGATTGCGGACGCATCCGGAAAAATCGACGCCACGGCGCAGGCGGCGCGGATGGTGTCCAGGTCGGAGGATCGCTCGCGGGTCGCGACGCTCATGGTCATCTTCGTCATCTCGGCCGTGTTCTGGCTGGCGTTCTATCAGGACGGCTTCACGCTGACGTTCTGGGCGCGCGACAACACCCGTACGGAGATTGCACCGGAGACCTTCCAGTCGGTCGAGCCGCTCGGGGTCATCGTGTTCTCGGGACTGCTCGTCGTCGTATGGACGTGGCTGCGTTCGAGAAGGGCGGAACCGTCCACGCCCATGAAGATGCTGATCGGCATCCTGGTGACGGCCGGTGCATTCGGGATGATGGCGGCCGCTGGCTTCGCTGGCGGCGACACCGGCCGGGTGTCCGTCTGGTGGCTGATCGGCGCCTACCTGATCGTCGCGGTCGGCGAAGTGTGCCTGAGCCCAATGGGACTGTCGTTGGTGAACCGCGTTGCTCCCCCTCGTATGCGGGGCCTGTTCATGGGGGCCTGGTTTGTCAGCCTCTCAGCGGGCGGCTATCTCTCTGGTGCTCTCGGTGGGCGCTGGAGCAGCATGCCGCACAGCCGGTTCTTCCTGCTGGTGGTCGGCGTGCTGGCTGTGGCGGCGCTGCTGCTCGCGCTGGTGCTACCGCGGGTCAATCGGGTGCTCCGCCGTGTCGAAGAGCTCGAAGCGCGCGATGTGTAAGACTGGAGTGCGTACGAGATGGCCCTAGAAGAATACAAGCGGAAACGCAACTTCTCGAAAACACCTGAGCCGCCGGGCCAGGCTGCGGTCGCAAGCGGCCGCGAGCGTTTTTTCTGTGTCCAGAAACATCTCGCCAGCCAGCTGCACTACGATCTCCGGCTCGAACACAAGGGCGTCCTGCTCTCGTGGGCCGTTCCCAAGGGTCCATCGCTCGATCCGCAGACCAAACGGCTCGCGATGCACGTCGAAGACCACCCGCGCGACTACGGCGAGTTCGAAGGGGTCATCCCCGAGGGCTACGGCGCGGGCATCGTCATGCTGTGGGATCGCGGAACATGGACTCCGGAGGTTGACGATGTGGATCGGGCATTGGAGCGGGGGGATCTGAAGTTCACCCTCGACGGCTACAAGCTGAAAGGCTCGTGGGTGCTGGTGCGAACGGCAGGGCGTTATCGGGGCGGAG
>JBGPJH010000314.1:0-3637 GCA_041485305.1 Vicinamibacteria bacterium | reverse complement strand
TCGGCCAACGCCTGTCCACTTCCGGGTCCGGGTTGCCCGGTCGGATCGTATTCGCCGCTGAGCAAATAGACGCCGACGCGCGACGTGTCGATTTTCTCCGCCTTGCCCCCCGTCAGATCGTGATCGGTGACGAAATAGAATAGGTCGCCGGCAAAGATCGCTGGTCCACCCTGGCTGTAAATCCAACCGGTTTCGCGACGGTACGGCTCTGGGGCCGCCGGCGACGTGACGTTGTACATCGATGTCCCAATTGCCCCGGTGCTCACGCGTGGATGCGCGTTCGGATCGGGTCCGCTCGTCTGCGGCGCCGCTCCTCGCTGACGCGCGAGCACGCTTGATCCAGCGATGGCGGCGTTGAGGCCGACGACGGTTCGGAAGTCGTCGGGGTGATAGTAGGCGAGGTCCGCCGCCAGGTAACCTCCGATTGAGCAGCCCATGTACACCGGCCGCTCCAGGCCGATGGCCTTGGAGACCGCAACGATCGTGTCCATCAGGAGCTCGGTCGTGAGGCGATACTCCTCTGTCCACCACTGGATACCGACCGGCGGCGATGACTTGCCGTGGTAGGGCATGTCGTACGCGATGATCCGGTAGTTCTTCTGAATCTCCGGGTCTTCGAGCACGTGTCGCCATTCGCGGCTGTCGGCGCCCGCGGTGTGTTGGAGGATGAGCGGAATACTTCCTTTTCCGGACTCCTCGAAGTAAACGCGGTACTGAGTGCCGCGAATGCGGACGTACACATAGCGCCCGACGGCTGCATCCATTTTCCGGTCGACGTCGGGAATCGCGGCGACAAGGGCGTTGCCGCCCAACGACTCGCTGACGAGGCCAACCAGCCGCACGATGGCGGCCTGGTAGGGGAACGTCTGGGTCAGGCGATCGCCCTCGACCTTCACCTGCTGATTGCGATAGAAATAGGCGATACCAACGTGACGCCCCACCCAATACTCCGTCGGCCCCGAAAGCTTCACGTCGTACTGGGTACCGTTGCCACCTGGCACAAGACCTGTCACCACGCCGTTAACGAAGGTCAGATCGTATGATGAGCTGCCCACGTCGAGGCGGATCTTCGCGTCCCAGGCCCGCGCCGCCTGCTTGAGCTCGCCATCTGCGCTCATGCGGGTGCGAAGCGCTGCGACATCCAGCGTTCCTGCGACGGGCTGTTGGGCGAGGGCAGATTGCTGGCTAACGCTGCCACACGCGCCCATCGACGCGCTCAGCGCTGACAGGGCCGCTCCCAGGCAGACATTCAAACAGGCCTTCATGAATCCGGTCTCCTCTTTGGCTCACACTGCGGCTACTACGGTGCTGCGGTGCTGGGGTGCCGCACTTAAGCACGTAGCACCCAAGCCGTAGCACCTAGCACCTAGCACCTGACTTTCGTCCGTAGCCGACCGTCTCCGCCTGGTCGGCCACCGCGGAGGTCTGGCCCGAACGAATCCGCTCGACCATCCTCCTCAGGTCGT
This sequence comes from Vicinamibacteria bacterium, assembly GCA_041485305.1. GTDB lineage: Bacteria > Acidobacteriota > Vicinamibacteria > Vicinamibacterales > CAVVIG01 > JBGPJH01. The sequence goes on along the minus strand of JBGPJH010000314.1, from coordinate 2,171 downwards.
TGTCGCCGATCGACTTGCGGTGCTCGCCCATCGTGATCACGCCGTGATAGACCTTCGCGAGCTCTTCAGGGGTCAGCACGGTCCCAAGTTGCTCGCACCGCCTCTGGACGGCGTGGCGGCCTGAATGGCGGCCGAGCACGAGCTGCTCGGCGGTCTGACCGACGTCCTGCGGCCGCATGATTTCGTACGTCCGCGAATCCTTGAGCATCCCGTCCTGATGGATACCGGCTTCGTGCGCGAAGGCGTTGCGCCCGACGATGGCTTTGTTCGACTGGACGGGTTCGTCGGTCAGGCGCGACAACAGTTGGCTGGTGTCGAACAGCCGCTCAGACCGGATGGCCGTGTCGTAACGGAGCTGATCCTGGCGGATGCGGAGCGCCATCACGATTTCCTCGAGCGAAGCATTTCCCGCCCGTTCGCCGATGCCGTTGATCGTGCACTCGATCTGGCGCACACCGCCCTCGAGTGCGGCGAGGCTATTGGCGACCGCCAACCCGAGATCATCGTGACAGTGCGCGCTGAACACGGCCTTGTCGGCGTTGGGCACGCGCTGGCGAATTTCTGCGAAGAACTCCCGTGTTTCGTCGGGAATGCCGTAGCCGACCGTATCGGGCAGATTGATGGTCGTGGCGCCGTGCGCGATCGCGGCTTCGACGACCTTGCACAGAAAATCGCGGTCGCTTCGGGTCGCATCCTCGGCTGAGAACTCCACATCGTCGGTGTACTGTCGTGCCCGGCGGACGCCGTCGATGACGGCCTCGAGACAACTGTCGCGGGTGATGCGCAGTTTGCGCTCGAGGTGGAGGTCTGACGTCGCCAGGAACGTGTGGATCCGTTTTCGCTCCGCCGGCTCGAGCGCGCGCCCGGCCTCGTCGATGTCCAGCTGACGGCACCGCGCGAGCGCGGCGATGACCGGGCGGCGGACGTCGCGCGCGATTTGGCGCGTCGCCTCCGAATCGGCCGGGGACGCGATCGGGAAGCCGGCCTCGATGACGTCCACGCCGAGCGCATCCAGCGCACGCGCAAGGCTCAGCTTCGACGGGACGTCCATCGAGAATCCCGGCGCTTGCTCGCCGTCTCGGAGCGTGGTGTCGAACACGATGACGCGGTCGGGTGTCTGGCTCATGCTTCCACTTGTATCGGCTGGACGGGCTAGAAGTCAAAGTGATAATTATTACGTTATAATAATCAAAACTTATGGATCTCGCCGCCCTCCGGACTTTCCTGGCGGTGGCCGGGGAGCGGAGCTTCTCCCGGGCCGCCGCCAAGGTGCATCGAACGCAGCCGGCCGTCAGTCAGGCGGTCAAGCGGCTCGAGGAAGAGTTTGGCGAGCAGTTGTTCGATCGGTCGTCGAAGAACGGAACGCTCACCGACGCCGGGCGCGTGCTCCAGAACTACGGACAGCGGCTCGTCCGGCTGGCAGAGGAAACCGAGTCGGCCATGCGCGAACTTCGGGACCTGCGCCGCGGGCGCGTGTTGATTGGCGCCAACGAGGCAGCGATCCATACCCTCCTGCCGCTCATCGTGCGGTTCCGCCAGAGAGTGCCCGACGTGGTCGTGGATGTCCGGCGCGTCCCCGCCCGTCAGATTGCCGTCGAGGTGCAGCAGGGCAGCCTGGACTTCGGGGCGCTGACGTTTCGTCCCTCCGAGCCGGGGCTGCTGGCAGTGGTCGTCGGCAGCGACGAACTGGTGCTGCTCGTACCTCCGTCGCACGTGTTGGCGAATCGCCGGCATGTGACGATGGAGGACGTGGCGGGCGAGCCGGTGGTGGCGCACAACGACCCCTCGCCAGCGCGCGAGCGCGTGCTGCGTCTGTTCGAGCAGCATCACGTCGATCTGAACATGATGATCTCTCTGCCAAGCCTCGATGGCATCAAGCGAGCCGTCGAGCTAAAACTCGGAGTGGCGCTCCTGCCGAGGCGGTGTGCGGTCACCGAGATCGGCAGCGGCCGGTTGGTGGCCGTTCCTGTGGTGGGGATCTCCCGGAAGCGGCAGTTGACGTTGGTCTGCCGCAGAGCCCATCGTTCGCACGCAGCGAATGCGTTCCTCGAGGTAGCCCAGGAGAAGGGACTCAGCACCCCGGCACCGAAGCACGCAAGCACCCCAGCACCGAAGGACACAAGCACCCCAGCACCCCAGCACCGAAGCACCTCAGCACCCTAACTAACTCT
>JBGPJH010000313.1:0-3642 GCA_041485305.1 Vicinamibacteria bacterium | reverse complement strand
GTAAGGCGTGCGCACTCGGGGCACCTTACCGGCCTTGTCCTGGTTGTTCGCGGACCACTTGCCAGCGTGATCGTACTCGTGCAGCATCACCGCATCGTAGACCCCCTCGCACGGGAAGAGCGGCTTGTACTTTTGCTGGTCTTCCTTGCTGGGCGGTGAACCTGTCAATGAACTCGTGACGAGCACGATGTCCACGTCAGGCGGGAACCCACAGTCCCGTTCGGGCGCCTCTTTCACCATCTTGGCCTCGTCCTTTTCGAACTGTCCCTTGAGTGCAAGCAGGCGCTCCATCTGTGACGCGTCTAGCATGCTCGGGTCCACCCACGTCGGGGTATTGTCCACGGCCTGCCCGCGCGCCTCCCGATTTCGTGCCGTCTGTCTCGTGCCGAGACTTGTGAGGGTGCCGCGATACCCTTCGGCGAGCATCCGGTAGCCTTCAGCGATTTTCCGGTGCCGATCGATACTGGACTGAATGCACTTGCAGTCCATCTTTTCGCATTGACGCAAAGGGGGCCCGAGATCGGGGACATCGTCGGCGGCGAGGGCGACGCCGGAGAAGCTGAGGGCGAGCGCGAGAACTCGTGCCGAGTGGCGTCGAAAGCTCATGACCACGCTTGCCAAAGCTTACACCTCGCGGCGATACTCGCGCGCAACATCATGTCGGCCGGTGACGAGCGTACGGATCCACTGGGGCCGCCGGACTCCGCCAGTTCGGCGGGCATCCCCTTTCGCGCCGCTCGGTACTGGCGCACTGGGCAACCTGTGTTCATCCTGCTTGCCTTCGGGGCGGTCGCCTATTCCAACGCGTTCCGGGGCGTGTTCCACTTCGACGACGTGGCCTCGATCGGAGGCGATTCGCGCCTGACAGATTTTCCAACGTTTCTCAGCCACGTGACCGGGATGATTCGGCCGGTCCTCAAGCTAACGCTGCTCGTCGATCGCCGGCTGTGGGGCACGAGTCCAGCCGGCTACCACTTCATCAACCTATGGTTGCACGCCGGTAGCGGGCTTCTTCTGTATGCCATCCTCGCACGCCTTGTCAACGACGCCACACGTCGGGACGGCGCAGTGCCGGCCACATCCCTCCCGCTGTGGGCGGCTTTGCTGTTCCTCGTCCACCCACTCGGAACCGAAACCGTGACATACGTGTCCGGACGCGCGACCGGGCTGATGGCATTCTGGTATCTGGCGGCGTTGTATTTGTATCTGCGCGCGAGCGAGCCGGCCAACTTGGCGCGGGCGTTTCCGGGAGCCCAGCTCGGAGCGATCGGCTGCTTCGTGCTGGCCCTGCTGTCGAAGGAGAGCGCCGTGACATTTCCAGCGGCGCTGCTGTTGACAGAGGTGGTGGCCCGGCAAACACGCGGCGACGCCCTGCGGACGGTGTTCCTTCGCCGGCACAGTATCTTCTGGGGGATCCTCCTGTTGCTGTTCGCCGCGGCTTCGATCCATCCGCGGTACGGGATGTTCGCAGACATTCTGCGCATCCGACCGCTCGACGACAACCTTCTCGCCCAGGTGAAAGTCGTCGCCTACGCGCTGACGCTGTTTGTTGCCCCGGGACGTCTCAACTTCGACCACGAATTCCCTTCGTTCGGCCACTCGTTCTTTGCGTGGCCGACGCCGATTGCGATCGCGGCGCTCATCGGACTGATGGCGGCGGCCGCCGCGCGCGCGCGCACGCACCCGTTGTTTGCATTCGGCATCTTCTGGTTCTTCCTCCAGCTGATGCCGACCAACAGCGTTCTGCCGCGTGACGACCTTCTGAGCGAGCGGAATTTGTACTTGCCGGCGGCCGGCCTGTTCCTGGCGGTGGCGTCGGCGTGGTGTGCGCTCGTCGGCTGGCTGGCGGCGTCGTCGCGTGACCGGCGCGTGAACCGGGCATCGAACGCGGCCCGCGTTCTGCCCTTCGCCCTTGCGATCGTGCTCGTTGTTGCGACGTTCGCGCGCAACTCGATCTACAGCGACCCCATCGCGTTGTGGTCTGACGCCGTGCAGAAGTCGCCAACGAAGGCACGGCCGCACATCAACCTGGGTCATGCCTACTACCTGACCGGCGATCTGGATCGGGCCACGGAGCAGTTTCGCATCGGGTTGGCGCTCGACCCAGACAACCCGATCGCGCAGGCGAACCTGCGCGCCATCTGGGATCTCAGCAGCCGGACACGACGCTGAGGCCCGGGATCAGGGATGATCGACCGCGCCCACCATGGGCTCGGGCCGAGGCGCGCGCGCGCCGATTCACTGAGCTGTCTCATGACCTTGAGGATGAGGAGTTGCCACTCCAGGCGTGCGCCTCGGGCCAAAGTTAACTAGAACTGCCAGGGGAATTTTCCTCGGAGCATCGGGAGAAATCTCCGCGCCAGAGGCCTTGTGGCCACACCGATTCCCTGATTCACGATGAGATCGCCAATGTCGTCGTCGCCATGTCAAGCTGTCGCCGATGGCACACGTGTTGCCTGCGAATGAGACCATGGCGACCTACACGATGACGAAGACGCCTCGGCGACCACTCAGGGCTGAACCCGCCTGCATCCTGCGGTGGGTGTTTCACCGCGGTCCCGATGCCCTCACCTGCGCGCTCGAAGCCGCTGGCGATCGTTCGTCGTATGACGTTTGCATCCTGCCGCACTGGAATCTGTCTGTTGCGACGGTTGAACACTTCGACGCTCCCGCGAGCGCGCTTCGGCGGCACGCGGAAATCGCCTCACGACTTCGTCAGGCTGGATGGGTGGCCCAGTACGGTGCCAGCCATTCGACGGGCATCGCGGCTTGATCGCTCGGAACGGCGACAGGCCTCCATGAATCATCGTCGCCGGTTACCCTCGTCCGTTTCTACCCACCAAGATTTCTTGAACCACGCGATTGACCTTGGCACCCTGCTTGCGACGCGTTCGGACGTTCACTGGAAACGAGACGCAGATCGCAGGAGGAAGGACCATGACTGATCGGGAATTACAGCGGCACGTGGAGGATGCCCTCGGATGGGAACCAAGCTTCGATGCCGCCGACATTGGCGTCAGCGTCGACAACGGTGTCGTCACCCTCAGGGGCGACGTCAAGACGTACACGGCGAGGTCCGCCGCCGAGCGGGTAGGGCTGGCGGTATACGGTGTGAAGGCGGTCGCGAACGACCTCAATGTCCGGCTCATGGGCGAGTACCAGCGCTCGGATTCCGACATCGCGCAGGCAGCGGTGAACGCGTTGCAGTGGAACACCGTGGTGCCAACGAACCGGGTGTCCATCGCTGTGAGCAACGCGTGGATCACCCTGAAGGGAAACCTGGACTGGCAATACCAGAAAGAGGCCGCGGCACGGGCCGTTCGGGACCTGACCGGCGTTCGCGGTGTCACAAACAACATCGCCGTCCAGCCACGAGTGAAGAGCGCCGACGTGCAAGAAAAAATCGAAGCGGCGTTCAAGCGCAGCGCCGAGATTGATGCCCGGCGGATCGCGGTGACGGCACAGGATGGCAAGGTCACTTTGACTGGCAACGTGCGGTCGTGGGCTGAGCGGCGGGAAGCTGAGCGTGCCGCATGGGCCGCGCCTGGTGTCACCCAGGTCGACGACCGACTGTCAATCACGCCCTGACTGCGGTTCGGCAGCTCATCACCCGTCCTCGACGTCTAGCAGGATGCTTTTGCG
>JBGPJH010000312.1:0-3644 GCA_041485305.1 Vicinamibacteria bacterium | reverse complement strand
TGGGGACGCGGCGGACGACCTTGCGGCACGTGGAGCGGGCGCTGCTGGACGGCCCCTGGACGCAGGTCCGCGACGAGGTCGAAGCGCAACTCATTCCCATCCCGGGCGGCACCGAAACCTACATCCTGTGTCGTTCGACGGCGCGTCGCGAGAAAGAGCTCGCGATTCGGCGCCGCTTCTCGACGCGCCTCGAAGACGCGCTCCAGCGCCTGGAGTCACGAGTCGCGACGGGGCGCGTGAAAGACCGGGCCGTGATCGAGCGGGCGCTGGGTCGGCTGCAAGAGCGCTATGCCACGGTCGCCGACCTGTACGAGATGGCGCTCCGCGACGAGGATGGCGCGCTGCGGCTCCACTGGCAGCTGATCGAGGCGCGGCGCCACTGGCGCGATGCCCGCGAGGGGGCGTACTTGCTCCGCACGAATCTGGAGGGGCACAACGCCGAGGACCTCTGGACGAAGTACATTCAATTGACAGAAGCGGAAGCCGCGTTCCGCGCCTTGAAAAGCGAGCTGGCGATTCGACCGGTCTTCCATCAGATTGAGCGCCGTGTGAAGGCGCACCTCTTGGTCGCGTTTCTCGGCTACGCCCTCTGGGTCACGTTGAAACACCAGCTGCGCCGCTGCGGCACGGGGCTCTCGCCCACCCAGGCGCTCGCGCAACTCGCCACGCTGCAGAGCGCCGACATCGTCCTGCCCACCACCGACGGCCGCGAGATCCGGCTCCGCCGCGTCGCCCAGCCGACCGCGGAGCAGCAGCGGCTCCTCGATCAGCTGGAGATCACCATCCCCACCCACCTCGAATGGAACGCCGAATGTAGTGGAGACTTCGCGGCGTCGTAAGCGGATTTCCTAGGCTTTCTCGACGTGTCGCCGTTTCCGTGACGAACTTCGGCTAGCCGAGGAAGGTCTTGTGCACCGCGCGGAGAGCTTCCTCGCCCTTTGCGAGCTCGATCACCACGGAGATCTTGATTTCGCTGGTCGAAATCATGCCGATGTTGATTCCGGCCGCTGCGAGCGTTTCGAACATCTTCGCCGCCACGCCCGCGTGACTGCGCATCCCAACGCCAACGATTGACAGCTCGGCGATGTCCTCGTCGGTGCTGACCTCCTGGAAGCCCGTGTCGGCCCGCAGCCCCTCGATGACGCCCCGGGCTTTCGGCAGATCAGGCTTGTCCACCGTGAACGACAGATCGGTCAGGGGTGTGGCCGCCCCGTGGCTGATGTTCTGCACGATGACGTCCACGTTGATGGCGGCATCGGCCAGCGCGCGAAAGACGCGCGCGGCGATCCCGGGCCTGTCGGGCACGCCGACCAGCGTCACCTTGGCCTGATTCTTGTTGAGCGCGACGCCGCGCACGACGATGTCTTCCATGCTGCGAGTTTCTTCTTTCACAATCGTCCCCGGATTGTCGGTCAGGCTGGAGCGCACTTCGAACACAACTCCGAATTTCTTGGCAATCTCGACCGAGCGAAGCTGCATGACCTTCGCGCCCGACCCGGCCAGCTCGAGCATCTCGTCGTACGCGATCTCGTCGAGCTTGTGCGCGTCTGGCACGATACGCGGGTCGGCGGTATACACACCATCGACGTCGGTGTAAATCTGGCAGAGATCCGCCTTGAGCGCCGCGGCGAGCGCGATGGCGGTGAGGTCCGAGCCGCCCCGGCCGAGCGTCGTGATCTGTCCGGCTGGCGTCTGCCCCTGGAAGCCGGCCACGATCACGACGTTGCCGGCGTTGAGGAAGCGGTGCACCTCTTTCGGCGTGATGTTCTTGATCTTCGCCTTCGTATGGACGCCGTCGGTGACGATGCCCGCCTGGGCGCCGGTGAGGGAAACGGCGGGTACGCCTATCGCGTGGAGCGCCATCGCCGTGAGGGCGATGGCGGTCTGCTCGCCGGTAGCCAGCAGCACGTCCAGCTCGCGCTCGGGGGGTGCGGGCGTAATCTCCTTCGCCAGCTTGATAAGGCCGTCGGTCACGCCGCTCATGGCCGAGACGACGACCACGATTTGATCGCCTCGCCCCCGGCTGGCCGCCACGCGCCGGGCGACGTTCTGGATGCGGCCCGCGTCTCCGACCGAGGTGCCGCCGTATTTCTGAACGATGAGTGCCATGAGTTGTGCGTCGACCCGATTCAGTCAATGATAATTCGAAGGCAGATGAATATCGACCCAACGCTCGTCACCACGGGCCTCGACCTGCCGGGATACCGCATCGTCCGCAACCTGGGGATGGTCCGCGGCATCGTGGTTCGCTCCCGCAGCGTTGTCGGCACGATCGGGGCGGCTCTGCAGACGCTAATCGGGGGCAACATCACCTTGTTCACGGAGCTGTGCGAGACCACGCGCGAAGACGCCTTCGAACTGATGCTGGGTCACGCAGCGGAGCGGGGCGCCAACGCAATCATCGCGATGCGCTACGATGCCAACGAGGTGATGAACGGCGTCACCGAGGTGCTGGCCTACGGGACCGCCGTGGAGGTCGAGAAGATCGGTTCTACGGCTTGACCATTAGTGTGGTTACTTGGTCCAGGCAGCCCGCAGAGCGGCGCGATCCACTTCCTCGCCCCGCAAATACACCTTGGAAATCCGTCGCGTGTTGGCGATGTCGTCGAGCGGATTGGCGTCGAGCACGATGAAGTCGGCGCTCTTGCCCGGCTCGATCGTGCCCACGTCAGTGAGACCGAAAGCTTCGGCCGGCCGCCTCGTCGCCGCCACGATCGCCTGAGCGGGCGTCATGCCCAGCCGGACGAACGCAGCCAGCTCTCCATGCTCGGCGTAGCCGAAGAAGGTGCCCACGAGCGTGGCGGTGGGACCCCAACCGACGTCGGACCCCAAAATGATCTGGATTCCGGCGTCGTTCATTCTGGCGAAACGCTTGCGCCGACCCTCCTCGGCAGCAGCTGGACTGACGGAGGCTACGGCTGTATTGGCCGTGACGACAGCGCCTCGGCCTTGTTGGCCAATCGGTCCGAGATTGGCTGGGTTGCTGAGGCGCGCGAGCACGGCGGCGGAGACATGGTCCCGGAAGAAGGGATCGTTGTAGTAGTTAGGATCGCGATACGACACACCCACGGTCGGAATCAGGAAAGCATTCCGCTGCTTCATCAACGCGATCCATTCATCGTCGACTTCGCTCGGCCCGTGAATGAGCCTCCGGACGCCGGCCCGCAGGAGCAGCTTATGATCTTCCAGGTTCGGCGCATGCGCGAGGACCCGAATGTCGTGGACGATGGCCTCGTCGATGACCGCGCGATAGATCTCGGGCGACAGCTTCACCTTTGCGCCGCGCCGTTCATCCCGAGCGTCCACCCAGATCTTGAGGACCTGAATGCCCTTGGCCGCTTCCGCTTGGACGACTTTTCTCGCCTCCTCCGGGCTCGTTACCTCGTGCAACCCGCCAGCGGTACCCCACCATCCCTTATCCGCTGTGAAGTTCGGGTTGGGACCGCCTCCCGGCGTCCCAATGCCCGGTTCCACCACGTAGTGGGCGCCGCCGATCTGCCCCAGGCGCTGTTCGCGCTGGACCTGCAAGGCGATCTCTTCCCTGTCGCTCCCCGTCGAGATCACGGTGCCAACCCCGTAGTACGCGTGACGATACAGATGATCGATGAGGTTCTCGCGGGTGAAATTCTCGCTTCCCCAGCTCG
>JBGPJH010000311.1:0-3688 GCA_041485305.1 Vicinamibacteria bacterium | reverse complement strand
TCCCACAACCCCGTCGACCGCTGCCGCCCGGCATCGTCACATAAGACCTCCAAGCTGTAGCTCTCGCGGTACACCGGATGCCACAGGGGCACGAGCGACCGGGCTTCCGCGAACAACAAGAAGAGCATCCGGTAGACGAGCGTGAGGGTCTGTTCGAACGCGCCCTCGATGGATTCAACCCTCCGACCGGCAGTTAGGGCGCGCAGGAGGTGCTCGGACGCAGCCAGCACGCCGTGACGAAGCGAACGGCAAACCGACGATTGCTGGAGTTCCGATGCCTTGATCAGTCGAGCGGTGGCTGAAGGGCCGGAGTCTTGATCGGCCAGGGCACTGGCGCTCGTGATCGACCACAGTGCGTGGAACGCCCGCTCGTCGTCGAGCGCGACCTCGAGGTCGAACTCGGCATATCGCCGGGAGTACACCCCGCGCGCGTCGAGCAGCCTGATGTGTGTGCCGCTGAACAGCAGACACCAACTCGCCTGACGCAGAGAGGCTTCGACGATGGCGGTGCGCCACAGAGGGTCGAGGCGCTCGCCCCAGACGGTGACCACGAGAACAACTGGAGTGCGCCTGCTTGCCCGCAGCGTCGCGACCAGCGCGCGCTTCTCCAGGCGAATCTCGGCCGCCCCTTCGTCGAATCCCAGCGCGCGCACGAATGGGTCGGCCGCCACATCCAGCATGGCACGCAAGCTCGACGCGGGACCCAGGCTTTGCAGGCGCTGTTGCCACTCGTGCAGTGCCGCGAGCGACATTCGACTGACGTGTGTGTCGGATCGCGGGTCTGACATCGCGAGCTCGAGGACCTGCTCGGACAGGAGATGTCCCCCGAAGCCCGCCAGCATGCGCTACCGCAGGACCACGAGCGAGGGCTGCGGTCCCTGCAGGTGGAGGGCCATCGCGCGCTCGGCGCTCGCCAGGCGCCCGTCGATTTCCGTAAGGGCTTCCGCGCGGCGCTCGCGGTCGGCCGTCCACGCGTGTTCGGCGCGCCGCTCGAACAGGCCCGGCTGAATGCCACCGGGAACTGCCTGAGCGATGGCGCGAGCGATGGCATGCTCGCGATTCAGGCGACAGCGCCAAAACGCGTCGTGAATTCGACGTGTGTCCTCGACCCAGCTCGCAAAGCCCCTGTCCAGCGTCTCGACGGGTTTCGTCCTCAACTCGTGGAGCAGACGGTTCGCCGTGATTCTCGAAGAGTCGTGCGTTGCTCGGTCGGATAGCGCGATCAACACAGGCAGAAGACGAGAGGCGATCGCCCGCCCGGCGTAGTCCGTGAACACCGACCGATGAAGAACCAGAGCTCCAGAGCCGACGAGCTCTCGGACACGGCGCCGCCGGGAAAACAGCACGAGCGGTCCGTCTGAAGGCTGCGACGGATCCGGGTTCCCCGCCAGGTGATCGCCGACGCGACGTGCCACGACAAGTCGCGCGTGCTCGATGGCGGCATCGGCCTGAAGCCGCACGACCTCGAACTCGGGCGACGGCGTGAGGTCGGCCATTGGCGCCTCCTCGATCGGTGGTTCGCGATCGTCGCCTGTGATGGCCAGGCGTGCGAGCGACCGCTCGCTCACTGGTTCGACGGGAGCCAGCGGATTCGGCGCGCCAACCACACCCTGCGCCCGTGCCACTCGCGCCCGGAGGCGTTCGAGCAACCGCTCTTCGTTCGTCTGCGCGGCAATCAGGTGAAACGCGTGGACGCGGCGCGCCTGGCCGATGCGATCGACGCGACCGATGCGTTGTTCGAGCCGCATCGGATTCCATGGCAGTTCCAGGTTGACCACAACGCGGCACCGCTGGTGCAGGTTCAAGCCCTCGCCTGCGGCGTCGGTCGCGAACAGCAAGGCAGCGTTCCCGTTGACGAATCGCTGGATTGCTGCCTGACGGTCTTGTCTCGCCAAGCCGCCATGGACGATCGGGGCATCTTGAGCGAGGGCGCTGCGGAGGTGAAGGAGGGTGTCCCGATACTCGGTGAACACCACGGCTGGCTCGGACAGGCGCCTGAGCAGGCGCTTCAACGCAGCCAGCTTCGTTTCGGATTCTGCCGCCTCCCGGGCCCTTTCGGCCAAACGCTCCAGCAAGCGCCGCTCCTGGCGGGGATCGCGAAGCACCGCCGCGATGAACGGCGCGTCGTCGGTCGGGTCGAGCTCGTCTGCCCGATCTTCGAGGGGCAGCCGCAACTGCTCGAGCGGCTGACCCGGGTCGGTGCCGCACCGACGCAAGCGACGGCGAACCGATTGCTCCAGCGCATAGGCACTTGAAAGGGCGCGTTTGTGCAAGGTGACCAACGCGAGCCAGGCATCGCGGTTGCGATCCTGCCACTCCGAGCGGACCACTCGCGTAAGCGCAGCGAGCTCCGCGTGCATCCGCTCCTCCGCATCCGTCGGCTGCACGTGCAGGTGATGGACGCGTCGTTCCGGCAGGCCGCCGGCGTCGGCCCGAGTGCGTCGAAAGACCAGCAACGTATCGTCCCGTTGGCCCACCGCACACAGCGACGCGAACGCCCGAGGATCGCCATTGTGCGGTGTGGCTGTGAGCAGCAGGACGTACGGAGCGAGCCCACAAGTCTCGGCGAGCGCCTCGCGACGGTCGGTGCCGGGAGCGGCCCCGTGCGCCTCGTCGACGATGACGAGATCCCACGAGCAGGAGGCAACCCCTCGCAGCACTTCCGGACGTTTGACGTAGTCGATCGATGCCACCACGATCGGCTCGGTCGCCCACGGATTGACGCCCATGGGCAGGCACGCCTTCCGGCGCCTGATTTCCCGCATGCCCAAGACCACGGGCCGCAAGCGAAACCTGCTCGCGAGCTCTGCCGCCCATTGGTCGCACAAGCCCGCGGGCGTCAGCACGAGCACACGCGCCACGGCGCCCCGAAGCTGCAGCTCGGAGGCGACAAGGCCAGCCTGGACCGTCTTTCCGAGGCCAACCTCGTCTGCAATCAACACGCGGGCACCCAACCCCCGGACGATGGCGAGGGCCGGCTCGAGCTGGTGCGGCATCAGCTCCATTCGAGCCGATCGAGCGGACCGCAAGACGCCGCTGGTGCCGTCATCGACGACCAACTCGCGGCACGCTCGCCACCACCTGCGTCCACCGACGATGCTGATAGCGGTACTGATGTCGAGCCGCTCGACGTTCTCGAACGGTGTGACGATTCGCCGCACCCACCCGGCATTGGACGCCCCTACGCCCAACAGCGTGACGAGCTCGCACCCTTCGTACGACCGGACGTCGGTGACCTGCCACCTCTGGCGGCGCACGCGGACGCGCTCCCCGACGAGAACGTGGTGGTTCCGCCGTCCGGGCTCTACGGGATCCGCCGATGGAGGAATCTGCATGACGCTGCGGTCGTAGGGTGCCTGGAAATTGCCACGTGCGATCGCCGGCCGCCTTCAAAGCGGCCTGTTCAGGCGAGTCGGCTCAGACGACGAAGGAGGAGAGCAACGAAAGGGCCAAGAAGGGTGCTGGGGTGCTTAGGTGCTGGGGTGCTGAGGTGCTCTCTGGTGCTGGGGTGCTGGGGTGCAATTAGGGTGCTTCGGTGCTACGTGCTGAGGTGCCGAGCGCTGACGCTCATAGCTGACCGCTGACCGCTCATAGCTGATCGCTGATCGCTGAAAGCCGATGGCCGAGCGCTGATAGCTGAACGCTCATAGCTGATCGCTGACAGCTGAAGGCTGAACGCTGAATGCTG
>JBGPJH010000310.1:0-3738 GCA_041485305.1 Vicinamibacteria bacterium | reverse complement strand
GCTCCGCGCCACGCTGGGCGACGGTTGATGCGGCGCCGTCAGCTGTGAGCTATCAGCTGTCGGCTCTCAGTGTTCAGCTCGGCTTATTCATGAACTTGAGGAACGGACCGACCATCTCGCGCGGCGATGAATTGTCTCGGTTAGCTTCTGATGGACCCGCGGTCTGGAGGTCTGATGCTCGTCCGGGGTGCCACATACGAGGACGTGTGTAAGGCGTTCGCGTGGAACGTTCCAGAGCGATTCAACATCGCCTCGGCCGTTTGCGATCGACACACCGGATCAAACCGCGAGGCGCTCGTCTGCGAGAGTCCGCAGGGCAAGGTCGATCGGTACTCGTTCGACACGCTCAGGGATCTCTCGTCGCGCCTGGCCAACGCGCTCGCGGATCGAGGCGTCGCACGCGGCGACCGCGTGGCCATCCTGCTGCCTCAGTGCGCCGAAACGTTGATTGCCCACCTGGCCGTCTATCGCATCGGGGCCGTGGCGCTGCCGCTCTTCATCCAGTTCGGACCGGAGGCGCTCGAGTATCGCCTGATCGACAGCGGTGCCTCGGCAGTAGTGACCAACGACAGCGGCCTCGCCCGCATCGTCGATCTGGGGGATCGTCTTCCTGAGCTCCGCGTCCTCGTCAACATCGAGCGAGAGCGCGCGGCGGGGGCGCTCGGTTTTCAGGATCTTGTCGACAGCGCTTCGTCGTCTCACGCGATGGTTGATACGGCTGCGGAAGACCCGGCATTCATGTTGTATACGTCGGGCACGACCGGTCAGCCCAAGGGTGTGCTGCATCCTCATCGCGTGCTCCTCGGCAGCCTGCCCGGAGTGGAGTTCCCGCACGATTTCTTCCCCCAGCCCGGCGACCGCATGTGGACGCCAGCAGACTGGGCGTGGATCGGCGGGCTCATGGACGTCCTGCTGCCCAGCCTCTTCCACGGTGTTCCGGTTGTCGCGTACCGGTTCCCGAAGTTCGACCCCGAGAAGGCGTTCGACCTGCTGGAGCGTCACCAGATTCGAAACGTGTTCATGCCGCCCACCGCGCTCAAGATGATGCGGCAGGTGACCGATCCGGAGCGCAAGTACGCCTACAAGCTGCGGAGCGTCGCGAGTGGTGGCGAGCGGCTCGGCGAAGAAGTGTGCGAATGGGGACGAAAGACGTTCGGGTTCACGATCAACGAGTTCTACGGGCAGACGGAGGCCAATCTTGTCGTGGGTAATAGCGCGGCCCTGATGCCGACGCGCGAAGGATCGATGGGGCGGGCCATTCCTGGCCACCTCGTCGAGATCGTCGACGAAGAGGGCCGAAGGGTCGGTCCTGGGAAGAGCGGCGCAATTGCCGTCAAAGCGCCCGATCCGGTGATGTTTCTCGGCTACTGGAACAATCCCGACGCCACGCGCGACAAGTTTCGCGGCCCCTGGTGCATGACGGGCGACGTGGGTCGTCGCGATGAAGAGGGCTACTTCTGGTTCGAAGGCCGCGACGATGATGTGATCAACACGTCCGGGTATCGGGTGGGTCCTGCCGAAATCGAGGACTGCCTGATGCGACACCCCTCGGTCGGGCTCGTCGCCGTTATCGGCGTGCCCGACGAGCTGCGCGGGCAGGTCATCAAAGCCTTCGTGGTGCCGCGGTCAGCCGTGTCGCCGGGGCCTGAGCTGGCGGCGGACATCCAGGCATTCGTCAAGAAGAGACTTTCGCCGCACGAGTACCCGCGCCAGATCGAATTCCGCGAGGCGCTGCCGACGACGATCACCGGTAAGATTCGGCGCCGGGATCTACGGGAAGAGGATCAGCGGGCTCGCGAAACCTCCGAGTGAATTTGATCAATTGATCATCTGGTCATGTGATCATGTGTTGCTTGATTTGGATGTCTCGCCAGTGCAAATGACTAGATGACGAGATGCCCAAATGAACAAATGGGAGAGACTCTATGAGCCGCGGGCCAAAGCTACTCGTCAGCTGCGTGTGTCTGCTCGCGTTGATCGCAACGGTCGGCGTGAGGTCGGCCGAGGATCTCGGACAGCATCCTCGCGCGGACTGGCCGCTCTGGGGAGGAGATTGGAACAACTCGCGGTATTCGACGCTGGCCCAGATCGATCGGACCAATATCGGAAAGCTGGCCGGCGTCTGGACGACCGAGCTGGGCGAGCAGTCGAAAGCGGCCCCCGTCGTCAGCAACGGCTTGATGTTCATTCCGACCCGGACTCAGATCTACGCGCTCAACGCCGCCAGCGGGAAAGTGGTCTGGACCTACAAGCCGAGCACCCCGTTCGCCAGCAACACGCGCGGGGTGGCGCTGGGTGAGGGGCTGGTCTTTGCCGGGCTCGGCGACACGGGCGTCGTCGCTGTGCGCCAGGCGACCGGAGAACTCGTCTGGACCTACAAGTACACGGGAAGCGACAAGAGGCCGGGCGGGATCAGCGCGGCGGCCACGTATGCCGAAGGCGTCGTCATCGTGCCGGTCACCGGCGGAGACGGCAACCTCCGGTGCCGCGTGTTTGCCCTTGATGCGAAGACCGGCCAGGAACTCTGGGTGTTTCAGGTGGTGCCCGCTCCAGGCGATCCTGGATCCGAAACCTGGCCCAGGAACAGCGAGGCCTGGAAGTTCGGCGGAGGCGCCGTCTGGATGACACCGTCGGTCGACCGGGATGTTGGGCTGGTCTACGTCGGCACGGGCAATGCGGTTCCGCAGTTTGGCGGAGACGTGAGGCCGGGCGACAACCTGTACACGGACAGCGTGATCGCGCTCGAGCTCAAGACCGGAGAGCTCCGGTGGCACCGCCAGCTCGTGCACCACGACATCTGGGACTACGACCTCGCGACGCCGTTGATTCTCTACGACGCGCAGGTGAACGGCCGGCAACTGAAGGCGATTGCGTCCATGCGGACCGACGGCTACCTATTTGCCTTCGATCGCACGACGGGCAATCCCATTTATCCGATCGAGGAACGAAAGGTCAAGCAGGACCGCCGGTTGAACACGTCGCCGACACAGCCATTTCCCAGGGGCGGGGATCAGATCGGACCCAACTGCGTCGAGGAGGGACTCGTGCCGCAGGGCTTCGCACGCGGCTGCTACTTCGATCCCCTGCACCCTGACATGCCCAATCTCACCTCGCCGTTCATGACCATGCGCTTCGCGCCCATGGCCTACAGCCCGAGAACCCGCTACTTCTACGCCACGGCCTGCGTCTCCCCCTGGTGGGTCCGCCGCCCCGACAGCGGCTGGCTGCGCGGGCTGAACACGCACATCCCCGGCCAGAAGGAGTACGGAATCGTTGCCGCCATCGACAGCCGCACCAACAAGATCGCCTGGCAGAAACGCGTCGCGATGCCTCTGTGCAGTGGAGGCGGTGCGCTGACCACTGCGAGCGGCCTGATGTTCAATGCGACGCCTGACGGCGAGGTGGTTGCGTACGACGCGGAGGGCGGCGCGACGCTCTGGCAGTTTCAGACCGGCACGAACGGACCGATGGCCTCGACTGGACCGGGCTCGACGCCGATCGTGTCCTACGAGGTCGACGGCCGCCAGCATCTGGGAGTCGTTATGGATCGGACGGTCTGGGCCCTCGCGCTCGGCGGACCGTTGACCGCCCGAGCGGCTGCTGAACCGCCGCCGGCCGAACAGCCGTTCACAGGCGTCGTCGAACGCACGAGCAAGATCGAGCTGGCCACGGTCATCATGCAGAGCAACCCGGTGAGCGGCAGCAACGAGACGTGGCCTTACGAGTACGGGATCAGTC
>JBGPJH010000309.1:0-3748 GCA_041485305.1 Vicinamibacteria bacterium | reverse complement strand
TCCCTTCGCAGGCCCAGGTTGTACAGTCCGAGCGCCCCGTCGCGCCCGATGTCCGCAACCTCGCGCCTCGAGAAGTAGACACGCTTGCTCGTCGTCGACGTCGTGCCCGTCGTCTCGAAGCCGAGCTCGGGACGATCGCAGAGAAACTCCTCGACGGGATTTTCGCGAAGGTCCTGGGCCGTCGTGAAGAACTCCCCCAAGTCTTCGGGCACCCGCACGGCCCGAACGTCGATGCCAAGTTCCTTGAAACGCCGGCGGTAGAACGGCGAGCGTGCGGACACGTAGCGCAGCAGCCGCCGAAACTTGTCGCGCTGCACGACGGGTGCGAATAAGGAAGGTATATGGACGGCCAGCCTCGCGCGCAGCGCCACATTCTCGCCGATCAACAGGTTGTCAAGCAGTTCCGCAATTCTCGTCAGCATGAGGGAGCGGTTGCGCGTGAGACCGCCGGGATATAATCAGCTTCCTGATTTTGGCGGTCACCGGTTGCAGGAGCGTCTGGCGAACGTGTCAAGAACGATCCAGTCGGCTGACGGCCCCACGGATGTTACACCAGGAGGCCACCGGCAACTCACATGAGACCTAGCTCGTCGAACCCATCCGCGCGAATCGGCGTCCTGCTTGGCGGCTTGGGCGCGATCAGCACCACACTCATCGCGGGCGTCGAGGCGATCAAGAAAGGGCTGGCGAAGCCGATCGGCTCGGTGGCGCTCCTAGGCATGCTCAACGTGGGCACTGAGGAAGACCCACGACACGTTCGGATTCGTGACTACATCGACCTGTCGAGCTCGGACGACCTGGACAACCTGGTGTTCGGCGCGTGGGACATCGTGGCGACCGACGGATACGCCGCCGCGCGGCTCGCGGGTGCGCTCGACGCCGACCTGCTGGACAGCCTGGCTCACGAACTGGCCGCGATCCGGCCGTGGCCGGGGATCTTCGACCCGGGGTTCAACCGGCGCAAAGGCATCTCGTTCTTCAAAAAAGGCCGCAACTTCCTGGATCTGGCGGAGCAAGTGCAGCATGACATCCAGCAGTTCCAGCGGGAGCGCGGCGTCGACCGGTTGGTGTTTCTCTGGTGCGGCAGCACCGAGGCGTACCTCGAACCGTCGCCGGCGCATGACACGCTCGCCCAGTTCGAGGACGCGATGCGCGAGAGCGATCACGCCGTCATCGCGCCAAGTATGATCTACGCCTATGCGGCGCTTTCGCTAGGCATTCCGTTTGTCAACGCCACGCCAAGCCGAACGGTCGACATTCCGGCCCTCGTCGACCTGGCCACCCGCCACAACGCGCCCGTGGCGGGCAAGGATTTGAAGACGGGACAAACGCTGCTCAAGACGATTCTGGCACCCGGACTGCGCGATCGGATGCTCGGCTTGCACGGGTGGTACTCCACCAACATCCTGGGAAATGGGGACGGTGCCACGCTCGACAACCCTGAGGCGTTCAGAACGAAGCAGGAAACGAAGCTCTCGGTTCTGAGCTCGATCCTCCGGCCGGACCTGTATCCCGACCTGTACGGCAAGCTGCACCACCAGGTACGGATCAACTACTACCCGCCCCGTGGCGACAACAAAGAGAGCTGGGACGCGGTCGACATCTTCGGGTGGCTGGGCTATCCGATGTCGATCAAGATCGACTTCCTGTGCCGCGATAGCATCCTCGCGGCACCGCTCCTGCTGGACCTGGCGCTCTTCATGGACCTCGCGAAGCGAGCGCACCGGTCGGGGCCGCAGGAATGGCTGTCTTTCTACTTCAAAAGCCCCATGGTCCCCAACGGCCGGTCGCCGCAGCACGAATTGTCGTTGCAGCTCGCGAACCTGAGACAGGCGCTACACGGTCTCGCCGGAAGCCGGGTTACCGCGAGCTGACCAATTCGCGACGCCGATCCGAGCTGGAGCCGCCACAACTTAGATGGAGCTGACACTCACTGGTCGAACCGCGCTCGTCACCGGCAGTTCGCGCGGCATCGGCCGGGCGATCGCGCTCCGGCTGGGCGAGCTCGGCGCGGACGTCGCCGTCAACTACGTCACCCGCGATCGCGATGCCCAGGAAGTGGTCGACCGGCTGCAGGCGATGGGCCGCCGATCGTTTGCCATGCAGGCCGACGTGAGCCGGCTCGACGCCTTGGGCGGATTGTTCGATCGCATCGCCGCAGAGTGGCAGACCCTCGACATTTACGTGAACAACGCGATCGACGTTGCGTCGTTCGGACCCGTCACACGCTTGCGACCCGATGCGTGGCGACATACGATTGACAGTCACGTCACGACGTTTCTGGTGGGATCGCAGCGGGCGGCCAAGCTCATGAAGGGCCGATCGGGCACCATCGTGGCGCTCTCGAGCCTGGGCGCCAGAAGCTACGTGCCCGGGTACGCGCCCATCGGTGTCGGCAAAGCCGCCATCGAAGCGCTGACGCGCTATCTGGCCATGGAGCTGGGCCCCGATGGCATTCGCGTCAACACCGTGTCGGCGGGTCCCATTGACACCGACTCGCTGCGGCGGTTTTCCACCTTCGATCAGATGAAGGATGCCGCCATCCGGTATGCTCCGGGCCGCCGGATGGGCGTGCCCGACGATGTCGCCGACGTCGTGGCGTTTTTGTGTACGCAGGCCGCCCGGTGGATCTACGGACAAACGCTCATCGTCGACGGCGGGTTCTCGCTGCTTAGCGCTCACTGACCGTTCGAGATATTGGAAGGACTATGACTGATACGTCGCAGATTCAGCAGATTCGAGATAGCGTCGATCGTCTGCTGGCGACCCGGCACGACGAGTTGTTCGCGAAGATCCGGGTGTGTGTGGCCGATGTGCTGGCGATCGACCAGGCTAAAGTCGTGCCCGGCGCATCCCTGATCGACGATCTGGGGGCCGAGTCGCTCGACTTCCTCGATCTCGTCTTCAGGCTCGAAACCGACTACGGCATCAAGATCCCGCGGGACGGCATCCTCCTCGCGGCACGGGATGGGCTGGCCGACGGATTCGACCAGGGCGGAGTCCTGTCCGCCGAGGCGCTCATCCGATTGCGCGTGTTGATGCCCGAGGTGCCGCCCGAACGCATTGGGCCGGGCCTCCGTACCCACCAGATTCCAAATCTTTTCACCGCGGAGACCTTCGTCCGTCTCGTGGCATGGCGTCTCTCGGAGCTCGGCACGCCGGCTTAGAACAGAGCCAAGGACGTTTGAAATCCTTTGTCTTGGCCGCGATCAGCGTTCAGCTCTCAGCTAACAGCTGTCAGCCGTCAGCAGCCGTCTCTGGGTGGGCGTGAAGGCGGAGCCGTGGCCGGGAATGATGCGTTCGCCCCGACCGAGCAGCGCCTCTCTCGTCGCAAGAAACTGTGCCTGCGAATGCGGGATCATCGTACGGACCTTGGCGTGGGGATCTTCGGCGAGCACCGCGTCGCCCGCGATGATGACGGGCGTGGGTGCGGCCACTCGAATCGAGACGTGAAACGGCGTGTGCCCGGGACTGGGCACGATTTCCAGACCGGACGGCAGCGGGGATCGTTCGATCCAGCGGAACCGATCCTCTGGTCCGAGCCGTTCCCGATTCCAGAAAAAGCGCACCATGCGGGCGACATTCCGGATCGTGCGCGTGTTCAATCCGTGCAGTGCCAGCTCGGGATAGAACTCCGGTGCGACGCGCTCGGGCGTGCGCGAGGCGAACAACGCCGCGTAGAACGCGTTGGTCCACCGAAACTCTTCGAGCGACATGAACATGACGGCGCCGGAAAAGATGGCGTTGT
>JBGPJH010000308.1:0-3758 GCA_041485305.1 Vicinamibacteria bacterium | reverse complement strand
GGTACGCCACAAAGATTCGTCGCAGCCGGAGTCCGCGCGTATAATATGCGGCCGATCTTGGGCGGTCAAAACGGAAGCCCCGGAATCAACGTCGAGGATTTTCCGGGGCCGGCAGCCGGCTTCAAAAGGAGAGAGCATATGGAGAAGCAGAAATGGGCTCGTCGATCGTTCATGTCCGGGATTGGCGCGGCGGTCGCCGCGTTCATGGCTGGCTCCGGCACCGCCGCGGCGCAGACGCCCGCGCGCGCCACGGCCTTCCGGGCCGCGCATCATCAGCGGGATGAATGGATGAATACCCTGCGCGGCAAGCACCGCACCATTGTCGACTGCGCGACGCCGAACGGCGCCGGCGAGGGGATTCTCTATGCCAACAACCTGTACGTCGCAAACAAGTCCGGGTACGCGCTCGACGAGGCCGACGTGTCCGTCGTCGTCTGCCTGAGGCACTTTGCGACGGTCTTCGCCTACAACGATGCGATCTGGGCGAAGTACGGGAAGATCATAAGCGACATGGTGATGTTCACCGATCCGAAAACGAAGCAAGCACCGTCGACCAATCTGCTCAATTCGGCCGACTATGGTCTGGCGATGTCGAATCTGGGAAACACTATCGAATCCGTGGTGAAGCGCGGGACGCACTTCGCCGTGTGCGATATGGCAACGACCTTTTTTTCCGGCCAGCTCGCAATGGCCACCAAGGGGAACCAGCAGGACGTCTACAAGGAGCTCACGGGGAATCTGATCCCGAACAGCCACCTGGTGGCAGCCGGCGTCATCGCGGTCAACCGAGCGCAGGAATACGGCTATACCCTCTTGACCGCTCTCTGATCAGGGAAGCCGCTAGGTCTGACGCAGGGGCAGCGCGGGGACGGGCTACACTTCCGGGGACACGTGGGCGTGTCGAGGCTCACGTGACGGCAGATCGTGCAATTCTGGGCAGAAATCATTGTGGCAACGCGGGTCCTACAGAGACCGGAGAATCGGTCGCTTAGCTCCCAGCGTCCCACCCTCAGTAGGTGAGGTTGGCCCCAAAGTTCGGGACCTTGCCGTTCTTGAGCGTCTGGATCCACTGGTTGAGCTGTGGACCCTGCCAGAAGGACCGGCACAATTCAAGATAGGCAATGACGGTGCCCCGTTCGCCCCGATCGGCCAACTCTTTCGCGAGCGACATGTTCGGACCAAACGAGGTGAGCGTCCCGCCCCCCGGCGTGCCACCTGCCTGTAACAGATGAGTCTTGGCTTGTTCCACGTCGCCGTCGTTGAGCGAGACGCGTCCGAGCACGACGTGGCCATCGTGAAAGTACTGACCGTACATGTTATCTCGGCGATCGGTCACGAGCTTTAGCAGGTCGGTCGCAAAGCGGCGCGCCTTGTCGATCGCTGCCGCCTCCATGGCCGCCTTTGACGCCGCGTTCAACGCATCCGCGTGCGCCTCACGATCGCTCGTCGTACGGTCGACGACCATTTCGGCCTGCGCCAGCGCCTTCCGCGCCAACGCCGTTCGTTCCTCGGGGCTTCGCGCGCCTAGCATGCGAAGAGCATAGAACTGACTCAAGGAGCGTGGCAGCGAGGGGTCGTTCGGGGACAGCGCGGTCGCTCGGACGAGGAGTTCTTCGGCGAGCGCGTCTTGGTTGATGGCGCCCTTGGTCAGTACCCCGACGATCGCGCCATATTGCGAGAGGACGCTGCCGGCAACGGTGACCACCACAGGGTTCGACGACGCTCGCAGGTCGCTGATGGCCGTCTTGGCTGCCTCACCTGCAGCTTCAGAGGGATTGGCTGACATCGGCAGCCCATTGTTGTTGATCATCGTGATGCCGAGCGCGCTGATCGCGTAGGCGTAGCCGAGGCGTGACGCGATGTTGCCATCGCGTGGTGCAAGCTGAACGGCCTGTTTGAGTAGCGTCAGAGCCAATGCCTTGTCGGGGAGCTTGAAGAACTCCGCTGCGTGAAGGAGCACTCGGACATCGTCTTTGCGCTGACGGATTTGGTCGAGCCAGAGCGTCCTCGCCTGCCCGTAGCCTTCCGCGTCTGCCAGCGCGTGCCCGGCCCGATCGATGGTGAACTCAGACAGCGTGGCGATGTCGTTCTCAGGGTGATGCTCGATCACCCAGAGGATGTGGCGCCGGCGCGCGGCACGCGTCGCCTCCGGTCCGGCCACCTTGATGGCTGTCGCAAAGTAGTACCCGAGCAGGCGAGCCCTGGCCGGCAGATCATCGGGCGTGTTCTCCAGCCGAACCTCCAACGCCTTCACCTGCTGGGCAGATAACCTGTGGCCTTCGCTAGCCAGGCGGGCCGCGGTGGCCGCGTCGGGGATCCGGCCCACGGTTCTTGGTGCGGGGGCCGTCTGCTGAACCACGATCGGTTCGGCGATTGCGCCGGGGACCGACACGGACAACCCCGCCATGAGCAAGAGCGCGCAGCGCATATCGGTTCTCCTCTGAATGGCCGTCGCGCGGCCTCCGTCCTGGTCGCCGTAGAGAGGCGCGGCGACAGTTCGGCCCGCGTCTGCATGGTCACGCGAACCGGGCTGGCGCTCGAGTCGCATCTGAGTGCCGCGGAACACGTCTGGGACGGACCGCACGCTGCCGCCTCAGTACAGGACCTTCCGCTGGTTTGAGGTTGGAATCTTGAGCTCTTCCCGGTACTTGGCAATCGTGCGCCGCGCCAGCACCAGCCCTTCACGCTCCAGGACGCTGACGACCTTGGCATCGCTCAACGGCTTGCGCGGATCTTCGTTCTCGAGCATTTTCCGGACGCGTTGCTTGATCGTCACCGACGACACGCTCTCGCCATTCGAGCTGCTGATGCCGCCGTGGAAGAAGTACTTCATCTCGAACACGCCCTGCGGCGTGTGCATGTACTTGTTGGTCACCACGCGGCTCACCGTCGATTCGTGCATCCCGATGTCGTTGGCCACGTCCCGCAGCACCAGCGGCCGCAACTGCTCGATCCCGTGATCGAGGAAGTCCCGCTGAAAATTGATGAGGCTCGTCGCGACTTTCTGGATCGTCTTCTGGCGTTGCTCCACCGACTTGATCAGCCACAGCGCCGACCGGCACTTGTCCTTGACGTACGCGCGCGTCTCGGCGGTATGGTCCGCATGCTTGTCGAGCAACCGTCGATACACCGGGCTGATGCGCATCTGGGGCAGGCCGTCGTCGTTGAGCACGGCCACATAATGATCGTCGACCTTCACGATGTAGACATCGGGCATGACGTACTGGGACTGGGTCGGGTTATACCGGCTGCCGGGCTTGGGATCCAGATGCCGGATGATCTCGATGTGCTCCTTCAGCTCGTCGATCGTGAGCCCGAGTTTCCGCGCGATTTCCGGAACCTGATGGTTCTGCAGCAACCGCAGATGCTCGGACACGATCGTCTCGGTGGGTGTGCCCTCCAGGCCGAGGTGCCGCAGCTGCAGCAGCAGACACTCCTGCAGGTCCCGCGCCGCCACCCCGGTCGGGTCGAAGCTCTGCACCAGCCGGAGCGCCCGCTCGACCTCGGCAACCGGCCACGGACCCATCGCCGCCAGCTCGTCGAATGACGCCACGAGCGTACCGTCGTCGTCGAGATTGCCGACAATGGCCGACCCGATCTCGCGCAGGAGCGGATCGTCGGTCTGCATCGCGAGCTGCCACCCCAGATGGTCGGACAGCGAGCTCGTCGTCGACAGCGTGTTCTCGATCGGCGGCAGCTCCTTGATTTCCTGCGGGGCGGACGGGCGGTACGCGTCGTTCAGGTAGTCGCCGAAGAAG
>JBGPJH010000307.1:0-3764 GCA_041485305.1 Vicinamibacteria bacterium | reverse complement strand
TTGCCCGCAGACGCAACTCCGTCGCCAGCCGCACCGCCGATCCCAATGACGACGTCGGACCCCTTCATGACACGCCTCCGTTGAATCGAGACATCAGGAGAGTATCGACGCGACCCGTAGTTTAGAAAGTATATTATTGCGGCAAATTCGACACACTCCCAGCGTTATGAGGGGTCGTCTGTGGTTTCGGGGTGGGCCGTGACGACCGAGGGAACCTGGCTGCTCAACACTGGACAGCAGAGCCTGACGATCCAGAGAGCGCTGTTTGTTCAGCAGGGGGTATGAGCGGGGTCCCAAGGATCCGGGGTATACGTCCGCGAAAGACGTATTCGTGAGGGCGAAAGGCTCGTTCTGAACGTTTCGTCACCGGCGCGACAGGCGACGATGAGCGTCTGGGGTTTGGTAAGTCGTTCGAGATGGTCCGGCGATCAGCCAGTAACCGAAACGCCTCCACGAGCCAGCCGGCTCGATCACAGCCGGTGCCGTCAGGCGGAGCGTAATCCGGTCTCTGATGACGCTAAAGACGCCGCGCCCATAACAAGTTCCCGGATACCAATCGACACCGAACAGCCGGCGGTGGTGAAGGGCGAATGCGACCGGCAGCTCGGCTTGCGCATCGAAGGGCCCTCCCCACCCGCTCTCGATCGTGACCGGCCCGAAGGTCAGGCCGTTCGCGAAGTCCGGAGACGGGATCGTGATCTCGTCGACTTCCACGTCGTAGGCTCCAAAATCCGGCTCAGAATCTCACACCCTTAGAGCCCATTTCAGAACCGTCGGTAGTGCGGGGCTTCAGCCCCGCCCCGCCTGGCAGGCCTGAAGGCCTGCACTACAACCGGGCCGGTTTTGAAACGCACTCTTAACTCTTAGCTTATGGCCGGCAAATCTAACGGCCGCTGAAAATGAACGACTCAAGGAGATCGGCGCGCGACTTTTCGTCGCACATGACGATTTGCAATAGATCGGTGACCGAGATCATTCCCCGGAACTCGCCCGAAGGACCGAGGACGGGAAGGTGGTGGATGTTGTGCTGTTCCAGGAGCCGCTGGCACGCATCAGCCGACATATCGGTCGTCACCGTTACCAGACCTACCGTCATGATCTCGCCCACTCGCATCCACGCCGGACACTTATTCTCGGCCGCAACTTTGTCGGAGATGTCGCTCTGCGACAGCACCCCGACGAGCCGGCCGGACGAGTCGACGACTCCAACCGACCGGACCTGCTTCTCGCGCAGATAGCGCGCGGCGTCGTGAACGGTGATGTCGTCGCGAATGGTGTAGACCTCCTGGCGGCCGCCGATCAGGTCCGCAACGGTCACGGTGCACCTCTATTTCCAAGGCACGTCGATGTTGTAGCTCTTGCCGACGACGTCCTTTGCGCTGACGCGCACGTTCCTGGGCTTGATGAAGCGCAGGTTGAGGGCCGCGCCATCGCTGCTGCGGAACTCGCTAATCGGAACTTCGCGCTGCTCTGATGTCTCGAACCTCGAGAAGCTCTTTGTGAACTCGACCGGCCCGTAGGGCACGACAACAATGTTGACGTCGGTCAGCGGCAGCCCGGTTCGATTCTGCAGCGTCACGGTCGACGGCGTGATCGAGACGAGCAAGGGGGTATCGCCCGACAACTTTTCAGCGGATCCTCCCTCAGAGCATCCTGCGGCCCAGACAGCCAGGGCAAACGCGACGATCAGCGATGCCCGACGAGAACGACGAATCGGATTGAAGCGAGTCGCCATGATTCCCTCCTGAGGCGCACGCACAAGTGAACGTTCGTTCGTGTGAAGTCCGGGCGCAGGTGCACAGATGTTCGAAGGCCTGCCGACGCGGCTGCAGCGGATGGCGAGCGCCGAAGACCCATGTTTCGAGGGACCTCCGACGTCAGTGGAGTACTGGCGTTGGGTGGACTCTAGTGCCGGCGCCGCCCGTTAGTCAAGCAATACACTGCGGGCTGTCAAGACACAGCAGCCTATACACAGCGGGCTAACGATCCACATTGTCGATGGCAAACACCGGCGGCACGCCGGCAGGTACGAACCCGAACACCGCACCGTAGAAGAACAGCTCGGTTTCGAGGCAACGGACGATCGTCTCGGCCCGCCGAAACCCGTGTTGCTCGCCTTCAAAGGTGAGGAGGGCGACCGGCAATCCTTTCGCTCGGACGGCGTCGGCCATCATCCGCGCCTGGTCGGGCGGCACAACCCGATCCTCGAGGCCCTGGTACAGGATGAGGGCGCACGACAACCGATCGACGTGGGCGATTGGGGAGCGCGCCCGGTAGAGGTCCCGCTGCGCTGGATACGGCCCGATGAGGCTGTCGAGGTACCGCGACTCGAACTTGTGTGTGTCGCGCGCCAGCCGCTCGAGATCGGCGACGCCGTAATAGCTTGCCCCCGCCTTGAACACCCCCGGGTGGAAGGTCAGCGCGGCCAGCGTCGTGTAGCCGCCGGCGCTTCGCCCGCGGATGACGAGCCGGTCCGGGTCGGCCTTGCCGTGGGCCGCGAGATGCCTTGCCGCGTTCAGGCAATCTGCCACGTCCACCACACCCCACCGTCCCCGCAGTCGACGCCGATAGTCCCGGCCGTGGCCCGCGCTACCGCCGTAATTGACGTCTGCCACAGCAAAGCCTCGGCTCGTGAAGTATTGCAGCTCGAGGTTGAGCCGCGCGTTGGCGGCAGCCGTTGGTCCTCCGTGCGCGACGACAATCAGCGGAGGACGCTCGTCGGCTGGCCCGGCGAAGTCCCGGTTCGTCGGCGGATAGTAGAACGCGTGCGCGGTCAGGCCTTCGTCGGTCGGGAACTCGATCGCCTCGGGCTCTGAGAGATACGCGGCGTCGACGCACGTCGTAGCTGCGGCTCGAATCGTTTCGGCGGCGCCCGTCGCGAGGTCCACACGTAAGACCGCGTCCGGGACCAACGGCGACCCGGCCACGAGGATCGCGTGTGTGCGCGTTGCCGCAACGCTCTCGCCGGGTTCCAGATCGGTTGGCACCGGGGTCAGCGTGGACGTCGAGGGATCAACGGTGACCAGGCGCCATCGTCCGCGCCGGGCGCAGGCGGCAACCAGGCGCGAGGCGTTGGCACACGCCCAGGTGGATGTGCCCAGCTGCCACTGCGGGCGTCCGAATTCGGCTGCGGTCGGATGTAGAGCCTCCGGGCGGCCGTCGCGCATTCGGTACAGATTCCACCAGCCGGTGCGATCCGAAACGAAGTACAGGGCGCCGTCCGGCGACCAACCCGGCTGGAAAATCGCCTCTTCGTCGCCGCCAGCGACACACGCCATGCCCTCAATCCGACCGTCGGCCGCGATGTCGCCGACCCAGAGCTCGGTGCCATCCCAGGGCATCTGGGGGTGGCGCCACGCGAGCCACGCCAGATGCGAGCCGTCCGGACTGAAGCGCGGCGTCGAATAGAAGTCGTGACCCGAGACGATGACCTGACCGGTAGTCGGCCCTCCCTCGAGGGGAACGCTGACGAGCGTCGTCACAGCTTCGCGGTTGGTCTCGCGGTGGTCTTCGCGCACGCACACGAGCCGGCGCCGGAGGAGATCGACCGACGCGTCCGCGTAGAAGCAGTCGCCCGGCACCGTGAGCGGCTGTGGCGTGCCCCCAGGTTCCAGCCGGTAGAGGCGCTGATCGCCGAACTCGGAATAGTAGATGGTCCCACCCGACACGGTGTACGCCGCCCCGCCGTATTCATGCACACGCGTCCGCACGTTCGTACCGGGAGGGGTCACATCGGCGACTTGTCCATCGGGGCTGCGCTTGAC
>JBGPJH010000306.1:0-3776 GCA_041485305.1 Vicinamibacteria bacterium | reverse complement strand
GCGAATTCATTGGCCCACTGCTGTTCCTTCAGGTAGGCGATGGCGGCGGGATCATCGGGCGGCCGCTTGGCGGCGTCAGCCACAGCCGCATGGTCATCGGCAAAGACCGTGACGTCACCGAGGTCGTGGCGGTCCGACAGGCCCGATCCGTCCACGATTACCGCCCAGCGATACCGTCCGGGTACGGGCGGCGTGCCTTCCACACGGAAGGCTCCCGGACGAGAGGGCTCAGAGCCGGACAGCACATGTATCGCGCCACCTCCCATCGGTGTGAACTCGATCCGAGGTCGGCCGGCGTTCAGTGCCTTGAAGTCGTCAAGCTTCGTGAGATGCACCGCGAACAGCGCCGATCGTCCCGCCACGAGCGGCGGGTATTCCATGTAGAGCTCGGTCTTGTCGGTCCAATTGGTCACGTTCAACGACTGCGATTCAACGGTGGGCGCGGCGGTGCT
Source organism: Vicinamibacteria bacterium (assembly GCA_041485305.1). GTDB lineage: Bacteria > Acidobacteriota > Vicinamibacteria > Vicinamibacterales > CAVVIG01 > JBGPJH01. The sequence goes on along the minus strand of JBGPJH010000306.1, from coordinate 3,324 downwards.
TCGCCGGCAACCCGCGGTCGTCGTCAGCACAAGGATGGAACCGAGCGCAAGGGCCTGCCGCATGGTCATGACGAAATCTCCCAGCCACTGACGAACTCCAATTCGATCTCCGCCTGTCGGACGGCAAGATCCAGAGCCGCCTGTCGCACACGAGCAACCGAGCCAATGCGGTAGGCATCCAGCAACTCCAGAATCCCGCGTTCGCCGGCGTCGTAGCTCACCTGCGCGATGCGCTCGATCTGATTGGCACTGCTCACGGCGGCACCGCGGTAACGTTCGGCCGTCTCCCGTCGTTCGAGAACGGCCGCGCGAAGGGCGGCAATCTCGCTGCGTAATGCCAGCCGCAACGCCTCCAGACGGCTGTCTGCTTGAGAAGCCCTGGCCTGTGCCAACGCCCGCTCTGCACGACCACGGTCGAACAAGGGCACGACCGCCTGAAGGGTGACGACGCTCCCGAGATCACCACCGCCGGCGGTCGACGACTTGGTGCCCGCAACGATCTCGGGTTCGGGGATCCGGCGACGGTCTGCCGCGCGAGCGGATAAGCGTGCGGCGTCGATTTCTTTGCGCAACGCGATCAGTTCGCCACGGGCGGACTCGGACCGTTCGACGAGGATATCGACCGAAGGCAATGCCACGTGCGGGGCAACCGCCTCGACCGCCAAGATGCGAGGAGAATCGATGGACCGAGCGAAGAAGCCCGCGACCATGGCCTGCGCACGCGCACGGTCAGTGACGGCCGTCGCGCGGTCGGCCTCGATGTCGAGGACTTCACGCTCCGCGCGCAGGCGATCGAATCCGGAGGCGTCCCCGGCCGCTTCCCGTTTCGCCAGCACGTCGGCCAAGGCGCCAAGGCGATCACGCACGGTCGTGAGCTCGCGTTCTCGACCCTGCAGGGCAACCAGCTGGGCGAACGCAAGCCGCAGGTCTGCCCGCGCGCGGCGCACCGCGTCGTCAGCCCGATGTGAGCTCGCGTCGACGAGGGTGGAGGCCGCCTGAACCTCGAGTCCCCGCCGCCCCGTCAGCGGCAATGCCTGCGACACCATCGTGATGTCCTCGGTGATGCCCGCGACGGACTCGCGGTCGAACGTGATACGCGGATTAGGCCAGCGCGCCGCCGCAAGCACGTCCGCGCGGGCCACGTCGATCGCAGAGCGGATTGCACGCACTCGAGGACTGTCGGGCGAGAGGCGAGCGATCGCCTCAGATTCTGTGAGAGACAACGTTTGAGCGCCCGCGCGCGACGGCACGACAGCCGCCAGCAGCGTGACGCACAGCACCACTGTGCGCATAAAACCTCAAATGAAACGGAACGAGACAGACGACGGGTTAACCCGTCAGATTCTGGTCAGGCGGACAGGCAGGGAGGAGCGCGGAGCGAGAGACACGCACGTGGGGGTCCATGCGGCGGCGCGGCGTTGTAGTCGGGCCCGGCCACCCAGTCGCTGACCGGCGGAACCAGTTCGAATTGTTCGGCAGGCGAAGCGGCAGGCGCTCGGAACTGATGCGCGGGCGGGTTCAGGATGACATCGTCAAGCCAGATGACGTGTCCTTCGTCTTCAGCGAGTTGAGCATGGTCGTGATCGTGCGACCCGACGTCGTGTGGCTGAACGTGCCGGTGAGCCGCCGAGTGGGGATGGTCCGCGTCGGCCTCGTGCACGTGCTCGGGCGCCAGCGCGGAAAGGGCGATGTAAGGTGCCAGTATCAGGCTGACGATGGCCCGGCCGAAGGAACGCGACACGCTGGAGCGATTATCGGGGTCGGGGGAACCCGGCGTCAACCCGAGCTCCGCCAAAGCAACGACCAGACTGAAGAAACGACTGTTTCTCATGAGAGAAATATCGGTTACGATAGACCGAGGAATTCGACCGAACCTGTGCTGAGTCCGTGAATGACGGTCCCCCGCTGGCTCTTACTCGCGCATCAACTCCCGACGCGTCCGTCCCATACACGTGTCAAGACGTGGCGGCGTTTACAACAGATCGGTGCGGTGCCGACGCGCAACTCCGTGTACGTCCTGCCCAACACACCCCAGTGCCGGGAAGATTTCGAGTGGATCAGAAGCGAGATCGTGGCCGCGGGTGGAGAGGCGACCGTGTTCGCGGCCGACGCGCTCAACGCCGACGGCGACCGTGCCATCGAAGCGGCCTTCCGGCGAAGCCGTGAAGCCGACTACACGGCGCTCAAACGCGACGCGGATCAGCTGTTGGCCGCGGCTCGCAAGCGACGGGGAGCGGGAGCCGCCGGGCGAGAGCCGTTGAGCCGAGCCGTCCGCACTCTGCGTGAGCGGCTCGCCGACATCGAGCGCATCGACTTTGGCAACGCGGATGGACGTCAAGCGGCCGCCGAGGTCCTCGCAACGCTCGATCGGCGTCTCGCCGATTACACGCGCACGCCGGCCCCGGTCGCTGCGGCTCAGCTGCCCCCCGGCGACTTCCACAACCGCCGGTGGGTCACGCGGCCACGGCCGGGTGTCGACCGTATGGCGTCAGCTTGGCTGATTCGACGGTCCATCGATCCGGCTGCGACGTTCGCGTTCGTGGATCAAGCGACAAGCCCTGATGTTCCATTTGACATGTACGGCGGCGAGTTCAGCCATCAGGGATCGCTGTGCACGTTCGAAGTGTTGACCCAACGCTTCGGTTTGCGCGGCACCGCTGTCGATCGTATCGGGCAGCTCGTGCACGATCTCGATCTGAAAGAAATGCGATACGCGGTGCCAGAGGGAACGGCCGTGGGCCGGATGGTCGAAGGGCTACGCTACGTGCACGCCGATGACCACGCCCTGCTGGAGCAAGGCATCGCGATGTTTGAGGCCCTGGCGCGCTCGTTCGATGCCGGCGGTGAGGCGCACGAGCCGCGGCGTCGTGCGCGGCGCAAGAAACCCTCGAAACCGAGGCGAGGAAGGCAATGAACGGCCTCGGCGTCGATCGGTTTTGGCCTATCACCAGGAGGAACCCATGTGTAAGCGATTGATCCTGCAGGGGTCGGCAACCGCCCTGCTTCTGTTCTCCGTCTGTTCCCTTACGCCGGCGCAAGACGTACCCGCACCGTACCGGGACGTGCTGACCTCACTTGGTCGTCAAGGAGACTTCAAGGACAACGTCCTCAAGGTCAACATCCCACGCAACGATCTCAGCGTCACCGTCGCGAACGTCAAGACGCCTACGCCTTTTGGATTCGGTGGGTGGATTGCGATGACCAAGGGCACGGGCGGCATGGACGTGATGATGGGCGACCTCGTGCTGTTGCAGGACGAAGTCAATTTGGTGATGTCGGCACTCCTCGACAACGGCCTCGAAGTGACGGCTCTGCACAATCACT
>JBGPJH010000305.1:0-3823 GCA_041485305.1 Vicinamibacteria bacterium | reverse complement strand
CCCCTCGGCTTTCAGCGCCTCGGTGACTGCCCGCACGGCACTCTCGAACGTGGAGTGCGTGAGGGTTCGCACGAATCCGTACGAGAGCGCGGGCTCCGTGCCGCTTTGCGGCGTGGCGGGCGCGTTCATCCCGTCACGCCGTCGTGAAGGTGAAGAACATTCCGAAGGTGCCATCGGCCGCGCGCCAGCCGCTCCCCATCATCCCCGGACCCCACCCGCCGTTCATCATACCGCCCGTGGGCGAGGCACCCACCATCCCTCCGGCGACCCATTGTCCGCCGAGTTGGGCGCACGGGCCAAGATTGACCGCACGGCCGTTCTGGCCCTCCAGTCCGGGGGACAGGTGAAGCACGTAGGTGGTGTGCGGCCTGAGCGACGCCAACGGCCTGAAGGTCAGCATCGTGCGATCCACCGACCACTTAGGGATGCCGACGACGACCAGACCGGTAACGGTGCCCTCGTGCAGGACTACGAGGCTCTCCATGCCGGCCATCATCGGGCGACTGAATGCGATGACCACGGGTTGCGCCGGATCAACGGTCTGAGCCGCATTTGCCGGTGCAATGGCGAGGACGGTCGGCACGTCACCGGGTGTCGCCGGGTCCATGATATTCGACATCCCGGAGCAAGCGGACACCACGGCCGCTCCAAGGAGGGCAGGCATGTATGTGATGCGCATCTGAGCGTCCTCTATCAGGGTGGTTTGCGGGTCAGGTGCCGGTCGAGACGACAACCACCGTCAGATCGCAATCTCCTGCCCGCGAGCGAGCTCGAGAATCGGGGATCGGGGCAGGGGCGGTCAGGGATTCTGCGACAGGCCGTGGCACCAGCCGGACACCCGAGTACCCACTACCTCCATAGGTTCGCAAAGCGTCATCCTGGTACCTGCCCAGGAGCGAGTAGGCGATGAAGCAAACGATCGTTCACATCGTTCAACTCGAAGGAGTCGCGCGTTGAACACCAGTCGTCATGGAGCACCGCCGAGCGGTCCGAGCTGCGCTCCCTTCGCCACAGCCACGCTCAGTCTCGTGCTGCTCACGGCCGCATGTACCTCTATTTTCACGCTCGGGCAGTCTCGGTCCGATACTCGCGTGTTGGCTGGTGTCTGGGTGGATTCGGTGCTGGCGACTCCGACCGACACCCTGGCTTGGAAGCTCGACGCGAACGGCGCGAACCGGACCCTGGAAATCCACGTGATCCGTGACAGCGCAATGCGCGTCACGACGAAGCAGAGGGAGCAACAGCACGGACACTGGTATCTACGGGGAGCGCTCGCAGATACCGCCGGCCGTGCGTTGTGCTTCAAGGCACGGCCGCGCGACGGCGGGATCTGTTACCGCTTCCAGCTTGACACGCTCGCGAAGCCGCTGGACGAGGGACATCCGCCTCGAAGGCTTCTCGTGGCGGGCTACCCGGGACGGGCCGACGCGCGGACTCGCGTGCTGGTGGAGCGATTGCCCTGACGGCACAGCGCGCTGGGCGCCGATGAGAGCTACGACAGAACTCTCGCCAGCGCGTCGATCGGCCGCATGCCCTGCCCAAATCTTGCGATCGCCCCGCGGTGACGTTCCAGCTCTCCGTACGCGAGGAATCGCACACGAAGGTCCGCGACGCGGCTGAACGCCGGCCGCGCGAGTTGCGCTCGGACATCGTCCTCGCGCTGGTCCGGTGCGACGAGGAACAACCCCTGTGCGGAGTCGCCGGCGTGCCCGAGTGCGAGGTCCAGCAGACGAACGATCCCTGAGTAGATCGATGTGGTGTGCTCGACTTCGAAGGCGCCCGTGACTCGGCCGGAGCCGCGCTCCAGCCAGAGGATGTCGATCAGTCGTACGGCCTCCGCGCCTGGCGCATGGTCGATCGCCGGGGGCAGCGTGGGAATACATCCGTAGCCAAGCCGGCCCCCGGCGTAGGGGCGGCCGACGTCGTTGGATGCCACCCAGACGTCGAAACCGAGCGCGTGGCCCAGGTCACGAAGCCAGCCCTGCACCTCCGTGTGCGTTCGGTCGCTCTCTCGGGCTGCGGCGAGCGCCTTGTCGGACTTCGCCGCCTCTTCGCGTACTCGTACAAGGTCGGCTTCCCACAGACGGCGCGCCTCGGTGTCGCCGACTCGTGGCGGCGCCTGGTATCGGTTCGATCCGATGTCGAACAACAGCCCCGCAATCGCTCCGAGGTCGTTCGACAAGAGATCCCGGTGCATTGCGTTCAACGCGAGTATGCCCTGGCGCATGGCCAGATACTCATCCCATCGTCCGAGCTTCACGCGCGCTCCGGTGAGCGCGTTGTAGCCGTTGACGATGGCCGTATTGAACGGCGGTGCGATCGTCGGATGCAGGAAGTAGAGCAGATTCGCCGCCGCCGGACCCAGCCCCTTGATCTGACGACGATCGAGCGCGCGGATCGCGTCGACCACCTGCGCTTCCGTGTCGCAGCACGCGCAGGTGTGGAGGAATCTGGCGAACGCGAGCTGGTGCTCCCGGTTTTCATAGATGTCGGGGATACGCAACTTGGGCTTCCAGAGCCACGCGTGGTCCGCTCCCTTGAACAGCTGCCGCTGCTCGGCGATTGACCTGACGACGGTCTCGAGCGACGAGCCCTTGTATGCAGTGCCGAACGTTCCGGCGTCGATTTCGGTCACCACCTCCGCGAGGCCGCGGCGAATCGAGCGGAAGTTCTTGAGCCGCTGTTCCCAGAGGAACCACGTCTGATAGGTGGCGCCGGCGTCCTGGCGCCAACGTGAGACCAGCAGGGCAATGGCGTCGCGACCGGCGTCAGCGCGCTCGATCGGAGCTGAAGAGGCCACGACTATGCGCAGTGGGAGTGTGGAGGCGCGGATCTTGTCATCCCGCAACCCCAATGGGCGCTTCGGATGTCTGACGCGCGATGTGCTCGAGCGCCTCCTCCACATCCATCTCGCGCGTCGCATTACCGGTCCGGACGAAGAAATGCGTCACGTCCTTGTCCCGGACGTACGCCGGACGGCGTGACGCCTCCAGCACCACCCGGCAGACGTCCTTGCCATCGACGGCGTGGAACACCACGTGCGCCAGCGTGCAGAAATCCGCGCCGATCGCATCCTCGACGAGGCCCATCACGAACCGCTCGAATCCGTCGCGGTTCTTGTGGTACAGGGCGGAGTAGTCAGCCTCGAGTCCTGCGATGCTGCCATCGTCGTGGACGCCGAGGAGCAGCGTTCCACCGCGGTGGTTGAGGAATCCGGCGATCGTCTTGACCGTGGCCGACTGGACGGCGTGACTGATCCTCCCTTCGCGATGGTCCCAACGTGCCGACGCCTTGAACTCGAGGGTTTCACTCTCGCCGGCCCGGAGGAGTACATCGAGATGGCGCGACAACTCCCGCTCGAGCCGGTCGACCGCACGCCTGTGTTGAGCCAGGATCAGCGTGAACGCCCCGAATACCGTGCCAAGGATAGCGCCGATGACGGCGAATGCGACGGTCATCGGGATCATCGAGGGCGAGAAGCCCGCCCGCATCCGGAAGAGGACGAAGTGCAGTGCCGTAGAAACGCCGGCGATCTCCGGGTGAAACTCGAACCAATAGATCGCCATCGTGATTGGGTGCAGAACGAGCAAGCCAGCGAGCGCACCAAGCAACCCGCTCGCCACCAGCGTGCCGCGACGGGCGAATAGCGGGATCCTCATCGGCGCGCTTCGCGCGGCCCGTGCCGTCGCACGACCTGCCCACCGGCGTTCATGAGACAATCTGTTCCTGCCAGACGCACGTGGGCGTCGGGTGAGTTCAGCCAGTTTGTGCGGGTTAGCACGACAGTTCGGTCGACGGACTGGGGCGAGCGCCCGCGCGTCCT
>JBGPJH010000304.1:0-3852 GCA_041485305.1 Vicinamibacteria bacterium | reverse complement strand
GCGGGCTTCACCAAGAAGCGTGCGATGCTCGGCGGCGGCGCCAACACGAACCGGCGACTCTCAATCGGAGCCTTCTTCAGCGCCGGGGATCAGATTCTGTACATCGAGAATCCCTTCCTCGGCCGGGGGACGGACTTCGGTATCTTCACAACCGTGCGTCCGTTCTCGCGGCTCCAGTCGCAGATCAACATCAACTCGAGCCGGTTCGTGGATCGCCGAACCGACACCGAAGCGTTCGCCATCAAGATCGTCCGTGCGCTAACGACCTATCAGTTCACCGACCGGCTCTTGATGCGCAACATCACGGAGTACAACTCGTTCGACAAGACGCTCGCGTTGAACGTGCTGGGCACCTACCGCGTCAATGCCGGAACGGTCTTCTACGTCGGCTACGACGATCACTACCGTCAGGGCGACAAGATCAACAGCGACGTGTTTCATACGGCGGCGTATCAGCGGACGAACCGCGCGTTCTTCATCAAGCTGCAGTATCTGTTCCGCTACTGAGCCGAGCGCCTCTGTCGTGACTCCAGCAGACCTTTTCGTTCAGGCTCGTGATTTCCTGATTGCCAACCGGGACAACTACGGGGCCGCCTACGCGGGGTTTCGATGGCCAGTGCTGGATCATTTCAACTGGGCCCTCGACTACTTCGACGCCCACGCGACGGACAACCACCGCACGGCGCTCTGGGTGATCGACGACTCGGGCACCGAGTCGCGGCTGACGTTCGCCCAGATCAGCGCACGGTCCAATCGCGTCGCCAATTTTCTCCGACAGCGGGGGGTTCGGCGAGGCGATCGCCTGCTGGTCATGCTGCCCAATGTGGTGCCGCTCTGGGAGATCACGCTCGCCGCAATGAAGCTGGGCGCGGTGATCAGTCCGGCGACCACACTGCTCACACAGACCGACTTACGGGATCGAGTCGATCGTGGCGGAATGCGTCACGTGATCGCCGACGCGTTTGGTGCGGAGAAGCTCGCGACTGTGCCCGGGCGCTATTCGCGCATCGTGGTCGGGGACGACGTCGCTGGATGGCTTGCGTACTCGGGCGCGGATTCCGCCGACGCTCATTTCGTGCCTGACGGACCGACCCGTGCGACCGACCCGTTCCTGCTGTACTTCACCTCGGGCACGACGGCCAGGCCCAAGATGGCGATGCATTCGCACCAGAGCTATCCAGTCGGCCACCTCTCGACGATGTACTGGATTGGACTGCGGCCGGGCGACATCCACCTCAACATCAGCTCTCCCGGCTGGGCCAAGCACGCCTGGAGCTGCTTTTTCGCGCCGTGGAACGCGGGCTCCACGATTTTCATCTACAACCAGACACGTTTCGACGCCAGAAAAACGCTCGATCTGGTGGGACGCTGCTCCGTCACAACCCTCTGCGCGCCGCCCACCGTCTGGCGGGCGCTGATCCTCGAGGACCTCAAGTCGTATCCGGTCAAGGTGCGCGAGCTGGTCAGCGCGGGGGAGCCTCTCAACCCCGAGGTGATCGAACAGGTGCGTGCGGCATGGGGGCTCACGATCCGTGACGGCTACGGTCAAACGGAAACGACCTGTCAGATTGGAAACCCTCCCGGTCAGCCGGTCAAGATTGGATCGATGGGCAGGCCGATGCCCGGCTACCGCATCTCCCTGGTCGACTCGGACGGGAAGACGGGCGGCGAAGGTGAAATCGGCATCGCGCTCAAGCCGGCCCCCCTCGGCCTGATGACCGGGTACATCGACAACCCTGAGCGCTCGGCGGAGCTCCTCGACGGCGACTTTTACCGCACGTCCGACGTTGCCACTCGTGATGCCGACGGGTATTACTGGTACGTTGGCCGCGCCGATGACGTGTTCAAGAGCTCCGACTACCGGATTAGTCCCTTCGAACTGGAAAGCGCGCTGCTCGAGCACGAGGCGGTCGCTGAAGCGGCGGTCGTTCCCAGCCCTGATCCGGTTCGGCTCTCGGTGCCCAAAGCCTACGTGGTGCTCAAACCCGGCGTCGAGCCCTCACGAGCCACCGCGCTCGCAATCCTGCGATCTCTACGCGATCGGCTCGCGCCGTACAAACGCATCCGACGGATCGAGTTCGCCGAACTGCCGAAGACGATTTCGGGAAAGATACGGCGCGTGGAGCTGCGACGTGCCGAGGTCGAGCGCCGCTTGAGAAACGAGCGCGGCGAGCGGGAATTCTGGGAAAGCGATTTCCCGGAGCTCGAGGCGAAGTAGATGGCCAGGAAGACACTCGTAGTCGCCGCTATTCAATCGTCTCGGCAGAACCGTCAGGCTGGCAGGTCAGCTTCGAAGAAGATCTGAACCTGCGCCGCCGCGCCCTGTACCACGACTGGCATCGGGTCGAGACCAGTCCCGTCTTGCGAAGCAGCGCTGGGATGTTCTGTCTTTCGATGGACACGATGGTCGACCCGACTGCGTGAGGTATCCTCCACCGGTGAGTCAGATTCAGGCTGGCCAGATTGTCGCCTTCTATTTGTTCGACGTGGCCGAGACGGCCGACCTGCAGGCGGTGCCGGCGCTCGTTGGCGGTCCCGCCGTCCCAGCGCGTCTGGCGCCCAAGCCGGCCACGCCGGCCTACGTGCAGTACGGGAAGCCGCCCTTGTCATTCGATGGCGAGGCCGTTGGTGTTGGCGACGTGGAAGGGTTTCGCCCGCGCTTCCGCGTGTTCGATTACGGCGTCGTGTCGGTCGCGCTTTCGCGGCCGTTCCAGGGCTCATGGACGGACCTGATCCGCGAGGCGCAGACGCTCGTTGACAACGATCAGCTGGCGCAGCGGGCGGAGCAGTTGTGCCACGCTATCACCGAGCGTCTCGGTCCGGCGCTGACCGCGCCCCGCAGCGCCTTTCTGAGCGAAGACTATCTGGTTTTCGAAGTGAACGAGCTCGAGCCGCGCCTGTCGGCCGACCAACTCCTGGTGGCGCACGGGCACGACATCGCCACGATCCTGCGGGGAGAGCGGCAGACGCTCAGCGAACAGGAACGGTCGAAGATTCTCCGGCACCGCATCTCGTATCTCGAAGACGATCTGGTGGTGCCCACCTGGAACACCGCGCTCGTCGTCGACACACCTGCCGGTGCCCGGGCCGCGATCGAGATCCTGGAGTTTGCCAATTCACAGCTGCTCGAGTTCCGCCACTACGATCAGCTCCTCGACAACGAGCTGTCGGCCATCTACGCGCGGCTCAAGCACCCCCAGTGGTACGATCAGTGGATCGGATCGCGATACACGCGCGCGGCGCGGCAAGTGCATTCACTCTTCATCGACGTCAACGAGCTGACCGACCGCACTGAGAACACGCTGAAGTTCATCGGCGATATCTACGCCGTCCGGCTCTTCGGGCTCGTTGCCGAGCGGTTGGGGCTCGAAGCTTGGAAGGCCGACGTCCAGGGGAAGCTGAGGACGCTGGACGACATTTATCGGTTTGCGGTCGAGCAGTCGTCGATGTCGCGCGGGCAGTTCCTGGAGCTGACAGTCGTGCTCATTCTGGTCCTGGAGCTGTTGCTCATCTTCATGGGCGTCATGCGCTGAGCCGTCAGGAATTTACGCGGATGTAACAGGAGTGAAGTACGCCCCCGAACACGGCATTCGCGTTGATCGGGTCGGCGAGCCCGCTATCACCGTGTGCACGTGTAACGGCGCTGTAAACGAATCTGTTACAATCCTCGGGCTTTTTGTGCCGCTCGAGAGCGCGGCCGGTGGTACCAAGACTGGGGGCAGGGTGGCGTTTCGTCTCATTCCGCGCGAAGAGCGCTTCTACCACGATTTTCTGGCGCTCGCCGACGAGCTCCAGCGGGGGGCCTCGCTCCTCGAGCAGATGCTCGCTCCCGACCGGCCCGCGTGGGACAAG
>JBGPJH010000303.1:0-3855 GCA_041485305.1 Vicinamibacteria bacterium | reverse complement strand
TGTACACGCACCCTGACGGAAACAGATTCTCGGGACGCCCTGCGCAAGATCACGGTGCCGACGATGCTGGTGCATGGCACCGAGGATCGCTCCATTCCGGTTGCGTTCGGGCGGCTGGCGGCGCGGCTCGTTCCCGGGGCCACACTCGTCGAGTACGAAGGCGCCCCCCATGGCCTGCCCATCACGCACCGCGAACGCTTCTCGAGTGAGTTGATTCGCTTCGTGGGATGAATCGACCACACCGGGAGGATCACGTGAACGGCAGCGAAGCGCGCAACATTGAGACGTTTCTCGACCTGGAACGGGCGTTCGCCCGATCCATCATCGACAACGATGCCGACAGGGTCGCCGATTTTCTCACGGATGACTGGATCGTCGTGGGCTCGGATGGCCGGATTGTCGACCGGATTCGCTTCCTCGAGGTGATCCGCTCCGGCTTGCTCACCCACGACCGGATGGAGTCGTCGGAGCTGCGCGTGCGCGAGTACGGCGACGCCGCGGTCGTCACGGCGCTGACGTCGACGAGTGGCCGGTATCGCGGGGAGCCATTCGAAACGCGAGAGCGATCGACCGACGTCTTCGTGAGGCACGCAGGTGCGTGGCGGTGTGCCCTTACGCAGCTCACCGCAATCGCCATCCCAGCCGGGCTAGCACCCGTGCGCGAGCATCCGCATCGGTGAGCCAAGTGCCGCCGCGCGTGCCGAGCGCGCTCGGTACTCCGGCAGAGATCAGGTGGCGACGCCTCGACGGGCTGGGCGACGACGCATGCCGCTTGGTCGACGAAGCGTTCGGCTGGCGCCTGGACGGCCACGCGGAGTTCAGCCAGGGCGGAGTGTCGACTCGGCTCAGGTACACGCTGTCGTGCGACCGCCATTGGGTGAGTCGCGCCGGATCAGTCAGCGGGTGGATCGGTTCCCGAAGGGTTGACTACACCGTGGTGCGCAGCGGCGCGGGCGAATGGCGGCTGAACGCCAATCAACAGCAGATCGATGGGTCGTGCATGGACCTCGACCTCGGCTCTACGCCCGCGACCAACCTGACACAGCTCCGGCGGCTGACCCTGGCGGTTGGCGACGCGGCCGACGTGCCGGTTGCGTGGCTGGACGTGACGTCTGGAACGCTTACCGTCCTCGACCAGCACTACGCGCGGATATCGTCCGACACCTACCGGTATGAGGCGCCGAGGTTCAAGTACTCGGGCCTCCTGCGCGTGCGGCCCGACGGGTTCGTCGTCGACTACCCGGGGCTCTGGACGGCCGAGTAGCGAGTCATGAGAGTGGCGGGTATCGGGAGGCTCACGCCCCAGCCCATCATGATGGCGCCGTAGAGCGCGCGCTCCCAATCGAGCAGCACGGGCCGCGGCACCGGCATGGGCAGAGTATATCACGGGTCCCTCGCCCTGTACGGCGATCAGGAAGTCGCGCGCCTCAGCGCCGAGATGCAAGACCGTGATCGCGCGGGCTGGTTGATTCTCGCCAAACCGCTATTGTATCCTGGGGCAGCCGATTGTCACCAACGGCGATGAAACGGTGACGCTTCGCGACCACGATGGAGCTAGCATGTCCGACGAGATGGGAACCTTCCGCGCCGATGTTGAGCTCGAGCACCCGGCACGCCCCGGCGGGCGACGCACCCTTCGCGGTGTGCTGGTCGACACGGGCGCCGAGCTGTCGTGGTTTCCCGCTTCGGTCCTCGATTCCCTCGGCATCGAGCGGCGCAAGGCCGTGAACTTTCGTCAGGCCGATGGCACGGTCCTCTCACGCTGGACCGGACCCGCCTTCGTCTACGTTGCGGGCACTACCGCGACAGATGATGTCGTCTTCGGCGAGCCGGGCGACCTCGTGCTGCTCGGAGCGCGCTCACTCGAAGGGCTGAACCTGCATGTCGATCCCATCGGCAAGCGATTGATCGACGCCGGGCCGGTGCCGGCGGCTGCGGCAGCGTAACGCCGCACGACCGCCACGGGCTACCGGGGGCGTGCGCTCGCGACGCTCCTGTGCGGCGTCTCGGCGAGCGAACCGCCCGTCTTCGCCGCGACGGGAGGAACGCTCCTTGTAGTTGCGGCGATCGCGAGCTATCTGCCGGCGCGGCGCGCGACCACGATCCATCCGGCGCAGGCGCTGAGGGCGGACTGAGCACGGGGGCGCATCTATAGAAGAGGTCCTTGGCCCAATGCCCTTATTGACTGAGTCTTCGGCCGGAAGATGGACTCGACAGGCTGGTCGTGGGTTGACCTCAAGACTCTGAACAGGGACTATTGTCCGCGGCACACGACACGTCCGTCACGTCGTCACGAAACGAGCCGGCCTATGCGAACACGAGACCGAGAAGTCTTCCTGAAGGCCGCGGCTCGATTTCAGGCATGGATCCTCGTCCGGCAATCGAACCCGCGGTCGTTCCAGTATGTCGGGAAGGCGATTTACCAGCCCAAGCCCATCAGCTGCAAACCCAAGACGTCGGATGTTCCCGTCGGTCAACGAGGTAAGCAAGTTGACGGACTCGTGGTCGATCCCGTCCGGTGGCCCGAGGCATTTTCCGGCCACCGGCGGGGTGACGCCATCGCGCTGTGGATGAAGTTTCGGAGTCTGCACAACCTCGGAGAATTCAAGCGCACGACCGATGGCCGTTTTGTCTTCGAGGGCGCGAGAGGCTCCGGGGCGGCGTACGGCATTGACGCCGAGCCGGGATCCCGCCACGAAGGCTGCCTCACATTTGAAGGCAAGTACATCTACGGCGACTACGACCTCTTCGACATGGTCTTCGTTCACGCCGCCAAGCCTGGGCCGGTCTCGCAGGTTCCGGTCGGCCCGAAGCACGCGCCGAAGTTTCAGACGGTCGACTATCGGGCGGAAAGGTGGAATGAAGTCAGTCAGTTTCTGAATCAGCAGCTCGGCTTTTCCATGATTCAACACGGCAGCCAGTTCGACTGGAAGAAGGACGGGTTTGAATCCGCCGAGGCGTTCGGGCCCAACGGTGAGGCTCCAACGTGGAACGCCTCCGAGGTCGAACAGAAGTATCGCGAGTGGAAGCGGACAAATCCTGACTGAATCTGTCGCGACGATGGTGGCCCGGTGATCGGGCGCCAATATGAGGAAGTCAGCCAGAAACAACCCGGCGAGCCAACTGTACGCCTCATTCAGGCCTTCTTGTACGGTATCGGGCCAAGCGACCTCGCAGCGTTTTCCGGCGCTGCCGTGATGGTGACCCTCGTCGCTGGACTGGCAGCGTGGATTCCAGCACGGCGAGCAACGCGCATCGATCCGACGGAGGCGCTGCGGGCGGAGTAACTCGGGTTGGCGCGGGTCCCGAAGACATAAAAGGCACCATTCGTGTACGAATAGCGCAGCGGACATGTGCGTCTACGCTGGCGCCTCGGACGAGCCCGCAGCACCTTAGGCTGGTGCGAGCACCCGCCCTTCCCAGTCTGCGATGCACACCATCGAGCAGCTGAACACTGTCTTGGCCGGTCGCTACGCGATCGACCGCCTGGTCGGCGAAGGCGGCATGGCCACGGTGTATTTGGCGCGCGACATGCGGCACAACCGCAAGGTGGCGCTCAAGGTGTTGAAGCCGGACCTGGGCGCCGTGGTCGGCGTTGACCGGTTCGTGGCCGAGATTCAGGTGACGGCCAACCTGCAGCACCCGAACCTGCTGCCGCTGTTCGACTCGGGCGCGGCCGGTGGCCTGCTGTTCTACGTGATGCCGTACGTGGAGGGCGAGAGTCTGCGCGCGCGGATTGAGCGCGAGAAGCAGCTTCCCGTGGAGGACGCGGTTCGCATCGCCGTAGCGGTGGCAAGCGCGCTGGACTACGCGCACCGGCACGGCGTGATCCACCGGGATCTGAAGCCCGAGAAC
>JBGPJH010000302.1:0-3855 GCA_041485305.1 Vicinamibacteria bacterium | reverse complement strand
GCGATGAGAATCGTCTGAAACATCGGCTTTTCACCTTTCTCAGATCAGCGGGCCATGACTTGACCAAAGAACACACGCACGAACTGAATGACCGCCGGGCCCAAGGTTACAACGTAAAACGCGGGGAACAGCAGGAACACCAGCGGAAACACCAGCTTGACGCCGACCTTCGCGGCGCGTTCTTCGGCCCGCTGCCGGCGTTTGGTGCGCGACACCTCGGCATGGGTCCGAAGCGCTTGCGCAACGCTGGTACCGAATCTATCGGTTTGAACCAGCATGGCCACCAGTGCCCGGACGTCGTCGACCTGCGTGCGGATCGCGAAATTCTTGAAGGCTTCCGTTCGGGGTTTGCCAGCTCGGACTTCGCTCGTGATCATCCGCAGCTCCTCGGCGAGCGCGGGATAGGCGAGCCCGAGCTCGTCGGTGGCCTTGACGATGGCCTGATCGAGGGCGGAGCCGGCCTCGAGACACACGATGAACAGATCGAGCGCGTCGGGGAGGCCGTTCGAGATCTGCTTCTTCCGCCGATTGACGGCCTGCTGAACCACGAGTCCGGGTATGAGGTAGCCCACCGCGCCGGCGATGAGGGCTGCAATGACTCCCGAACGCAGACCGAGGAAGTAGAGCGCCGCCCCGCCAAATATCACCGGCAGCAACAGCTCGGCGAACACGTAGGTCAGCGCAGGCCCGAGCCCGTGGATGCCCGCCTTGGCCAGCCGCTTCTGGAGCCGCGACATGTCTTTCGGCGAGCGAGGCACGAGCGACGCCAGGCGCCCTTTCAACTGCGCGGGAAGATCGGCCAGCACCATCGGCGTCTTGCCTGCTCCCTCGGCGCGCCGCCCGACAACGTCTCGCAGCCTGCGTTGCTCGGGGGCCTCGCCGCCGCCCAGCACGAGCAACAGGACACCGCCCGTCAGGGCGGCGACGGACCCGAAGATCACGACGAGCGCAAGCATCAATGGCAGCTGCATGGCTTCAGTACTCGACCTTCACAATTCGGCTGATGATGTACCCCCCGAGAAGCTGCATGACGACGGCGCCGGCGATCATCCGAACACCCAGGGGATCGTCTACGAGCATTCGCATTTGGCTGGGGTTGACGACCATGAACGCCACGGCCAGGCTCGGGGGAAGGGCACTGAGAATGATTCCCGTCAACCGGCCGTGAGCCGAAATGACGCGGACCTGCCGTTTCACGCGAAATCGTTCCCGAATGACGCTGGCCAGATTGTCCAGCACCTCGGACAGATTGCCTCCCGTCTCGCGCTGGGTTAGTACCGCGGTGGCAAAGAACCGCGCGTCGAGAACCGGAATCCTCCGGGCGAAGTCGCGGAGGGCGTCCGACAACGGCATGCCGAAGTTCTGCTGTTCGTAGAGGACGCGAAACTCGCCCCCGACCGGCATTGGAATCTCCTGGGCAGCCATCGATAATCCGGTCGTCAGCGCGTGCCCGGCCCTGAGCGCCCTCGCAATGAGATCGATGGCTTCCGGAAACTGTTCCTCGAACTTCAGCATGCGGCGAAGACGCAGCCGCCGCACGACCCAGATTGGCACCGGAAAGACGACTGCGCCAATCAGAACCGCGATCCAGGTGATATGGATGAATGCCTGGGCGAGCAGCGCTGCGCCGAGCCCGGCGCAGCCGCACGCCAGAATCAGCACGCCGACGGTGATCTTGAGACCCGCCTGCTGAATCAAGAGCTGCAGAGGGTCGGTGACCACGGTGAAACCGCGAAGCAGTTGGTCGACGAACGCCACCCTGCTCAGTTTTTGCCGCTCTCTGAGCAACTGGGCTTCGAGAGCTTTTGTCTTCTTCTGAGACCCGAGGCGCTTTCTGACCGCGGCCTGCTCCTGGTGTTCGGGTCGGAGCACCAGCAGCGCGTAGGCGCCTATGATCAGGCCGGCGACGATGATGAACGCCGCGGCAGTGTAGACAACCATGCTCGACCTCAACTAACTCTTAGGCGATGACCTTGACGTGCTCGAACATGTCCATGGGGAGCCTCACGCCAGACGTCTCGAGCCGTTCCGCCGCCTTCGGCCGGATGCCGGTTGCGCTGAACCGGCCCGTCACCGTGCCTCGAGCGCTGAGGCCGGTGCGTTCGAACACGAAGATATCCTGGATGGTGATGACGCCGCCCTCCATGCCGATCACCTCGGTGACGCCGATTACCCTGCGGGACCCGTCCGACATGCGGCTCACCTGGACGATCAGGTCGATGGCCGACGCGACTTGCTGACGAATCGCCTTTTCCGGGATGTTCAGGTTCGCCATGGCGACCATCGTGTCGAGGCGGTACAAGGCGTCGCGGGCGCTGTTGGCGTGAATCGTCGTCAAGCTGCCGTCGTGACCGGTGTTCATCGCCTGCAGCATGTCCAGCGCTTCTTCGCCTCGGACCTCGCCCACCACGATGCGATCGGGCCGCATACGGAGGGCGTTGATCACCAGCTCGCGCTGACGCACTCCCCCCTTTCCTTCGATGTTGGGCGGCCGGGTTTCGAGCCGCACCACGTGACGCTGGCGCAGCGTCAATTCGGCCGCGTCCTCGATCGTGACGATGCGCTCGCGATCGGAGATGAAGCCGGACAGCACGTTCAGGAGCGTCGTCTTGCCGGCGCCGGTGCCGCCCGAAATGATGACGTTCAGGCGGCAGCCGACCGCCGCCTTCAGAAAGTCCAGCATCGGCTGTGTGAGCGAATCCCGGGCCACCAGGTCCTGGGCGCCGAGACGGTCGGTCCGGAATCGCCGAATCGAGAGCGCCGGGCCATCGAGGGCGAGCGGCGCAATAATCGCGTTCACACGCGACCCGTCCATCAACCGGGCGTCCACCATGGGGCTGGATTCGTCGATGCGCCGGCCGACGGTGCTCACGATCCGCTCGATGATGCGGAGCAGATGGGCGTCGTCTTTGAACGCCACCGGGACTTCCTCGAGCAAGCCGTTCTTTTCGACGAAGACCTGACGGGGACCGTTGACGAGGATATCCGACACATCGTTGTCCTGGAGCAGGACCTCGAGCGGCCCGAGCCCGAACAGCTCGTGAAGGACATCGCCCACCAGGTTTTCGCGTTCGGCAAAGCTGAGCGGGGTCTGGAGCGTCTCGCCCTCGAGCAGCGCGAGAATCAACCCACGCAGCTCGGGCTCCGCCTCCTCGCGGTCGACACGCGACAGCCGCTCCAGGTTCAGCCGATTGAGCAGTTCCTGATGAATCCGGCTCCGAATCTCCTGATACCGGGGGTCCCGCGCGTTGGCCGACAGTGCCGGCGTGGCTGCCATGATGCTCTGCACAGTGCGATGCTCCTTATCGTTTCCCGCTGCCACCGGTCAACCGGCCAAGGAAACCCGAGGACCGGGCCTCCTGAAGCGGCGCTTCCGGTTCGAGTTTCGCGAGCTCCCGGGCGAAAATCCCTATCGATGTTGCGAGCTTGGTATGGTTGTCGAGGACGAGCGGCCGTCCCTTGTTGAGCGCGTCGAGCGCGACCCGATAGTCGCTCGGGAACATCTGGCGGATTGGCTCTCCCACCGCGTGCTCGATGTCTTTGCTCGTGATCTCCGACCGCTGATCGAACCGGCTGACGACCACCGACACTCGCGCCGAGCCATATCGCTGACGCAGAATCGAGGCCAGGTGGCTCGCGCTGCGCACGGCCGACAATTCATGATTCGACACGACGACGATGGCGTCTGCTTTTTCAAGCGGATCGATGCCGGCGCGTCCGGAGCGAGGCACGTCGAGCACGACGTACCGATAGTGGGCCGCGCAAAGCTCGACCAGACTGTGCAGACCCCGAAAGTCGACGGGGCGCCCCGGATCCCGATCGGCTGACGCGAGCAGATCCACCCGCGACTTGGTG
>JBGPJH010000301.1:0-3860 GCA_041485305.1 Vicinamibacteria bacterium | reverse complement strand
CAGGCTCTCGCACAAGAAATCGACCACGCTGGCATCGTCGTCGACCACAAGCAGCGACCGCCGCGGATCAGCACTCATGCAACCGCCACCACAGACCTTGCGCCGGCGCTCGGGAAATGCACCGTGACGGACGTCCCCTGTCCCGCCGTCGTGGAGACTTCAATGAGGCCGGCGTGTTCGTCCACGATGGACTTCACGACGGCGAGGCCAAGGCCGGTCCCCCCGTTCGCTGCCCACGTCGTGAAGAATGGCTCGAATATACGGTCGCGGACGTCCTCGGGAATGCCCCCTCCTGTGTCTGACACGCGCAGACGCACCGACCCGTCCGCTCCCCCGTTCTCACCAAACGAGGCGCCGGTGAGGCTGATGCGGATGATTCCGCCGGGAGGTGTCGCCCGAAGCGCGTTGCTCATCAAGTTCATCGTGACCTGCTGGATGCGGTCGCTGTCGGCCACGACCCGCGGCAGCGCGGACGACGTGTCAAACTCGAGGCCAACCCTGCGCCGGCGCGCCTCTGGCTCCATCAGATCGACGACGGCCCGGACCGTAGTGGCCAGATCGACCTCCGACATTTGGGCCCCTTTGCGCCTCGCAAAGCTCAGGAGCTGCTCCACGATCTTTCCGATGCGATCGGACTGTTCTTCGACAATCTGAGCGGAACGCCGCACCTCTTGCGGCAGGTCGGATCGCGCCGCAATCGCGCGGGCGCGTCCGTTCAGCACTTGCAGCGGCGACCCGATTTCGTGCGCCAGCCCCGCAGACAACTGGCCAACCGTGACCAGCTTGTCGAGGCGCTGCAGCCCCGACTCGAGTGCCTCGCGGGCCTCGGCCGCTTCGATCAGCTTACGGCGCGCGCGCTCGAGCTCGCGGACCATCGAGTTGAACTCAGACAACGCCGCCGCCACTTCGTCGCTGCCCTTCGACGGGACGCTCGCCGTCCAGTTGCCCGCTTCCACGGCTCTCATCGCGTCGGTGAGCCGTCGAAGCGGCCGCCGGACGAAAATTAACGACAGCAACCACCCGACGCCAGCAATGCCGGCGATCAGCGTGACGCAGGACAGGACCGCCGTCGTGGCCGTCGCGTTCAGGTCGTGCCTCAGCACGTCGAGAGGCCACACGACGGCGACCGTGCCAAGACTCCCGCCTTGATCGTCGCGAAGCGGAAACACTCCGATCAGGTTCGACAGGCCGCGAGGACCGTCGAACCAGATCTCGGGCCGCCGTGCGGCGTCGACCTCTTGCAGCGCCTGACGGACAAGAACGACCGACTGGCTGCTTCCCCACGAGTTCGCCTGCAGTTGGCCCTTCGGATCAAAGACGAGCACGTCTACTGAGGAATCGCGCAGCTCGAGCGCCTCGAGAATCTCTCGGACGTCGGCCACCTGTTCGTCCCGGATGGAATTCTCGACCGCGACCTGAACGGCTGTGCCGAGCAGGCGGAGATTGTGCTCAGCGGTGCGCCGCAACTCGGTCTCCTCCCTTTGGAGCTGCCACGCCCCGTAGGAACCGAGAATAGTCGCGCTCGTCAACGCGAGGCCCAGCGACAGCTTGGTGGAAAGGGTCAGTCGCATGGTGGGTGGAGTGTGGCAAGGATGCACATCTGTGTCAAATATCATCGAGACGAGAACCCTAGTGCCGCTATCTTCTCCGAAAAACTTCGATGGGCAGCCTGGACCGTCGTTTGCCAGTCAGACTGCGAATGCGTTGGCTGTGGCTTACCGTCCCGTGCGTCGTCCTCCCGGTCCTCGCGACAGGCTGCGCGCAGCCGGCAGAGGAGCCGAAGCCAGATCGAGCGGTGTCTTCCAAGCATGAAGAGGGCGTGGTCCACATTCCAGACGCCTCCCGCCAGTTCATCGCGGTGGAGGAGGTGAGCGCCGCGAAAACGAACTCGGCGATCAGCGCGCCCGCGCGCGTGGACTTCCGAGACGGAGCCGTGTCTCAAGTGGGCGCGCCTCTCGAAGGACGCGTGGTCAACGTGCACGTTCGAGTGGGCCAGGCCGTCAAGGCGGGGGATCCGCTGGTGACGCTGGCGTCTCCGGAGGCAGCGGCGATGCGGGCCGCTCTGGAGACCGCGAAGGCATCGCTGCGCGAGGCGACGACGGAACTGGATCGCCAGCAGCGCATGCTACAGCAGGGCGTCGGCATCGAGCGCGACCGCGTCGCCGCGGAAACCAAGATGTCGTCGGCGAACGCCGAACTCACCAAGGTCGAGGCGGGCGCCGCCTTTGTCGGCACCGGGACCGGCACGTCTCTGGTCGTGCGCGCGCCCATCGACGGCGTCGTCATCGGTCGTAAGGCCACCGTAGGGCTGGCCGTTCAGCAGGGCGGAGAGCCCCTCGTGGAGATTGGCGACCCGTCGGCATTGTGGATCGTGGCGGATGTCTTCGAGCGAGACCTTTCACGGATTCACGAAGGGTTGAAAACCCGGATCGACCTCGACTCGGCGCGCGGTCCCTTGGAGGGGCGCGTGACGTCCGTGGGGACGGTGGTCACCCCGGGGCTTCGTACCGCGCCCGTTCACATCAGCGTGGACGCACGCGGTGCGATCCTGCGACCGGGGATGTACGGGCGCGTGCGGATCGCCGCCGCGGACGCCGGCCTCACGCTGCCGACCGAGGCCGTGCTCATCAAGGACGGCAAGGAATCGGTGGTCTACGTGCAAAAGGATCCGCTGACGTTCGTGCGCCGGCGCGTGGTTGTGGCGCAGCCCGTTGAAGGGCGTGTGCAGGTCGTCTCCGGGATCGCGCCGGGCGAGAAGGTCGTCATCCGGGGAGCGCTGCTCCTCGACGGCTCCGCCGACCAACTCCTCTAGGAATCCAGGACCCAGCGTGCTGAGACGACTCATCGAGCTCTGCGTCAGGCGGCGCTTGCCTGTGCTGGTCGTGACGGCCGGCATTGCCGCGTACGGCGTCAACGCCTATCTTTCTCTACCGGTCGAAGCGTATCCCGACGTCACCAACGTGCAGGTGCAGGTCATCGCGCAGATGCCTGGGCTGGCCCCGGAGGAGATCGAGCGCCAGATCACGGTGCCGATCGAGCGAGTCCTGAACGGGACGCCGGGCACCATCCAGATGCGGAGTGAAAGCCTGTTCGGCCTCTCGCTGGTCTCTCTTACGTTCGAAGATGATGTGGACTCGTTTAGGTCGCGAGCGATCGTCAACGAGCGGCTCTCCCAGGCCGATCTGCCGCAAGGTCTCAACGTGAAACTCGCTCCCGACGCGACACCGCTCGGCGAGATCTACCAGTTCCGCGTGGCCAGCGACCGTCACACGTTCATGGAGACGCGGTCGGAGCTCGAGTGGACGATCGCCCGCGTGCTGCTGCAAGTGCCCGGCGTCGCGGACGTCGTGACGTTCGGCGGGTATTTGAAGGAAGTGCACATCGAGGTCGCCCCCTCGCGCCTCCTCGCTCACGGTCTGTCCCTCTCTGATGTCACCGACGCCGTACAGCGTTCGAATCGGAACGTCGGAGGAGGCTTCCTTCGGCACGGCGACCAGCAACTCACGATTCGCGGCGTCGGCTACGTGCAAAGTCCCCAGGACGTCCAGGCGATCGTGCTCAAGAGCGAACGGGGCACGCCGGTCACCGTCGGAGACGTGTCACGAGTCGTGCTGTCGCATGCGCCACGTCTGGGGACGGTCGGGTACAACACCGACGGCGAAGTCGCTGAGGGCTTCGTGCTGTTACGCCGCGGCGAAAACCCGAGCGTCGTCCTCGACGGCGTCCACGAGAAGGTCCGTCAACTCAACGACAGCATTCTGCCGAAGGGGATGCGAATCGTGCCGTTCTACGATCGCACGACCCTCGTCGGCGAGACGCTGGGCACTGTGCACCACAACCTGTTGTTCGGGGCGCTGCTG
>JBGPJH010000300.1:0-3897 GCA_041485305.1 Vicinamibacteria bacterium | reverse complement strand
CGCGCCGCCGCAGTCCGGACAGGTGAGATATCCCCGGTACCGGCTCAGAAACACCCGGACGTGGACTTTGTACTTCTTGCGCTCGAGCCACCGAAAGAACCCGCGAATGCCCTCGTAGCCGTCACCACCCTCCACGACAAAGCGCTTTTCCTGGTCGGTGAGCGCGGACCACGGCACATCGAGGCGGACCCTCGACTTTCTCGCCGCGCGTTTCAGCTCGGCGAGCTGGGCACGGTAGTGCGGTTTGCTCCACGGCTCGATGGCATTTTGCGCGATGGACTTCGACGGATCCGGAACGACAAGATCCATGTCAAGCTCGATGATGTTACCGAAGCCGTGGCAGGTCGGACACGCTCCAAACGGGTTGTTGAACGAGAAGAGCCGCGGCTGCGGATCTTCGTAGGTGATGCCGCACGCGCGGCACTCGAAGCGCTCGGAGAAGCGGTGGACCGCCGGCGGAGCCTCGACCGGGTCGAGGGCTTTTGGATCGGGGCCGACGGGTAGTTGAACCGCCCACGCTGCGCCGCCGCCCTCGCGATAGGCGGTCTCGATCGAGTCGGTGAGCCGCTGCCGCGGATCCTCCGCCCCGAGCTGTACCCGGTCCACGACCACTTGAAAGACCGACCGTCCGGCCAGCAACACCGGATCCACCTCGTCGAACGAGACGACCCGGCCGTCCAGCAGCAGCCGGCGAAAACCCTTCCTCAACAGCGCCTCAATGGCCGTCGCAATCGCGGCGGCGTCGCCGCCCGGCGGCGATTCTGCCCGCGGCTCGTATTCGCTCCCCTCGTCGGTCGCCTCGTTCAGCTCATCGACGTCCGGCCCGCCCTCGCCGCGTGCGAGCGGCACCGAACCCACGACCGGCAGATCGAATCCCAGCAGCAGTCGTGTCCCGGACGGCAGCTCGCCGATCTGGCGCGCGACGACCTCCGCCGTCTCGCGCACGACCTCGCGGCCACAGCTGCGGCAAAACGTCCGGCCGAGGCGCGCGAACAGCAGGCGCAGATAGTCGTGAATCTCGGTGGTCGTGCCGACCGTCGACCGGGGATTGCGGATGCTGTTCTTCTGCCGGATGGCAATCGCAGGCGAAATGCCTTCGATGCGGTCGACGTCCGGCTTCTCCATGCGCTCGAGGAACTGCCGCGCGTACGCCGACAGCGACTCGACATAGCGCCGCTGTCCCTCTGCGTAGATCGTGTCGAACGCCAGCGAGGACTTGCCCGATCCGCTCACGCCAGTGACGATGACCAGCTTGCCGGCCGGGAGGGTAAGGTCGATGTTCTTGAGGTTGTGCGTGCGCGCGCCGCGAATGACGAGCGCGGCGGCTTCAGCAGCCCCGTGTGCAGCAGTCTCGGGCATGCTTCTACTGTGAACTTTTTCGAGCGTAGCCTAAACCACCATCGTAGCTCAGGGGTGAGGGGGAGGCAAGGCAGGCATGACCGAGGCCGCCCGAGCGGCCGGCGCTGTCACGAAGGCTTGCGAAGGCCCTTGAGGAATTCGACGAGGGTCCAGACCTCGTCCTTCGTCAGCTTGCTCTTGAACGGCGGCATGTCCGGTGGATGGCCGTTCCAGATTTTGTAGTACAGGATGCCTTCCGGATTCAGCTCCGTGCGAAACTCGTCCGTCAAGTCGGCTGCCGGATGCTGGGGGTTGGAGTCAGGTCCGTTGCCCTTCCCCTCAGGCCCGTGGCACTTCTGGCAATTCGAGGTGAACAGCGACTTTCCTTTCTTGAGCAGGGCTGCCGTTGATTTCAGCGGGCTCTTCTCGTCCTTGCCGCCCTCCGGGATGGTCCATCCGCTGTACTGGGCAGCGGCACCTAGCGAGAGACCGAACACCAGCACGAGCGCGAGCGTCGCGGATCGCTTCGACATGTGCGTATTATAGTGCCGAGTGAAACTATTCCGTGGATCTGACACCCTCTTTCGCGCCGCCGACACGAACTCGTTCGTGGGCGCAGCGCAAACCAGGCTCCTCGCGTCGGACGAGGTTGCCGTGCCCGTGCACATGTATCAAGTGCGATTCGATTCGGGCGGGCGCACCAACTGGCACACCCACTCGGGTCCCCAGTGGCTGGTGATCACGGACGGCAGGGTTCGGGTGCAGCGCTGGGGCGAGCTGGCCCAGGATCTCGAGACCGGCGATGCGATCGTGTTCGCGCCTGGCGAAAAACACTGGCACGGCGCCGTGCCAGGCGCTCCGGGCGCCCACCTGGCGGTCAACGTCAATGTGAAGACGACGTGGCTGGAACCTGTCAGCGACGAAGAGTACGAACCCACCTAGAATCGATCGTTTGGTGATCGACCCTTCGACGTCCTTGTCGATCGCTTGGCCTTCGATCGCAGCATTTTGGGCCCGTGCTACCATGTCCAGGTTGCGGTCGCGCACGGGTCCGCAACCCACCACGCTAGCCGGCGTAGCTCAGTTGGTAGAGCAGCTGATTCGTAATCAGCAGGTCACCCGTTCAAGTCGGGTCGCCGGCTCCACATTTCCTAACAGATCCCAGGGGTCCAACAGAACTTCAACCGCTGCATCAGCGTCCGCGGTGGACGGCTGGTGGACGAGCATCGATCTCACAACGCCGACGTCCGTGATATTGAGGTAGCTAGGAACGGACTTTTTAGTAAGCACAGGTGTAAGCGAGTAAAGTGGAGAGTGCGGAGTTGAGAGTAATTGTCGGGAGAAGTCCAGCCATGACACAGACGACAACGGTGGTTACCCCCGAGAGGTTCGACCGCGCCCTGTCGTACGCCGACTACCTCGCGGCGATCGCGGTCAATCGGGATCAGTTCCAGCGCTATTACGACATCGCACGGCTTACCGAGGATGACGTCGCGTTCTTCAGGAAGGCCGCAGCGCTGCCGTCAGGTCCGGCAAAGATCCTCGTGATTGCGGAAGCGTGGTGTCCCGATGTCTTCCGCGGCGTCCCGGTCTTCGCCCGCATCGCGGAAGCGTCCGGCATGGCGATGAAGGTCGTGCTGCGGGACGAGAATCCCGACATCATGGACGAGTTCCTGCTCAACGGAAAGGCGCGCGCGATTCCCGTCGCGGTCTTCTACACGCGGGACCATCAGTACCTTACCCACTGGACAGAGCGACCGGCCATGGCCCATGCCGAAGTCGCTCGGATACGAGCGGAGTTCAACGCCGTTCATCCGACCGTGGACCTGAAAGCTCCGACGGGTGCGGACATGCAGACGATGAAGACCTTCTTTGACGCACGTTTGCCGCAACACTATCCGGCGTGGCAGGTCGAGACCGTCCGCGAGATTCGCGAACTGTTGGCCGCGGCGATGGCGGCCGCATAGCCGGCTGCCCAATCGACCCCGAGCGTCCGATGGCCGGCAACGTCCCGATCGTCTACACCATTCGCGGCTGCGAAGCCTGCGTCAAGTTGCTCGAGAAGTGGAATGCCGACCGCATCGAATACGAAGAGCGGCGTGCCGAGTTGAGCCAGGCCACCATGGACGAGGCGCGCACGTACGGAAGCGCCGTCCCCATCGTCGTCTGGCCCGACGGCCGAGTGGAGCAGGGGTTCCAGGGGCACATCGGGTGCTACATCATCTGACGCAAGCCTGATTACTTCTCGGTCAGGTCCGTCACAGGAAGCTGGTCGTCAGCCATCGGTGATCGACTTCGGCGATCTCTGCGCCGGTGACCCGGCGACCGATCTGTCGATCGCGTGGATGCTGTTACCGTCGTCTGCACGACCGATCTTCCGGGCCTCGGCTCGCGGACCGATGAACACCGTTTTCCTCCACCCTGGATCGCTCGGATTCCGGTTTCCTACGCCCGAGATCGCGATTGTCGATGGGAGTCTGAGCCGCTGACCATTACCATCTTGCTGGTTCTCGCTTTCACTCTTTGGCCCGTTGGATTAGCGCGACGGGTGTACTGTCT
>JBGPJH010000299.1:0-3951 GCA_041485305.1 Vicinamibacteria bacterium | reverse complement strand
GGTGCCGAAGGTGATGGGAAAGCTCCTCAACCGTGCAGGTCAGCCGATGGTCGAGCTGATGGTCACGCCGTCCACCGTTAGGGTGGGCGTCCCGGAGATCGATGTCCCCCTCGCCGCGCTTCCGCCTGGAGACTATCTGATTGAAATCACCGCCACCGGGGACCTCGGCGACGTGAAGCAGCTCGTCGGGTTTCGCGTCGTCGGCTGATGCCATGCCGTTCGTCCTTTCGCTGGCGCTCGCGCTAGCGGCCGATTTCCAAGCGGTTCGTCTTCCCGGATCTCCGGTAACGATCGACGTCGTTGTCACCGATTCGCAGGGGCGATCGGTGGCTACGCTTCAGGCGGGCGATTTCTCGGTCGACGAGCAGGGGACACCTCAGCCCATCGTGTCGGTCCGCTTCGTGAAGACCACGCCACCGAGCGTATCGTCGGACGGCATGGCCGTCTACTCGCGGGAGGACGAGCGTCGAGAGGCCGGCCGTGATGACGTCCGGTTGTTCGCCATCTTCCTCGATGAATTTCACGTGGCGGCGGGTCCCGGTGCAGACCGCGCCCGCGATGCGCTCGCAAGGTTCGTCAGGGAAGTCCTGTCGCCACGCGACCTGCTCGTCGTCCTCAAGCCGCTCGACTCGCTGCTGACGATCCAGCTCACGCGGGACCGCGACGCCGCGCTGCGGGCCATCGAGTCGTTCCAGGGCCGCAAAGGCGATTACACGCCCCGGACGACGTTCGAACAGAAGTACATGGCCGCGGCTCCGCCCAAAGTCGACGCCGCGCGAGCCCAGATCGCCAGTTCCACCCTCCTTGCGTTGGCATCGCACCTTGGCAGTCTCGGTCTCATGCGAAAGACCCTTATTGTCGTGAGCGAGGGCTTCGAATGTGGCACCAGACGTCGGGGCGACGGGTTGCTGCCGACGCTCGATGCGGCTGTCGGCGCCGCAAACCGGGCGCGAGTCTCTATCTACCCGATCGATCCGGCCGGCCTCTCGTCTAGTACGGTCCTCGAGAAAGGCAGGCGCCTCGAGGTCGGTCAAGTCGACGATGCCGGCTCGTGCGAATCGTTTCGGTCCATCGCGAGTGAAACGAGTGGCCAGGTGTTGGCCGCTTCCCAACTCGCGTCCGGGTTGCAGCAGATGCTGTCGGACTCGAGCGGCTACTACGAATTGACGCTGGCCCCTCCGCTCCTGGCCAACGACGGACGTTTCCACGCGGTTCGCGTGCGGATCGCCCGAGCTGGCCTGGCCGTGCGAGCGAGGAAGGGCTACTGGTCGGCGGTTCCAGAGCGTGCGCGAACCGGCGAGACCGAATCGCCGGCTCGTTTCGAGATGCCACGGCGGATCAGTCCGATGATCCGCCCTTGGTTTGGAATGGCCCCCGCCGCCGATGGAACGACGCGAGTCAGTTTCGTCTGGGAACCGGCCCCCCGCGTGCCGGGCGAGCGCAACTCGGCGCCGCGGCCTGCTCGGGTCGCTCTCAAGGTGTCGAAAGCCGACGGGACGCAGGTCTTTGATGGGATTGTGTTGCCGGCCGGTGGCTACGGGGACGATGTGAGGCCCGATCGTTCGCGTGCCGTGTTCGAGTTGCCGCCGGGTCGGCTCCGCGTGCAGATGTCCATCGAAGACCTGTCGCAGAAGGTGTTGGATACGGACGTGCGCGAGCTCGTGGTTGGCGGGTTCCAGAGCCCGCTCGCGTTTAGCACGCCCGAAGTGCTGCGCGCGCGAAACGCTCGCGAGTACCGGGCGCTGTCGGGCGACCTTGAGGCGGTCCCTGCCGTGGCTCGGCAATTCAGCCGACAGGAACATCTGCTGATCCGGTTTCGCGTGCACAGCTCCGATGGGTCGACTGCCGTGACCGCCCGCCTGATGAGTAGCTTCGGCGGGCCGATGCGCGAGCTCGCGGTCCTTGCGACTGCTCGAGCTGCCGTGTACCAACTCGACCTGCCGCTCGCCGGGCTGGCGCCCGGCGCGTACATTGTTGAGCTGGGCGCCACAAGTCCCCGCGGTCAGGCGAAGGACCTCCTCTCATTCACCGTGACGCCCTAGGGCATCTTCAGCGAACTAGGCGTACATCCCGCGCATTCGCGTCACCGTTGCCACCCGGCCAATCGCCACGATGTAGGCGGCCGTGCGCAAGTCGACCTTGTACTTCAGGGCAGTCTGCAGCACGGCGTTGAACGCCTCGCACATCTTTGCCTCGAGTCGTTCGTTGACTTCCTTCTCGGTCCAGAAATACCCGTAGCGATCCTGGACCCACTCGAAATAGGACGTCGTGACGCCGCCGGCGTTGGCGAGGATATCGGGTACGACCAGCACGCCGCGCTCGTGGAGGTGGCGGTGGGCATCGGGTATCGTTGGACCGTTCGCGCCCTCGACGACCAATTTCGCCTTGATGGAGGGTGCGTTCTCCATCGTGATTTGGTTTTCGAGGGCCGCCGGGATGAGGACGTCGACCTCGAGTGCGAAGAGCTGATCGTTGCTGAGTGCTTCGCCGCCGCCAAAACCGGCGACCGTTTTCCGCTGCAGGACGTGGTCCGACAGGCTGGCGAGGTCGAGCCCGTTGGCGTTGTAGACCCCGCCTTTCCAGTCGGTCACCGCGACGATCTTGGCACCGATTTCCGCCAGGAGCTCGGCCGACACCGAGCCGACGTTCCCGAATCCCTGAACCCCCACCGTTGCGCCCTTGATGTCGAAGCCGAGGTGCTTGGCCGATTCGCGGGTAACGATCATCACGCCGCGACCGGTCGCTTCGCGTCGCCCGAGCGATCCGCCGAGCTCGAGCGGCTTGCCGGTGACCACCGCCGTCGAGGTGTGGCCGACGTGCATACTGTAGGTGTCCATGACCCATGCCATCACCTGCTCGTTGGTGTTGACGTCGGGCGCGGGCACGTCTTTTTCGGGGCCGATGGCGTCGACGATTTCGGCGACGTACCGTCGGGTCAGCGCCTCGAGCTCGCGGCGGGACATTTGCGCGGGGTCGCAGATGATGCCGCCTTTGCCTCCCCCGAACGGGATGTGCGCGACGGCGCATTTCCATGTCATCCACGCGGCGAGCGTGGTCACCTCGTCCAGCGTGACCCCAGGGTGATAGCGGATGCCGCCTTTAGCGGGACCCAGCGTGATGTTGTACTGCACGCGATACCCGGTAAACACTTCAATCTCGCCGTTGTCCATTTGGACCGGACACGACACCATAATCTGGCGCTTGGGGTGCGTGAGGATCTTCCAGATGCCGGGTTCGAGGTTCAGGATGCGTGCGGCTTCGTCGAATTCTTGCAGCATCGCCCCAAAGATCGATCCGGTGGTCGTCATAGCCTCCCTAATATAATGAAAGACGGATGAAAACCGCTGCCGAGACTGGAAAGCGCCGCTGGGAGCGGGAGACGCTCGAGCCCGCACTGAAAAAAGCCCCGGAGCGCCCTGGACCGTTCGCGACGATCTCCGGCCGACCGATTGCGCGCCTCTATACGGACGAAGAGCTCGCTACCGTCGATGCCCGATCCGATATCGGCGAACCAGGTCAGTTTCCCTACACGCGGGGGATTCACGCGACCGGGTATCGAGGCAAGCTCTGGACGATGAGGCAGTTTGCCGGGTTCGGCACCCCAGAGGACACCAACCAGCGGTACAAGACGCTGCTCGCGGCCGGCGGCACCGGCCTCAGCGTGGCGTTCGATCTGCCCACGTTGATGGGGCGCGACCCGGACGATCCGCTCGCATTGGGCGAAGTGGGCAAGTGCGGCGTGTCGATCGTCACGCTCGCGGACATGGAACGGTTGTTCGAGGGCATCCGGCTTGGCGACATCACGACGTCGATGACGATCAACTCGCCGGCGCCCATGATCTTCGCGATGTATCTGGTCGTCGCCGAGAAGCAGGGCGCCGACTGGCAGACGCTGTCCGGCACGATTCAGAACGACATCCTCAAGGAGTTCATCGCGCAAAAGGAGTACAT
>JBGPJH010000298.1:0-3964 GCA_041485305.1 Vicinamibacteria bacterium | reverse complement strand
GTTGTAATGGTGTTGTAAAAAGGCTGGGCAAACCCGCGAAGTAAAGGTTCCCATGCATGCGAGCCTGTTGTTGATCGAAGACGAAGAGGCCCTGCGCATGACGGTCGGCGACCGCCTCTGCAACGAAGGCTACCTGGTTGAGTACGCCGCCGACGGTGACGAGGGTCTGGCGAAAGCGACGCGTCTGCCTTTCGACCTGATCATCCTCGACCTCATGCTGCCGCGCCGGGACGGTCTGACTGTGTGCAAAGACATTCGCGACGCGGGCCTCATCACCCCAATTCTGATGTTGACGGCAAGGGGACAGACCAAGGACAAAGTGATCGGCCTGAAGACAGGCGCCGACGACTACGTCACGAAGCCTTTCAGCATGCAGGAACTGATGGCGCGGGTCGAGGCGCTGCTGCGGCGGGCGCCGGCCAAGCCCAGCCTTCAGCCGGGCTTCGGTGAATTCGGCAACGTCCGCGTCGATCGAAGGGGCACGAGCGTCACTCGGGACGGACAGCTGGTGAACCTCTCGGCCCGGGAATTTCAACTCCTCGAGTACTTCATCGACCATCCGGATGCGACGCTCTCGCGAGAAGAGCTCCTGACGCAGGTGTGGGGCTACAACGCGAGGGTCTTCACCCGCACGGTCGACGTCCACGTGGCCAGCCTTCGCCACAAGCTCGAAACCGACCCGCGGGAGCCGACCTTCATCCAGACCGTCCAGCGGATCGGTTACAAGTTCGTGCCACGACCATGAAGCGCGGGCTGCACGAGCGCGCCTCGGCGATCGTTCTCGTGATCGCCACCGCCGCGGTTGTCGTTGTGCTGGCGGTTCTGCAGTACCGCTGGAGCAATCAGTTGAGCGAGGCCACAGCCGTGCGGCTCGCCGACAGCCTCCAGATGTCGATGATCAACTGGCATCTCAACTTCTTTCGGGACCTGTCGGAGCTCTGCCTCACCGAACGCGCGGGTGGCAGCACCCCGAGCGACCCCGACGCCTACGTTCGGCGATTTCACGAATGGCGTTCGACCGCACCCTATCCTGATCTCATCTCGGCGCTGTACATCCTCCAATCGTCCGACACCGGGCAGCAAGCGGCCCTGGCGCTCCGGCCTTCCGACGCCCGCTTCGAGAAGGTCGACTGGCCCCGACAGTTCGAGTGGCTGCCACGCGCGCTCCGCGCTGACTCGTCCCCTCGGACTACGGGAGCCGATCGGCTCGCCGACGTCGACAAGGGTGAGCACATCACACCGTTTGCCGCACGCATCTACGCGACCGGTGTCGGATTGGCCGACTGGCGATTCGAGCCGGAGATTCCGGCATTGCTGCATCCTCTCAGGGAACCCAGCGCGCCTCTTGGCCTGCCATCTTCCTTGGAGCGCGGCCGATCGGCCTGGCTGCTCATCGAGCTCGATGTGGGCGTCC
The DNA here is from genome assembly GCA_041485305.1 of Vicinamibacteria bacterium. Classification (GTDB taxonomy): domain Bacteria; phylum Acidobacteriota; class Vicinamibacteria; order Vicinamibacterales; family CAVVIG01; genus JBGPJH01. Next base: position 2,550 of record JBGPJH010000298.1, on the reverse strand, counting down.
TTCGCTCTCGTCTGCTGCCCGACCTTGCGAAGCGCTACTTCACCGGCGCCGACGGCCTCGACTACCAGGTGGCGCTCGTCGCCGGCACCAGTCCCCGACGCGTCATCTATTCGTCAGACCCCCATTTCGGCGACGAGGAGGTGACCGATCCGGACGGCAAGATGAACCTGTTCGGGCGTCCCCTCGACAAGGTGCGAAACTCGCCGACCTACGTCTTCCACAAGCTCTCCGAGGACACCGGACCGGCGACGTCGCTTGGGACCTCGTGGTTCCCGCTCCTGCGGGAAACCCCGCCCGCCGCGGACTGGCAGCTCGTCGTGCGCCACCGGCGCGGAGGGCCGCTTGGGGCGTTCGTCGGAGACATGCACCGCCGAGACCTCACGATCAGCTTCGGCGCCCTTCTGCTGTTGGTGATCGCCATGACCATGTGGATCGTCGTCGGTAACCGGGCGCAGCGACTGGCGCGGCTGCAGATGGATTTCGTGACGGCGGTGTCTCACGAGCTTCGGACCCCGCTGAGCGTCATCAGCTCGGCGGCCGACAACATCGCCCACGGCGTGGTCCACGGACAGCAACAGTTGACCCAGTACGGGTCGGTGATTGGAGCTCAAGCGAAAAAGCTCTCGGCGCTGGTCGAGGAGGTCCTCCTCTTCGCGTCGATACGCGAAGCACGCCAGCGGTATCGGGTTCTGAGGGTCGACGTGTCGGAGCTCATCGACTCGGCACTGGCAGCGTCGTCGGAGCTCATCCAGTCCTCCGGCTTCACGGTCGAGCGCGATATCCAACCGAACGTGCCGCCCGTGACGGGAGATCCGGCGGCGCTGTCTCAGTGCCTCCAGAATTTGATTACCAACGCTTTGAAGTACGGCAGCAGCCAACGCTGGCTCGGCATTCGGGCCCGGGTGTCCGACTTGGAGGGACCCGACGGAAAGGAAGCCCAGATCAGCGTCTCGGATCGCGGCATGGGCATCGACGCGGCCGATCTGCCCCACATCTTCGACCCGTTCTATCGCAGTCACGCCGTCGCCGCCGCGCAAATTCACGGGACCGGGCTCGGGTTGTCTCTGGCCAAGAGCATCGCGGAGGCGATGAACGGTCGGGTGACCGTTGTCAGCACGCCCGGTCGCGGCAGCACGTTCACCGTGCATCTGCCGTGCACCGCCCAGGCAGCGGAGGCCGCGAGAGTTTGACCGCAAGAGGCGGATAGCGCCGCCGAGACAAGTGCGGTACAACAGCGGCTGTATGGTGCCCCTCCCTTCCACGGCTCAGCGCGAAGAAGATGCGCGTTGGGAGGCCGTCCTCGCGCGCGATCGTACATCCGACGGCGCATTCGTGTACGCGGTTCGCTCGACCGGCGTCTACTGTCGGCCTTCATGCGCCAGCCGACGTCCGTCGCGTTCCAAGGTCGACTTCTTCCGCTCGGCAGACGATGCGGAGCGGGCGGGCTTCCGGGCCTGCAAGCGATGCCGTCCGGGTGAAGCGCTGGCCGCCGAGCCGTGGGCGGAGAAGATACGCCGCGCCTGCGTCTACCTTGCGCGGGCCCCGCGCTGTCCCACGCTGGTGGATCTCGCGCGGCGCGTTGGCGGGAGTCCGTATCATCTGCAGCGCAACTTCAAGCGCCTCGTTGGCGTGTCGCCCCGAGCCTTCAGCGATGCCTGTCGGCTCCACAGAATGAAGCAACGGCTGCGCGCCGGCGTCGAGGTGACCGCGGCCGTCTTCGATGCCGGCTACGGCTCCACCAGCCGTTTCTACGAGCGGGCCGCTTCGAAGCTTGGCATGACGCCGTCCCGGTACAAAACGGGGGGAGCGGGGATGATCATCCACTACACGGTTGTCGATTCGCCTCTTGGCAGGCTTCTCGTCGGTGGGACCGAACGAGGTGTGTGTGCCGTCGCCATCGGCTCTTCCGACGCCGAGCTCAGACGAGCGCTCGAGTGGGAGTACCCACGGTCGTCGATCACGCGGGATCGAGCTCGGCTGGAGAAGTGGACCAAGCAGATCCTCGCGCACCTTGGCGGCCGAATTCCCAGCCTCGACCTGCCGCTTGACGTCCAGGCGACTTCGTTTCAGTGGCAGGTGTGGAACGCGCTGATGTCCATTCCCCGCGGCCAGACGCGCTCGTACTCGGAGGTCGCGACGGCTATCGGGCGACCCCGGGCGGCGCGCGCCGTGGCTCGTGCATGCGCCACCAACCCGGTGGCCCTCGCCATCCCATGCCACCGCGTTGTTCCGGTCGCGGGGGGCGTAGGTGGCTATCGCTGGGGACCGGCCCGCAAGAAAGCCTTGCTTGCCATAGAGGGCTCGTAGACGTTCAGTGAATGTGGTCATCTGGCCATTTGAACATCTGGTCATTTGAAGATCCGGGCGTTGGGTGGCTTGCTGAACTCGCGCAAATGACCAGATGACCAAATGACCAAATTCACGTTGGCGGTGTGGCCTGCCCTAGAATGGGCCAACGATGGCTACTCGCTACGGGCGGTCCCCCTGGGTCGACCAGTTTCCAAAATCACGAATCCCATCCTATCCACCCCAGCGTGGGCCCCACAAGAT
>JBGPJH010000297.1:0-3971 GCA_041485305.1 Vicinamibacteria bacterium | reverse complement strand
CATCGCGTCTTCGTCACCGAATGGAACTCGTCCGCCCTCGTGAAGGCGGCGACCAAGACGGGAAAGAAGAAAAACGCGCTGACCCCGATGACGTTCAGCCTCCTGCACGCCACGGACTTCGCTGACCGGCTGCTCTACAAGATCATCCCGCCGCTGAAGGCGGGCATGATCGTCCTCGCCGACCGCTACGCGTACACCGCCTTCGCGCGCGACGCCACGCGCGGCGTCGATCGGCAATGGGTCCGCGAGCTCTACAGCTTCGCGGTCCGGCCCGATCTCGCGCTCTACTTCCGCGTCCCGATCGACGTGTCGGTCGAGCGCCTGATGGCGCGCCGCGTGAAGCTGAAGTTCTACGAGGCCGGGCTGGACCTTGGCTGGAGCACGAACCCGGTCGAGAGTTTCCGCCGGTTCCAGGGCGCCGTGCTCGAGGAATACGATCGGATGGTCGACGAGTTCGGGCTGCAGGTTGTCAACGCCGCCGGCAGCATCACCACGCAGCAGCGGGTTGTCCGCACGCTGGTATCCCCGCATCTTCGCGCCGGCGACGTGGAGACCGTTGATGAGCAGCACGTCGGATAGCGCCATCGAAGGCGCGAGCGGCCGCATCCAGCCGGGCGGGTACTACGGTCGTGGCATCCCGTACCTACCGATCGACGGCTACCCGGGAAAACTGATCGCGATCGAGGGGACCGACGGGGTCGGCCGCAGCACGCAGATTCAGTTGCTGCGAGAGTGGCTGGAAATCAAAGGGTACGGGGTGGTCGAAACCGGCTGGACTCGATCGCCGTTGATGCAGCCGACGATCGAGCTCGCCAAGGCGAGCAACACGCTCAACAAGCTGACGTTCGTCCTGCTGTATGCGACCGATTTCGCCGACCGCCTCGAGAAGGAGATCATTCCGGCGCTGAAGGCGGGATTTGTCGTGCTGTCGGATCGCTACATCTTCACCGCCCTGGCACGCGCCGGCGTTCGCGGCGTGGACCGTCAATGGCTGCGGAACCTGTACGGTTTCGCCATTGCACCCCACCTGGTGTTCTACCTGAGGGTCGACGTCGAAACGCTCATCGGCCGTGTCCTCGCGTCTCGCGGCATGGATTTCTGGGAATCGGGCATGGACCTCAAGCTCGGAGACGACATCTACGACAGCTTCCGGGCGTACCAGAACAGGCTGCTGCGCGAGTACGCGTCGATGGCCGACGAGTTCCACTTCCGCATCATGGATGCCCGGCGCTCGATCGAGCACATGCAGGACGAATTGCGCAAGCAGGTCGCGGCGTTCCTCGAGCCGGGCGAAGCGGCCACGACCGCACGGTGAATTTGGTCATCTCGATCCGCAAGCGCACATTTTACACGGCTGAAACGCCCACGGCGCAGCGCTCGGATACGCTAGAGCGATCGATGATGTCAGACGCTCGCGCATTCGTGACGCCGGAGGTACGTTCGACCGCCACGCCGGCACCCGTCGCGGCGTCACCTGCCAAGATCGACGTCTCCGGCCTGCAGTTCTATTACGGCACCCATCGCGTTCTCGACGACATCCACATCAAAGTTCTGCCGAACCACGTCACGGCGCTCATCGGGCCTTCCGGCTGCGGTAAATCGACGTTCCTGCGATCGCTCAATCGGATGAACGACATCATCCCGGGCGCGCGGGTTGAGGGTTCGATCCTTATCGACGGCGAGAACATCTACGCTCCGTCGGTGGACGTGGTGAACCTCCGCCGGCGGGTCGGCATGGTGTTCCAGAAATCCAATCCGTTCCCCAAGTCGATTTTCGACAACGTCGCATACGGCCTGCGCATCAACAGGATGACCACATCGCGCGACGAGCTCCGGGGCCGCGTGGAAGCCAGTCTCGAAGCCGCGGCGCTCTGGGACGAGGTCCGCGACCGTCTGCACAGCTCGGCGTTGGCGCTCTCGGGCGGCCAGCAGCAGCGGCTGTGCATCGCCCGCGCCCTGGCGGTCGAACCCGAGATCCTGCTGATGGACGAACCCGCCTCGGCGCTCGATCCGATCGCGACCCAGCGGATCGAGGAGCTGATCTATCACCTCAAGAGCCGCTACACGATCGTCATCGTGACGCACAACATGCAGCAGGCGGCCCGCGTGTCGGACGTGACCGGGTTTTTCTGGCTCGGCAAACTCATCGAGTGTGGCCGAACGGACAAGATGTTCACCGCTCCTTCCGAGAAGCTGACGGAAGACTACGTCACAGGAAGGTTCGGCTGATGGAACCGGTCGAGCGCGTCGTCAGGCACTTTCAGGAGGAGCTGGAACAGCTCAAGACCCGCCTGCTCGAGATGGGCGGTCTCGCGGAAGAGCACGTCCGGCTCGCGATCAAAGGGTTGGTCGAGCGAGACCGGGCCCTGATTGACGATGTGCTCGTCGGAGACGAGCCGCTCAACAAGCTCCACATCGAGATCGACGGCCGCTGTTTCACCCTGCTGGCGCTCTACCAACCGGTGGCAGCGGACCTTCGGACGATCGTCGCCGCCGTGAAGATCAACACCGATCTCGAGCGAGTGGGCGACCTGGCGGTCAACATTGCCGAGGCAGCGCGCCGGTACGCGTCGCACCCGCCCGTCAAGAAACTTCTCGACATTCCCCAGATGGCGATCCTCGCGCAGGCCATGTTGCGCGACTCCCTGGACGCCTTCGTCCGGCGGAACGTCGACCTCGCGCAGCACGTCCTGAACGAGGACGACCATCTCGACCGTCTGAAGACCCAGATCTTCCGGGAGCTGCTCACCTACATGTTGCAGGATCCATCGACCATCGAGCCGGCGCTGGACCTGATCCTCGTTTCCCGACACCTGGAGCGCATCGGCGACCACGCCACCAACATTGCCGAAGACGTGATCTTCATCGTCTCGGCCCGGGACGTCAGGCATCAGGCCGGCGACGACACCTAGTCGGTTCGATCGCCCCTCGCTCGTCGCCCGAGCCAAAGCTCCGATAGAATATAAAGAAGATGTCACCGACCGACCAGACGCCGCTCTGTGTGTTTTGCGGGCGGCGACCCTTGGAGCACGCGTGGCGGCCCTTCTGCAGCGAGCGCTGCAAGCTCCAAGACCTGGCGCGCTGGGCCGACGGCACGTACCGCGTCCCCGGTGCACGATCGGACGACGTTGAACACGCGCGGAGCCTGGAAGACGACAGCACTCACACCGACACCTAGACATAGCTCCCGTATGACTGACACGCTGACCGTCGTCGACAACCGCACGGGGAAGAAGTACGAGCTGCCGATTCAAGAGGGCACCGTCCGCGCCATGGATTTGCGCCAGATCAAGACGGGCCCGGACGACTTCGGCTTGATGGCGTACGACCCTGCCTTCATGAACACCGCGAGCTGCCGGAGCGCCATCACCTACATCGACGGCGACAAAGGCGTTCTGGCCTACCGCGGCTACCCCATCGAGCAGCTGGCCGAACACAGCGATTTTCTCGAGACCGCGTACCTGATTCTCTTCGGCGACCTTCCGACGGAGTCACAGCAGCGCGCCTGGACCGAGCAGATCACGCGCCACACGATGCTCCACGAAAACGTGAAGAAGCTCATGGAGGGGTTCCGCTACGATGCGCACCCCATGGGCATTTTTCTGAGCACGGTCGGCGCCCTGTCGACGTTCTATCCGGACGCGACGAAGATCTTCGACAAGGAGTCGCGGTTGCGGCAGACGCAGCGGCTCATTGCCAAGGTTCCGAGCATCGCGGCCTACGCCTATCGTCACCTCATCGGCCGCCCCTACGTCTACCCGGACAACGATCTCAGCTTCACCGGCAACTTCCTGAACATGCTGTTCAGGATGACCGAGGTCAAATACCAGCCCAACCCCGTGCTGGTGCGCGCGCTGGACGTGCTGTTCATTCTGCACGCGGACCACGAGCAGAACTGCAGCACGAGCGCCTTGCGCGGCATCGGCAGCTCGCCCGTCGATCCGTCTTCGGCGGTGGCGGGGGCTACGGCT
>JBGPJH010000296.1:0-3992 GCA_041485305.1 Vicinamibacteria bacterium | reverse complement strand
GGGGAAAAACACGAGAATCGACGGCGAGCTGATCGACGCTGTGGATGTGTTCGTGGGTGGAAGGGCCGGCCCAAACGCCACGCCCGGCATCCGTATCCTGGAGAACGTGCCGTGCGCGGAGCTCCCGCACGTGCTCGAACGCGTGATCCCGTATCTGTCCGACAAGCGGGGGCCAGCACGGGGCCAGGCCGCGCAGCCGCAGGTGCCGGCTGCCGCGGCCACTCACCATGCCGACGCTTAGAGGGGCGCGCGTGGCGCTGCTCGAGGCGCGCATGAGCGGGGAGCTGGCGGACCTCGTGACGCGGTACGGCGGCCGCCCGTACAGTGTGCCCGCCGTCCGCGAGGTGCCGCTCGATGAACCCGATCGCCTCGCGGTCTTCCTCGACGCGCTGTGCGCGGACCGCTTCTTCCTCGTGGTGTTTCTCACCGGCGTAGGTGTCGCATCGCTCGTTCGCGCCGCGGAGCGCTTCGGGCGGCTGGTGGACACTCTGGCCGCGCTCAGGCGAACGACCATCGTCTGCCGAGGTCCGAAGCCGGTCGCGGTGCTGCGGCGTCACGACGTGTCCAGCACCGTCAACGCGGCCGAGCCCTACACGTCGACGGAGCTGCTGGCCGCGCTCGATGCCATCGACCTCGGCGGTCGCACCGTCGCGTTGATCCCTGACGGCGAGCCTCATCCCCTCCTGGTCGACGCCATCAGCCGACGGGGTGCCGACGTCGAGGAGATCCGCTTGTACGAGTGGCGGATGCCCGACGACTCCGGCCCGTTGCGAAACCTCGTGAGAGAGCTGATCGACAGGCGGATGGACGGGGTGGCCTTCACCAACCAGATTCAATGCCGGCATCTGTTCCAGATCGCCGCCGAGCTGGGCCTGGCGCGCGAACTGGCCGATGCGTTGAATACACGCACGCCGGTGGTCTCGATTGGCCCCGTGTGCAGCCAGGCGCTGAAGGCGTTCGGCGTCACGCCCCGCGTGATGCCGGCCTCACCCAAGATGGGGCCGATGATCCTGGCCCTGGCGGACTATCTCGAACTCACGTCGGATTCATTCAAGGAGCCCTGATCGGGATCCTCGTGATGCCCGTCCGGTCGGCCATTGAAGAACTGTGAACGCGGCAGGTGTCGGCTCACATGAACTCTTGGACGAGCGCTCGTCGCTGCCCAGGCTCGAGGTGCAAAGGCCGCTGGAGCAAGGGGCCCCCCTGAAGCGCCGGGTCCTGCACGTGGAGGCTCGGACGGGGACTCGGATTGCGATACACGATCCCGAGCGGGATCCTCTCGTCCCACTCGAGCGACGCGTCCATCGCGGCGCGCCAGTTGGTCGGATCGTGCCGCGTGTTCTCGAGCGTGTACACGCGGCTGCGGAACCACTCGTACGTGTTCTGCTTGTTGAAGGTCACGCAGGGGCTGAACACATCGATGAGGGCAAAGCCCGGGTACTTGATGGCCTCGGCAAACATCGTGGCGAGGTTCTTCGGCTGGCCGCTGAAGCCGCGCGCAACGAACCCGCATCCGCTGGCAAGGGCCAGGGCCAGCGGGTTCAGCATCCCTTCGAGGTTGCCGTGCGGTGTCGTCTTTGTCTTCATGCCCGTCTCGCTCGTCGGTGACACCTGCCCGGTCGTGAGCCCGTAGACCTCGTTGTTCATGACGATGTAGGTCAGGTCGATGTTTCGGCGCATGGCCTGAATGAAATGATTCAGGCCGATGCCGTAGCCGTCGCCGTCGCCGCCGGTCGCGATCACTGTGATGGCCGGGTTGGCGAGCTTGGCGCCAGTCGCAAACGGCAGCGCCCGTCCATGCAGGGTGTGCACTCCGTACGAGCGGAAGAACCCGGGAAGATTCGACGAGCAGCCGATCCCCGAGACCACCAGAATCTCGTGCGGAGGAAGGCCGAGGCCGGCACAGGCTGTGAAAAGACCGTTCAGCACGCCGAAGTCTCCGCACCCGGCGCACCAGTCTGGCGACACCTCCGGCTTGAACTCGTGAAGATTGCGTACGGCAGTCGCGGTGGCCATGGTTCGCTCCTCAGGATTCAAATCAACGACCGACCGGAGAAGTCCGAGCGGGGATGTGCCGTCCGACCCAGTCGCCGCTCGTTCCCGTGGGATGCTCTGTCTGCCAGCCGGCCTCGGTGGAGAGGACGTCAACGACCTGCTTGCCCGTGGCGAGGATCTCCTTGACCGCTGCCACGATGTGCTTCGGCTCGAACGGCTCGCCATCGTATTTGCGGATGTGCGCATCCGCGGCGATGCCGGTCTCGGCCCGCAAGTGGCGGGCGAACTGGCCGCTTTGGTTGTTTTCGACCACGACCACGCGGCGGCTCGCGCCTAGAAGCGCGGTAACCTCTGCCGTGTGAAACGGCACGAGGAACTTGACGTGCAGATGGTTTGTCTTGATGCCTTCTCGATTCAGGCGATCGACCGCCTCTGTCAGCACGCCCCACGTGGAACCCCAGCCGACCAACGTCACGTCGGACTGCAGGGGCCCATTCAGCGTGGGAGCGGGCAGGTCGGCGACCACCGTCGCCATCTTGCGCACGCGCTTGTCCACCATTTTCTTGCGCCGCACCGTGTCGGTGAACACGTCGCTCAGCAGCACGCCGTCTTCGTCGTGCTCGTCGCTCGCGGCGACAAAGAGGTGATGGGGAACGCCCGGCACAGCGCGCGGCGAGATGCCGGACGAATTGACTTTGTAACGAAGATAGGGCTCCTCGGTGGGCGTCAGGTGCCCGTCCCCATCAGGCGCCTCTGTCATGAGGTCGCCCCGATCGATCGGCAGATCGACATCCAGGAGCGCCGGGTCGACGGTCTCGTTGTTCTCTGCGAGCAGCAGGTCGGAAAGAATGATCACCGGACACTGATACCGATCCGCCAGGTTGAAGGCCAGCGCAGGAGTCGTGAAGCAGTCGGAAATACTGGTTGGCGCCATGATGATGCGTGGGAAATCTCCCTGGCTGGCGCCGAGCGCTTGCGTCAGATCCCCCTGCTCGGTTTTGGTCGGCACGCCAGTCGATGGGCCGGCCCGCTGGACGTTCACGACCACTACCGGCGTTTCGATGATGCCCGCCATGCCGATTGCCTCGGTCATCAGCGCGAATCCCCCGCCCGAGGTCGCGCACATGCCTCGCACCCCCATGTGATTGGCGCCAATCGTCATGTTGATGACGGATATTTCGTCCTCCACCTGACGAACGCAGACACCCAGCTCCTTCCCATGCGCGGCGAACCATTCGAGGATGTGCGTGGCCGGGCTCATCGGGTACGCGCAGTAGAACTTGCAGCCGGCGAATGCGGCGCCCATCGCTGTCAGCTCGTTGCCGCTCACAACCGCCCATTTGTTGGCGGTTGGCCGGAGTTGGCTCGCAAGGGGCTGGAAACGCGCCGCGTACTCGTACCCAGCCCGGGCGGCGTCGACGTTGATCTTGACGACCTGGGGCTTGTTGGCAAACGTGGACGCAAGAACAGATTCGAGTCCCGTGAAATCGAGCCCCACGAGGCGAATCAGTGCCCCCACAGCCACCGTGTTCTGCATCACCGGCAGCTGTTTGTAGGCCGGCGTCAAGTCCGGCACAGGCAGCGGACAGAGCTGCACGCCCGAGGGTGGCTCATAGCTCGGTCGGAGCTTCCCGCTGTTGTAGAGGGCCACGCCGCCAGCGACCAGCTCCTGCAGATGCCGGTCGAGCGTATCCTGGTTTAGAGCGACGAGCGCGTCCACTTGATCGCCGTGGTTGAGCGGCTTTTGCCCGGAGATGCGCACGCGCAGCCAGGAGTGGCCGCCGCGAATCACCGATTGGTAGCTGTTGTAAGCAAAGAGGGCCTGGCCCTGACGGGCCACCGACAGCGCCAGCGTGTTGCCCGCAGACGCAACTCCGTCGCCAGCCGCACCGCCGATCCCAATGACGACGTCGGACCCCTTCATGACACGCCTCCGTTGAATCGAGACATCAGGAGAGTATCGACGCGACCCGTAGTTTAGAAAGTATATTATTGCG
>JBGPJH010000295.1:0-4032 GCA_041485305.1 Vicinamibacteria bacterium | reverse complement strand
GAACAGACGCCCGAGGAAGCCTCTGCCGCCGATCCTGTGCTGGCCGCTCTCGAGCGGCGGCACGTGCGGATCGGGCGGCTGCGATCGACGATCCTGGATCGATCGCTCACGTCGTTCGTCCTCGTCACCATCCCGGAGCGGCTCGCGATCGAAGAGACGTCACGCGCCGCCGACCTCCTGGAGGATACCGGGGTCAATCTCGGCGGGCTCGTCGTCAACCGTGTGCTGCCCGACGACCTTGAAGGGGCGTTCTATCGATCGCGGAAAGCGCAGGAACAGACGTACCTCCTCGACATCGGGCGGCGGTTCCCACGCCTGCGGCGCGTCCTGATCCGGCAGCTGCCGCGCGACGTGTACGGTCTAGAGTCGCTGACCAGCATCAGCAAACAGCTGCTCGCGTAGGCGTGCGCCCACGCGTTTGCCCCCCGGGGTGGACAGGCGTATCATCGAGGAAATGGCTCGCTGGCTGAGAGTCGGGCGCTCGCCGCGGCTCACCACTGTCGCGGTGGCGCTCTATGCCCTCTGCTTGGTGGTCGCGCAGTTCGAGCACCACGACCTCCTCTGCCACCTCAAAACGCCACAGCACTGCACCTCGTGTGCCTCCACGCAGCTCGGCACCGACACCGCCGCGCCAGTCTCGTTCGGGACCTTGCGCCTTGCCGTTGTGGGAAGCGCGATTCAGGTCCAGATCCATTCCGAAAGCGTCCTCCTCGCACGGTCCTCATCCGGACGTTCGCCCCCTCCCATCGCCTGACCCTGAACCTCGTTTTCTGACAGCTCAGGAGGGTCTTCGCACGCGCGTGCGAGAACCGCCCGTGGAGGGCGCCATGCAGGTGTTCCGTTGTGGTTGGACCTTACTCGTACTCGGACTCGTGATGGCACGCGCACCCGCGGTCTACGCTCAGCCTCAAACCGCGACGGCGTCCCAGGACGCTCGGGCGCTCCACGAGGAAATCGAGCAGCTCAAGAAGGACTTCGAGGCCAGGCTGTCGACCCTCGAAGCGCGGCTGACGGCCATCGAAGGCGGCCGGAGCGGCGGGCCGGCAGCGCCAGGTCCCTCGTCCGCTGCGCCGCCAGCCACCGCCCAGATCCCGCCGGGCGCCGAAGGGGGGGGAGGACCGAGTGGGGCGCTGCCCGTGTACGGCGGCGCCTCGGCAGCTTCGAAGGTTTTCAACCCGGACATGGCGGTGATCGGAAACTTCCTCGGCGCCGCCGGCCGCAACGGCGTTCGCTCCGTGCCCGCATTGCGGATGCAGGAATCGGAGGCGTCGTTTCAGGCCGTTGTGGACCCGTACGCGCGCGCCGATTTCTTCCTGTCGTTCGGGGAAAGCGGCGTGGACCTCGAAGAGGGCTTCATCACGTTCCCGACGCTGCCGGGCGGCCTGCTGATGAAGGTCGGCAAGCAGCGGGCGGCGTTTGGCAAGGTGAACGCGTTGCACACGCATGTCCTCCCGTGGGCCGACCGGCCGCTAGTCACCGAAAACCTCGTCAACGGCGAAGAAGGGCTCAGCGATGCGGGCATCTCGGTGGCGCGGCTCATCCCGAATCCGTGGATGTTCGTCGAAGCCACCGGCCAGGTGTTTCGCGGGGATTCAGGCGAGCTGTTTCGTTCGACTCAACGCCGCGACCTCAGCTACGTCAGCCATTTGCGCGCTTATCAGGACCTCACGGAGTCGACGAACATCGATCTTGGCGCGTCCTACGCACGCGGTCATAACCAAGCCGGCCTCGTCAACGAGGTCGACGTCGGTCGCTATACGACGAACCTGGTCGGAATCGATGCCACGGTGCGGTGGAGGCCGCTCCAGCGATCGATCTACCACTCGTTCGTTGGCCGATCGGAGGTCGTCTGGAGCCGACGCGATCAGCCTGGCGGATTGCAGACGGCGTCTGGGTTTTACGTGTCGGGCGACTATCAGATGGGGCGCCGCTGGTTTACGGGCCTCCGCTTCGATCGATCCGATCGCGCGGAGGACGCTTCGCTCCACGACCGGGCGCAGTCGCTGGTGCTGACGTACTGGCCGAGCGAATTCAGCCAGATCCGCGGACAGCTCCGGCGGACGACCTACGCCCAGGGTGTGACGGCGAACGAGTTGTTGTTCCAGTTCCAGTTTGCGATTGGCGCGCACGGCGCGCATCCGTTTTGACAGAGAAGAAGGTGTCGGCTGATGGCTGAAAGAAGAGGAAACACCGTCATGAAACGAACGCTGCTGGCGCTTTCGGTCGCGCTTGTGATTCCCACGTCGTCGCCTTCGAGGGCTCAGGGCAAGGCCAGCGTCATCACGTCGACCGAGGACCTGGCGGCGATCGCCCGCGAAGTCGGCGGCGACCGCGTGTCGGTCGAATCGATTGCGCGCGGATATCAGGACCCGCACTTTGTCGAAGCGAAGCCGAGCTTCATTCTCAAACTGCAGCGGGCGGATTTGCTGATCGTGGTCGGCCGCGAGCTCGAGATCGGCTGGCTGCCGCCCCTCATTCAACAGAGCCGGAACGCGAAGATCCAGCCTGGCGCGAATGGTTACCTCGACGCGTCGCAGCAGGCCCGGATTCTGGACATCCCACAAGGTCAGGTCACGCGGGCGATGGGCGATGTGCACCCGCTCGGCAACCCGCACTACTGGTTGGACCCGGAGAACGGAAAGATCGTCGCTCGGGACATCGCCGCGAAGCTCGGTCAGATGCGGCCGAACGACAAGGGGTTCTTCGACCAGCGACTGGCGGATTTCAACGGTCGCGTCAGCGCGGCGCTTCAGCGTTGGCTTGGCTTGCTCGCACCCTACAAAGGGGTGAAGGTCGTCACGTATCATCGCTCGTACCCCAATTTCGCCGAGCGGTTCGGGCTCGAAGTGATCGGCTACGTCGAGCCCAAGCCCGGCATTCCACCGACTCCTCAGCACACGCTGGATCTCATCGGGGAGATGAGGCGTCAGAACGTCAAGCTAGTGCTTGTCGAACCGTATTTCGACCTCAAGACCCCGAATGCGATCGGGCGCGAAACCGGCGCCCGGGTGCTCGTGCTCCCACCCTCGGTTGGCGGCACGAAAGACATCACGGATTACTTCAAGCTGTTCGATTACGACGTGAACCTGCTGGTCGGTGCGATCACGCAGGTCGGCGCAAAGTAGCCACGTATGGACATTGGCATTCTCCAGTTTCTTGCGGCGCCGTTTGCGGCGAGTCTGATCCTGACCGGGATCCATGCGTACCTCGGCGTCCATGTGGTCGAGCGCGGGGTGATTTTCGTCGACCTCTCGCTGGCGCAGATCGCCGCCCTCGGCGGGACGATCGCGTTGCTGCTGCCGGTGTCTGGCGGCGACGCGCACGCGCCCGTCGTCTACTGGATCAGCCTCGCGTTCACCTTCGTCGGCGCCCTGGTGTTCTCGACTATCCGCAGCCGCCGCGCACGCATCCCACAGGAAGCCATCATCGGCATCTGCTACGCCGTCGCTTCCGCGGCCTCCATTCTTGCGATGAGCAAGGCCACCTCGGAGAGCGAGCACTTGAAGGACATGCTGGTCGGCAACATCCTCGCGGTGTCCTGGCCCGAGGTCGCCCGGACCGCACTCTTGTACGGCGTCATCGGTGCGTTCCACTACGTCTTCCGAGACAAATTCCTCGCGATCTCCATGGACCACAAGGCGGTTGAGGCGCGCGGCGTCTCGGTGCGGTTCTGGGATTTCCTGTTCTACGCGTCGTTTGGCTTCGTCGTCACATCGTCGGTGTCCATCGCCGGCGTGCTCCTCGTCTTCTGCTACCTCATCGTTCCTTCTGTGGCCGCCATGCTGTACGCTGACTCCATCGGCACCAGGCTGGCCATCGGGTGGTCGATGGGGACGATCGTGTCGGCGCTCGGTGTGCTCCTGTCTCTCCTGCTCGATCTGCCGACTGGGGCGACCATCGTGTGCACGTTCGGCCTGGTGCTCATCGTGATGGCGACAGTCAAGCCGCTCGTGCCCTCCTTCCGTCGGTCGCCCTGACCGGGCGGCCTTTTCCCCTGTCGCCTGAAGCAACCGTGACCTGCCGTCGTTGTGG
>JBGPJH010000294.1:0-4084 GCA_041485305.1 Vicinamibacteria bacterium | reverse complement strand
GGCGAGCTTGCGCGACACCAGTCGGCTGTCCATCAAGGCCCGCAGCGATCCCAGGTGCCGCCACGATCCCGTGATGCGGGTCCACATGCTGTCGCCAGCCGCCGTGCCCGCGGCGCCTAACGCCTCGCCGGACCGCCTGGCCGACAGCCCGTCGGGACGGCGTTCGATATGGCTCGTGACGCCGAGCACGCTCGCCGGATCCCGCAGCGCCGGCGACATCACTCGCAGGAGCGCGTCGGCCTCCGCTCGCACGTCGGAGGGGACCGTGCAGAGGTAGCGGAAGCGCGCCAGGTTCGCGCCGCAGTTGAGCGCGTCGGCGCGACCCGCAGGCGCCTTGTCCACCAGCGTGAGCCGCGAATCGAGGTTGGCGCGATAGATACGGCCGACAGTCGCGGTCTCGATCGAATGGCGATAGAAGAATTCTTTCGCGTCGAGGCCCCATTCCCCAGTCAAGCGCTCGAAGACATCGCCGTCGAGACCGTCGGCCACGACGATCACTTCGAACTCAGGGTATGTGAGATCCAGCAGCGTCCGGATCGTCCGCGGCAACATCTCCCAGTGGTCTTCGACAGCAACGATCACGCTGACCGGAATAGTGAATCGCGAGACGGCGAGCGGCTCGTGGACGTCGGCTGTGTCGTCACGCCGTGCGCCGACGCGAAGGGCTTCGACGAGGGTCACGACCGCGACGCCGGCCAGACCCGCCAGCGACAGGATCACGGAGATTATCAATTAGTACGCCTCCACGTGTTCGAGGCCGATCGTCGTGAGCAGCTGCCGAACTCTGGCCCCAACGACCGGTCCGGCGCGCTCCACGAGAGAGTCGGCAAACCGGACGCCGCCGGCGGCCGCAATCTGCCGCAACATCGCGATCTTCCGTTCCGCCGGATTGTCCGACGCCGCTTCCATGACGATGAGGCTGTCGAGGATGCCGAGGTTCTGAAACACTTCTGCCGCTCCGTTTCTCACAAAGCGATCGGGATGCTCGAGGCAGGGCATCAGGACACGCCACACTTCCGGGCCCATCGCTTCCAGAGACTCCTTCGCGGCCAGGCGCACCCACCAGTCTCGGTCTCCCAGCAGGTCGGCGATCTCGACGCCGAGGTCGGACCGCTGCATGTCGGCGAGCGCGCGCGCGGCGTGCGCTCTGACATAGGGAACCGGGTCCCGCAGCAGGCCCAGGGCCGCCTCGCTCGCGAGTGGGCTGCCGATCTTGCCGAGCGATCCGATCGCCGCCTTGCGAACGCGCGGGTCGCTGTCGTCGACGAGCAGAAGCAGGTCCCACTCGAGTCCCTCGACGTCGGTGTCGCTCGCGACCAGCGTCGCGCTCCAGAGGCGCACGACCGGGTCGGCGTGCTGCAACAGCGGCCTGAGCCGAAGGGCGATCGGCTGTGGAGACTGCTCGAGGTGGACGGCAATGCGTGAGGCCGGATGGCGACGCTCGATCAGGGCGCCGACCAGCACGTCGGCGGCTCGCGGATCGTGGGAGCTGCCGAGGAGGGCGAGAGCGACGGCCGCCACGTCCGGGTCGGTCTCTTCGACTGCGCGCGTGAGCAGGGCGATGGTCTCGGCGTGCCCCAGGCGGGCGAGGATGCGGAGGGCCGCCGTTCGGCGCCACTTCTCCCGTCCCGTCCGATGCGCCGACGCCTCGCGTACCAGCAGCTCGGCCGGCCAGTGCGTCTGGAGGTGTCCGCAGAGGGCGTCGAAGGCTTCTCTGGGCGTGTCGCTATTGGCCGCCGCGAGCATCACCATTTCGCGGGACGCACGGTCGACGAGGGCCTTGACGCGCTGGATGCGCGCCTCGATCGGAAGGCTCCTGACCTCGTCGAGTTGGAGGGTCTTGATGACGGCGGCCATCAGCGCGTGCGCGTCGACGCGTTTCCGCTGCACGCGAACGACGTAGATGGACACGACCGCCCAGGCGAGGACAGCTCCCACCGAACCGACGACCAAGAAGATCTCGAGCGCAGACATTGCAGTGACCGGCAAGCGCAGTGCTTACCCTGTCCGACTATCGGCCTAATCGGCGTGCGGCTGTAGCACGTGGCAGATTCATCGCTCCTTGTTCCGCGACGCGGAAGCCAGGAGAGGACGGGCGGGACGAAGCGGGGCCCCTTGCGACTTGAGGCCCAGCATCCGTTTGAGCCGATCGAACATCCCTCCTTCGTTGCGCCCGTCCCCGTCGATCGCCTCGAGAATATCGAGGCACTCGGCCATCGAGCTGACGGCACCGATGCCGAGCTGGCGGGCGCTGCCCGGCACCTTGCCTTCATCGCCTCTCCACACGAGGACGGCTCGAGCCTGTGAATCGACGGCGACGTCGAGGCAGTTTTCCGGACGGTCATCGACGAGCACGTCGAGGTGCAGCGCGGCGGCGATTTTTCCGCGCGAGCCGTGCACGACGAAAACCGACGGCGACAGAAAACTGCTGGCCACCAGCCACCGATGGCTCTGCTGCTGTGCCGTATCGCCGGAGGTTTCCGGCCGGCTGGTCAGAAAGATCACTTCCCATCGTCGAGCCGATGCCAGGGTGTACAGCCGCGCGAGCGCACCCGGCTCGATCTCGTCGAGCGTTTCCCAGAAGTTCGTGCGGGCGCAGACGGCCTTCCACAGGTCGCGCTGCTGGTGAGGCGTCAAGGCACTGATCGACACTTGCGCCTCCTCGGGCGGATCCTCTCCGTCGTCTTGCGGAGCGCCCTCGGGAGAGGCCGACCGGGGCAGACTGGCCGGATCGATCCCTGGGAACAGGGCGAGAGCCTCGCGGGCGAGGGCGCCCTGCAGGTCAGCGAGTGTTCCGTCCAGATCAAATCCGAGTCGCATCGTCACTAGTTTACGCTCGGCGGGTTCCGTGCGGACCAATCTGGTGCGGGGGCGTCAGGCGGCGAGCGCCTCGTGGCTGACCGTCGACGCGCCTGCACCTCTTGCGTCTCCAAAGTGCGAGGCGCGTGCCAGGTCGGCGGAGGTGATCGCGTGTGCGAATCCGCGCAACGCCGGACGGTCCGTGTCGGTGGCCCGACGCCGTGGATGCGCGGGCACCACGCCGACCCTTGAACCTCAAGGCCTTCAGAACTTGAGCAAGCGAAGGTCGAACTCAAACGGTTGAGCGTCCCTGGTGTAAATGCCTTGAAAGTCGCGGTGGTGCGGGTTCAGAAGGTAGTTCGAGTCTGTCTCGATAACCGCACTTGGGACTTCGAGCACCGCTGACGTGCCGCTCTTGACCCACTCGTCACCGAGCAACTGCAGCTCGGACGGTGCCGGATACGATCGCCAGTTCTTTGGCAGGCGTTTCCGATCGAGCCGCGACACCAGGGCATCGTCCAACGTGCACGGGATCAGAACATACGCATGCAGCATCGAGGCTCGCCCAAGATGTACCAGCATCTCAAGCGCCGCCAGCGCAGCGCTTTGAGCCGTGTACACCATCGGCGTTCCTGGCGAGTTCCACCGTCCACCTGCGACGCGGGCACCCTCACCGTCGAAGGCACCGGCGGCATGCCTCGCCTTGACGATGCGCCAGGTGGTGATGGTCACTACGCGAAGACGCCGTGTTCGAGGCGACCGACCAGCCGTTCGACTTCTCGCGCCCCAATCTCGGTTCGGGCGAGGTCGAGAGGGATGGTTCCACCAAGCCCCGGCTGGGCGGTCGTGAGCCACTCAATAGCGGCGTCCCGGTCGCCCTCAAAGAGCTCCAGGGTCTGGCCGAACAGCCTCGCGGCGCGAAGCAGTCGGTCAGACTCGTCCGGAAGGAACCGGCCTTCGCGCTTGCGACGCGTCATCGTCCGGCGCGGAACGTCGATGAGATCAGTGACGCGCTCGAACGACAGCGACGTGTTTCGCCGGAAACGCTCGAACGTGCGGTAGGACAACCCTTTCTTCATCGCACGAAGAAGGTCCAGGGAATCAAACGTCTCGAGACCAAGCAGGATCACGTACGCGTGTGGCCCTGGGGCGCCGCGTCGCAAGTACTGCCGAAATCGATCGAGGTCCTTCGTCGGTGTGTCGACGCTGCGATGAAAGGCTGTTTCAGTTATCGCCATGTGAGCCACCTGGCCTTAGATTATGGGCCATTTGGCCGCACCTGATC
>JBGPJH010000293.1:0-4090 GCA_041485305.1 Vicinamibacteria bacterium | reverse complement strand
TGCCGTACTCGCTGATCCCCGGGCCAATCACGATCAGGTTGTCGAACACCAGCGGGGCCATCGTGAAAGTTTCGCCCTTGGTGGTATCGCCGATGCGACGGGCCCACAACATCCTGCCGTCCTCCGCGTCGAGAGCAAACAGGTATCCGTCCGACGACGCCCGGAGGACGCGCCCATCCTTCACCGCCACGCCGCGGTTGTTGAACGGGCGGTCAAGTGCTTGCGTGGTCCACACGTGTCGCCATTTCGGCCGACACGTCGACGCATCCAGCGCGATCGTCGCGTAAGCGCTCGTGAGGTACATCGTCCCGCGGTCCACGACGGGACCGGTCTGGAAGTTGCCGGTCTCGCCGACCTGGTAGACGCACACCGGGCGCAACTGCGATGCATTCGCCGCCGTGATCTGAGAGAGCGGCGAGTGTCGGGTGCCTGAATAGTCGTGCGTGTGCATCAGCCAGTCGCGCCCGCGAGCCGCGGTCAGCAGGTCTTGGTGCGTCGGCCCTGAAGCACGGGGAGCGGTGCCGCCCGTCCCGGCGATAAAGGCTGGAGCCTCTTTCGTTTCCGGCGTTGCGCTAGACGGAGGCGTCAGGCGAAGGGCCGCTAAAGTGTTCTGATCGGCAGTGAGCTCGCGATCGCCGGCGGGATAGCCGTTTCTGTCGAGAACATATGCAAGAACCGAGGTGTAGTCGGCAGACGACAGCGTGCCGCCCTCGTTCTTGGGCATGGTCGAACGAATGATGAAAAGGAGGTCGTCGAGCGAACGACTGGGAGCGGTCCAGGTTTCGAGGAACTTTGGGCCCGCGAGCGGCGGCGCCACACCATCGTCCAGCCGGGCGCCGTGGCAGCTGACGCATTTCTGCGCGTAGACACTGCTGCCAGCTTGCGCCTGCGCCTGCGTGAACGGAAGGCGGCCGCTTGGCGTCTGTCCCCGCAGAATTGGAGCGATGGATGCAAACAGCACGAGACTGGATGCCCAGGCAGTTGCCGAAAGGAGCATGGTGCGGTTGGGCTTCGACGGGATCAGTCGTGGCATTTGAGGCTCCTCCAAGCACGGACCATTGAGGTCCGGTTATCAGACACGCGCCGGACACGGCGCGCCCGGCACACCGTGGTGATCGCGATTCGGCGCATCATAGAGGTTTCCTGTTCAGAGCGCCAGACGAGTCAGGGCCTTCGCTCACGTGCCAGCTGGTCGAGATACGCCGTCTCCAGTCGCTGAACCGCGGCCAGAAATCCCGCCGGATCGACGAAGCGTTCCGGAATGAAGGGATCGCCCGGCTTGTACTTGTCGTGCATCCCGAACTGACCGGCGTGCGAGGCGAGCCACACATCGATCTTCATGTCTTTCTGCGCGAGAAACGTCCGCGTGTACGCCTGGGAGATTTCGGGGAACTTCGGCATCCCGCTCACGGTGACGCCGGGATTGATCGACCCCATGTTGGCGATGATCACCCGATAGGTCTTCCCCGCTTCCTGCACGTTCAGCGTGAAGCTGGTGGCGCCCTTCGTGTGCCCCGCGTGCAGGTGGGCGGTCAGTTCGGTGCCGCCGAGCGAGATCTTCTCGCCGTCCTTGAACGTCTGATCGACCTTCGCCGGCTCGAAGCGCGCCGATAGCACGTCGCCGAACCGGAAATCGGCCCTGCCGCCCGATTCCAAAAGCTCGCGATCGCCTTCCGACACAATCAGCTTCGCGCCGGTCATCCGCTTCAGTTCGGCCATGCCGGCCACATGGTCGTAGTGGCCGTGCGTGGCGGTCAGGATCTTGGTGTCGGCCAGCTTGAAGCCTAACGCCTCGACGTTTGCCCGGATCTGCTGCGCGGTGTCTCCCACGCCCGTGTTGATGAGAATGTGTCCCTGCGGCGTCGTAATCAGGTAGGTGGAGAGATCGTAGGTCCCCACCCAGTAGATGTTGCCGATCATCCGAAACGGGGGAAACGGCCTCGTCCAGTCCGGATTCGAAGGAGCGGAGGCCGGCTGCTGAGCGGCCGCCGACAGTCCGTTCGACGCCTTCTTGGCGGTTTCTTCGGCGGCCTTCTCGATGGCGCGATTGATGCTCAGAATGTCTGCCAACCCGTCATTTCCTTCGTGGCACGCGTACTCGTAGATGGGACTCCGGGTCTTCCTCAGCGGCATCGCTACCGTCCACGGTCTCGTAAACGTCGTGGGGTCATCAACCGTGAACTCGTAGTTGATGGTGTCGGAGTCAACGCGCGTGAACCGCTCGACCAGGTGCAAGTTCTCGGCGGATCCTCTGAAGTTGGTCTTGTCGGTGAAATTCGTGGTGTCGACGACCAGGGTATTGCCCTCCCAACGGCCGCGCGAGTCCCCATGCCACTGGCGGAGGTGTTGCGCGAGATGCGGCCGGCCGTCCAGCGGGATGATGCGGGCGTCGTGGATCATCTCCATGAGAATCACGACATAGCCAGGCGCCTGCGCAATCTGATAGTTGTTGTTATAGAGGTCTGGAAGCCTCGGCAGGGTGCGCGTGATGCAGCGCTCCGTCAAGCTTCGCTGCTCGGCGCTGTCGGTCCGCTGCTCTCTGGCTCTGGCGGCTTCAGCTCGTGCCCGCCCTTCCGGCGTCAAGGGAGGGACTCTCCCATCCGGCGGATCCACAATCAATGACGTCCGCTTGTCCGCGACGACTTTACTCCCTCGGTCCCAATAGTACCGATCATCGGCGCGCGCTTTGGCAGTTCGCTCTTCCAGCGCCGCCGCTTCCTCGTCAGTAAGAACTGGTTTCTCTGCAAGCTCTTTGGGTCGCTCCAATGGCGTGATGGTCCGGTAGTCCCATATTCCTTGCAGGTCCGGCTCACCCCACGGTGTCCGGGGCGAGGTCGACGTCGGCGCGACGGCCGTCCGGACCTGGCCGCCTTTGCCAGGAGCTTCGGCGGCCTCGGCGAAGCTGACGAGCGAAGCCCGGCCAGTGACGCCTCCCGGCGTGAGGGCCACAACCGCAATCACGGTCGCCCTCACCCAGACGGCGTAGAGGGACCGCTTTTCCACTGAACACCTCCTGCGAAGACCGTTCAACCATTTCTCCGTCGTGAACTGCGCCGCCTCTGGAGATAAACATAGCACCGCTGGGACCGTGTTCGACTGAAATGAAGTAGATTCTGAGCCGGCATGTCCTCCTGCACAGTCGCGGTTTGTCCCCTCGAAGAACTGAAACGCGATCGATTCAAAGTTGTTTCGGTAGAGGGGAGAACGATCCTCGTGCTCTTCGATGAGGGAGGGGTGTTCGCCCTCGACAATCGTTGTCCACACATGGGCTTTCCTCTTCATCGCGGGACGGTACGGGACGGCATTCTCACCTGTCACTGGCATCACGCGAAGTTCGACCTTGCCGGCGGCTGCACGCTGGATCCATTTGCCGACGATGCGCCGTCGTTCGCCACCGACGTCCGAGACGGCGTGGTTTACGTCGACACACGGCCGATCGAGCGTGACCGCCGCGAGCATTGGATGCAGAAGCTCCAGGAAGGGCTGGAGCAGAACCTGAGCCTCGTGCTCGCCAAAAGCGTCATTGGCCTCGACGAGCTGGGCGCCACAGGCGATGTCCTCTCGAAGACGGCGCTCTTCGGCGTGACGAATCGAGCCGCCGGTTGGAGCTCTGGCCTCACGATCCTGACGGCGATCGCGAATATGCTTCCAGACATTGCACACGAGGACCGTCGCCTCGCCCTGTACCAGGCGCTCGTCCACGTCGCGCGATCCACCGCCAATCAGCCGCCGAATTTCGACCTGGAGCCACTGGCGACGAAAGAGGCGCGCCCTGAGCGGTACGTCGATTGGTTCCGGCGCTTTGTGGACAGCCGTGCAGAGGAGGCTGCCGAGCGAACGCTGCGGACCGCGATCCATGTTGCCGCGTCGAAAGAGACGATCGCGACGATGGTCTTCGCCGCCTGCACCGACCACCTTTACATGGATGAAGGCCACTCACTTGACTTCTCGAACAAGGCGTTCGAGCTTCTCGACCATATCGGCTGGGCACACGCCGAGGCCGTCTTGACGTCGCTCGTGCCGAACCTCGTCTCGGCATCGCGCTCCGAAGAGCAGTCGAGCTGGCGTCATCCCGTCAACCTTCCGGAGC
>JBGPJH010000292.1:0-4100 GCA_041485305.1 Vicinamibacteria bacterium | reverse complement strand
CGGCCGTCCGGCGTTGCAGACGGGTGGGTCAAGCTCGGGCATCGGCACGACCGCCAACCTCTGGGCCGGCAACGTTGGGACAGAAACCTCCGGTTCGATTCTGAGCCCGTCCAGCCAGAACATGCTCGCAGCCATCAAGCCGACGGTCGGACGCATCAGCCGGTACGGCGTGATACCGATTACCGCGGACCAGGACACGGCAGGCCCCATGGCGAAATCGGTGACCGACGTTGCGATCATGCTCGGTGTCCTCGAGAGCACGACGCCCGATCCAAACGACTCCGCCACCGGTCGCTGCTCGCCGCCTCCGAGACGAGACTACACGCGGTTTCTCAGAACCGACGCGCTGAAGGGAGCTCGCATTGGAATCCCGCGCGCGTTCTTCTACGACCCCGTGCCCCTCCCCGGTTCGGAGCTGCCAGCCGGCGGCTTGCAGTCCGAGCAGGCGAACGCGATGGCCGATGCCATCGCCGTCCTCAAGAAGCAGGGGGCGGTCATCGTCGATCCAGCCGACATCCCGAGCGTGGTCGACCGCGATCCGATGAACAACTTTCTGCGGTGGACCATTTGTTCCGGCGCCGGAGAAGGCCGAGGGAACGACAGCGGCTGTTCGATCGTGCTGAAGTACGGCATGAAGCGGGATTTCAATAAGTGGCTCGCCTCGCTCGGCCTGTCAGCTCCAGTCAAATCGCTGGCCGAACTTCGGGCTTGGAACACGGCGCACGAGAATGCCGGCGCGATCAAGTACGGACAGTCCAACCTCGACATCTCGGACGAGATGGATGTCGAAGGCGATCGGGCTCGTTACGAAGCGGATCGGTTGAAGGACCTGTACCTCACGGCCGAACATGGAATCGACGAGGTCGTGAACCGTGAGCGGCTCGATGCGCTGTTGTTTCCCGGCGCGACGGGGTCCGCGCTGGCCGCGCGGCCCGGGTACCCGACGGTGATGGTGCCGTTCGGCATCGTACCGAATGCGCCGACGCCTCCGTTTCCGGAAGGTTTCTCTGCGCGGCCGCAGCCCCTCGGCGTCAGCTTCACCGGAAAGCCGTGCAGCGAGCCGAAGCTCCTCGCTCTTGCTTACGCCTTCGAGCAGGCGACGAGGAAACGCGAGGCGCCGCCAGGAGCTCCATGACGGTCGGCTTCAGCCGCCAATTCGCTTTCCAACCGTGACTGTTTCTTCCCCGGGTGCGACTGAGGAAGTCTTCCGTTTTAGAAACAGTCTTTTGGTGCGGCTGCGAAGCTTCGCTACTTACCTGCCCGAAGTCGCGGAGCTGCCCTTCACGGTCACCGTAATGTCCGACGCAGCGAAGAGCGAGCCATCGTCTGCAAAGGCCCGCAGCATGTACGTGCCAGGTTCTTTGAAGGTGACCTTTGTCGTTGCCTGGCCGTCGGTGATTGGTCCGGACCGTGTCGGCTCGAACTTCACGAGGCCGACGCCCGGCCCGCGATAGTAGACCCACTTGACCGACAGACCTGGCATGCGGATGCCGAGAGCAGCGATGGCTGCGGCGGCCGCGGCTGCGGCTCCAGGTCCACCTCTTCCGGCGGCATCTCCTCCGCGACCGGCGGCCGGCGGAAACGTTGGCGGCTTGGGAAGCCCATCGTCGCTCACACGCGCCGTCAACGTGATGGTTCCGGGAAGCGTCACCGTGTCGGGGTCCGCCTTCAAGGACTGAATGGATGGCGGTTTATTTCCCTCGGTGATGGTGAACGCGCGGTTTTCTGCAATCACGTGAGTGTCGATCTCGTCGAGCGGATCGAGCGTGCCCACCGCCTTGTCGGTACGGCCGTGGGCGGTCAGGGTCCACGCGATTTCCTGCTTGGGTCCCCACCCCGCCGGCAGGCGTACGCGGAAGACGAACTGTTCACGCCGCTCGCCAGGGGGCTGCGTGAAGCGGCGCGGCACGAAAATCGTCGGCTGTCCACGGTCCGGCCCACCGGGCTGGACGCTGTTTTCCGGCCCGATCGGCACGTGCAGGACTTCCTCCCAGTTGCGATTCAGATAGCCGAACAACATGTCGATGGACCCGTCGTCGTTGCGCATCCACCCCTCGTAAACGGGGGCGACATTCTGACCGGTTTGGTATTGGATCTGTGCGCGAGCGGAGGCGATCCCGACGAACACGGCTGCAATGGCCACTGCCGAAACGAGGAATTTCCGTCGAAGCGTCATGACTAACCTTCAAGCCTGATGGGTATGATTGCGCTCGGACAGCGCCGGCAGGACGCGGCCGGATCACCGACCGCGTCTTATCTGCCGTGATACGCGCCTACTGGTTCTGATTCTGGGTGGCTGCGGCGTTGCGCGCGGCGACACGTTCCTTGTAATCGGCGTCGCTCAGGTAGTAGTAGCTCACCCACGCAAAGCTCATGTCGTCGATCGTCCGCTGACCGTATCCGACGTTGGCGCGCGGGTTCGGGTTGTACTTCGACGACGGCGAGTTGTCGTGCCAGGTCGTGACGTGAATGATCGTGCCCGCCGGGAACACCGGCGCGACATCGTCGGCGTAGTTGTAGACAAGGTGCCAGTTGAACTCCCAGCGATCCAGACAGCTGAGCGTCACTGTCCGGGCGAGGGGCGCGCCCTCGGTGATGGGCGTGCCGTCGGGTCTGGTCGGCGGGACGATCGCTTCCATGCACTGGCCCTTGCCGCGGTTGTGCAGGTGCGCCTGGAACGAGGTGACGACCGACGGCTTCGTGAGAACGGTGTAGCCGTCGTGTCTGACGTTGTTTTCGCCGGCCGGGATATCCAAGTCGTCGTTGTCGCCCATGTGCTGGGTGACGACCACGTTCTTCGGAACGTATCCCTTGGGATGGAACTTGAGCCCGATGCTCACCTTGGCCGGTACAGTCTCGCCATTGGAGTGGAAGTGGACATTCATACGAATCTTGGAACCCGCCTTGATCAGGCGGCCGGTGTTGTCGTCGAAGATGTCGCCGTTCTTGCCGAGCGCGTACTCGTTCAGGAATCCTCCAAAGCCCGCCGTTGTTGGCTCTTCGTCGCCCGCCATCATCGACGTCGTGACGTGATGCACGACCACGTGGCTGTTCGGTGCCGGCTTCACCTCGACGGCTTTGATGTATCGGTCTTCGGTCAGCTTCGGATCCAACGTGAACGTCGGCCAGTCGTCGGGCGCGGCGGGCTTGACCACCCAGGCTTCCGGCATCGTCGCGATCAGATCCGGCTGTCCAATCCGCCAGCTGTTGAGATCGGCGAACTGCCGCGACTTGGGCAGATCCGGGGCGTTGCCCATAGGCGCGCCACTATCGACCCATTTGACGATCGTGGCGATCTCGTCGTCACTGAGCGACGGGTCTTCCTTGAACTTGCGAATTCCCACGCGCCTGTCGATGTACCAGGGCGGCATGAGTCGGTCTGAAACCTTGGCCTTGATCGACCGGGCCCATGGACGGACGTCGTCGTAGGTCAACAGCGACATTGGGGCAATGGCGCCCGGCCGGTGACACTCCTGACAATGCTGTTGGAGGATGGGTGCCACGTCCTTCGCGAACGTCACCTGTCCTCGATCTTGACCGGCCTTTGACGGCTGCTGGGCCTCGATCGCTTTGTGCATTAGAGGCAGGACGACGAGAGCCGCTATGACGAGACCAACACGCGTTTTGCCCATTCGCTCCTCCGAGATCGGAACCCGTTGGCCGGAACCTCGCACCAAGACAGGCCTTTAGCATAGCTCGATCGGCGCCGCCAACGCCATTGGAGTGACGTCTGCGGCATCTTTGGGTTGCGCTCGGGCCGCGAGCCGACTAGGATGCAAGGCGACGAGCGGGACACCAGATGAGGAGCCGTCCATGAAGTGGATTTCCCTGGCGCTGACGGTCGCCGTGCTCACTCTCGGTGCCGGAGGCTCGGTCCGCGCGCAGGACCGGCCGACGACAAACCCCTTGCAGGGCAACGCCGACGCGATTCGCGCCGGAATGGGCTTGTTCCGGGCTCGCTGCGCCGATTGCCACGGCGTGGATGCCCGGGGCATTCGGTCTCCCGACTTGACCCAGGTGTGGGCGTCGGGCAGAACGGACGGCGGTCTATTTCAGACCCTGCGCGATGGCATCGTCGGCACCGAGATGCCTTCGGTCGG
>JBGPJH010000291.1:0-4114 GCA_041485305.1 Vicinamibacteria bacterium | reverse complement strand
CTCGGGTTCATTGGCAGCAACCTGGCTCGCCAGCTCGTCGACCTGGGCGCCCGCGTGCTCCTGGTCGATTCCCTCATCCCGGAGTACGGGGGCAACCTCTTCAACATCGATGGCATCGCAGATCGGGTGCACGTGAACATCGCGGATGTCCGTCAGCAGAGCACGATGAACTACCTCGTGCGCGACCGGGACGTGATCTTCAATCTGGCGGGCCAGGTGAGTCACATCGACAGCCTGCGGGACCCCTACGCCGATCTCGAGATCAATTGCCGCAGTCAGCTGACGATCCTCGAGGCATGCCGCTACAACAGCCCTGGCGCCAAGGTCGTGTTTGCCGGCACCCGTCAGGTCTACGGCCGTCCCGACTCGTTGCCTGTCGACGAGACGCATCTGGTTCGGCCGACCGACGTCAACGGCGTCAACAAGGCGGCCGGCGAGTACTATCACCTGGTCTACAACAACGTGTTTCACGTGCGCGCGTGCTCGCTGCGGCTGACAAACGTGTACGGGCCGCGACAGCTGATTCGTCACAACCGCCAGGGCTTCATCGGTTGGTTCATTCGCATGGCCATCGAGGGGACCGCGATCCAGATCTACGGAGACGGCTCGCAGCTGCGCGACTTTGTGTATGTGGACGATGCGGCGGACGCGTTTCTCAGAGCGGGGGCCGAGGATGCCTGCAACGGCGACGTGTTCAACGTCGGCGGAGACGAGCCGCTCAGTCACCGCGAGCTGGCGTCGGTGCTGGTCGAGGCCGCCCGATCGGGGCGAGTGGAATTCATCGACTGGCCGCCGGAGAAGAAGGCCATCGACATCGGCGACTTCTACTCTGACTCCTCGAAGTTCAAGAGGGTGACGGGCTGGGCGCCAACGGTGGACCTGCGCGAGGGTCTCGCGCGGACTGTGGCGTTCTACCGGTGCCACTTCGACCGCTACGTCGACCGCGCCGTCCGTGGCGCGGAGATCGTGTGACAGCGCTCCGAATTCCTTTCGCCTCGCCCCGGCCGCGCGAAGACGCCGCGGCCATCCGCGACGCCATCGACCGCGTCGTGGCCAGCGGGCGGTTCATCCTGGGCCCTGAAGTCGAGGCGTTCGAGGCCGAGTTCGCGTCCGCGTCCGGCGTCGCCCACGCCGTCGGCGTCGGTACAGGCACCGACGCGATCGCCCTTATTCTGCGCGCCCTCGGCGTCGGATACGGCGATGAAGTGATCACCACGCCACTGTCGGCGGCGTTCACTGCGCTCGCCGTTATGGCGACCGGGGCGCGGCCCGTGTTCGCCGACATCGACGCCGACCGTCTGACGCTCGACCCCGCGGCCGTCGCAGCCGCCGTCACGGCCCGCACGCGCGCGATCCTGCCGGTCCACCTCTACGGGCAGGCTGCTGACATGGCGGCAATTGTAGCCGTCGCGTCCCGCCACCGCCTCCCCGTGGTCGAGGACTGCTGTCAAGCGCATCTGGCCACCGCCGCGGGGGCCCCCGTCGGCACCATCGGCGTCGCCGGCGCGTTCAGCTTCTACCCGACGAAGAATCTGGGTGCGCTGGGCGACGCCGGAGCCGTCGTCACGAACGACCGGGCGCTGGCCGAGCGTGTCAGGCGGCTGCGCAATGGCGGCCAGACCCTCCGCGACCATCACGAGCTGGCCGGTATCAACTCGCGGCTCGACGAGATGCAGGCGGCGATCCTGCGGGCGCGGCTGCCCCTGCTGGCGAACCGGACGGCGCGCCGGCGGACTCTGGCCGCTGTGTATCGGGACCGCCTCGCGATGGCGCCGGTCCGGATCCTGCCCGAGCGCGATCCCGGTCATGTCTATCACCTCTTCGTCGTGCGCTCCAGACGCCGTGCTGACCTGCAGGCTCATCTCGCGTCGGTCGGCATTGAAACGCTCGTGCATTACCCCGTGCCGATTCCCCGCCAACCCGCGCTGGCGTCGACTTTGCCCGCAGAATGCCCGAACGCGACGGCGGCCTGCGACGAGGTGCTCTCGCTGCCGCTTCGCCCCGACATGACGACAGAGGACGTTAGCGCGGTGGCGGCCGAGGTTGGGCGCTTCCCGGAAGACTGAGCAGCATGCGGACATTAATCACCGGCGGTGCAGGTTTCATTGGCTCGCATCTGTCCGAAGCCTTGCTCGACGAGGGCCATCGGGTCCTGATCCTCGACAACCTGTCGACCGGCTCCATCGACAATATCAGCCACCTGAAGGGCCGCGCCGGCTTCGAGTACCACATCGACTCGGTGAACAACGAGCCGCTCCTCGCGGAGCTCATCGACCGCGCCGACGTCATCTTCCATCTCGCCGCCGCGGTCGGCGTCAAACTCATCGTCGAACAACCCGTGCACACGATCGAAACGAACGTGCACGGCACGGAAGTGGTGCTCAAGCACGCGAACAAGAAAAAGAAGCTCGTCGTCATTGCGTCGACGTCGGAGGTGTACGGCAAGAGCAACGCCGTGCCCTTCCGCGAAGACTCCGACCTCGTGCTGGGACCCACGTCGAAACACCGCTGGGCCTACGCGTGCAGTAAGGCCATCGATGAGTTCCTGGCGCTCGCCTATTGGAAAGAACGCAAGCTGCCGGTCATCATCGTTCGCTTCTTCAACACCGTTGGACCGCGACAGACCGGGCAGTACGGTATGGTCATCCCGAGTTTCGTCCGCCAGGCCTTGGCTGGCCAGCCGATTACGGTCTTCGGCGACGGCCAACAGTCGCGAGCCTTCACCCACGTCGCCGACGTGGTGCGCGCGCTGATCGCGCTCGTCGACAGACCCGAAGCCGTGGGCCAGGTGATCAATATCGGAAATACGGAAGAGGTGTCGATTCTTGCGCTGGCCGAGCGCGTGCGGGCGCTGGCGGGGTCTGCCTCGCCGATCAAACTGGTCCCCTATGACGAGGCCTACGAGTCCGGGTTCGAGGATATGCCGCGGCGCCTGCCCGACCTCAGCAAGATCTCGGCAATGATCGGCTACAAGACGGACTTCACGCTCGACGACATCCTTACGCAAGTGATTGAGTACTTCCGGGGACAGTAGCGATATACTGACAGGCATGCGGCTTGCCGTCGTGATCAATGCCATTGTGATCGGCGCCTTGGTGGCGTCGCCGGCCCGCGCGGACATTCGGCTCTCGATCGACAACGGCCGCGTGACCTTGGTGGCCAAGGATGCAACCGTCGCACAGATCCTGGCCGAATGGGCCAGAGTGGGTCAGACGAAGATCGTGAACGCAGAGCGTCTGGGCGGACCACCGGTCACGCTCGAGCTCACCGGCGTTTCGGAAGAAATGGCGCTCGGGATCATCCTTCGGTCGGCAAGCGGGTATCTCGTCGCCCCGCGTGCGGCGGCCGTGGCGAATGCGTCTCGGTTCAACCGCATTCTCATCATGCCGACCAGTACGCCGCCTCGCCCAAGCGCCGCCCCTGCGCCGCCGCCATTTCCCCAGCCGCCATTTCCCCAGCCGGCGTTCGGTCCGCCTCCCTCATCACCCGACGAGGCTGCGCCGGAGCTGGACCTCGTGCCGCGCGACCTGCCGACGCCGAATCCGCGCACACCCGTCTTCCAGACGTTCCCGATGCCGCAGACCGCTCCACAGGCCCAGCCCGCGCAACAAAGCGCGCCGCCGGCTCCTTCGACTGCCGCTCCGGCGCCGACTGTGCCGATAGGCGTGGCCGTGCCGGGGATGCCGGTGCCGGTGCCTCAGCAGCCGGCGCAGCCCGTGCCGCAGCAGCCAGGGCGGCGGCCGTAGCCGCCGATGACCGACGCCCCGCGTCCCACCGAGGGCGGCGAGCTCGTGGCGGCTCCATGCACCAGGGCCCGATCGGCACCGGACCAGTGGCGACCCAATCCCTTTCATGTCGTTCTCTGACGATGTCAGTGCGGCGATCGGCGACGCGATGCGCCGGCAGGATCGCGCGAGGCTCGTCGCATTGCGCATGTTGAAGGCCGCCCTGACGAATCGTGCGGTCGAGAAGCGGCGCGAGCTCGACGATTCCGAAGCGCGGCAGGTGGTCAGCTCCCTCGTGAAGCAAGGTCAGGACTCAATCGAACAGTTCGTCAAGGGCCATCGTCAAGACCTCGCCGACAAAGAAGCGGCCGAAATCGCGGTGCTCGAAT
>JBGPJH010000290.1:0-4114 GCA_041485305.1 Vicinamibacteria bacterium | reverse complement strand
GCCCGCGAGCATCATGTCCCGGACAGGCACCGTCAGTCTCATGTTCCTGGTGATCGGGGCGATTGCATTTGTCACGGGCCTGGTGGGCTGGTGCCCGGCGTACGCGCTCTTCGATGTCTCGACGAAGAAGAGAGTCGGTGCATGAGTCGCACGGTGTGACCCGGCAGCAGCCGCCGACCGCCCCGCGGCGACGGGCCGAGCAGCTCCGCGACGTCATCCGGCGGCACGATTACCGGTACTACGTCCTCGATCGGCCGACGATCTCCGACGCGGAGTACGACGGGCTGTTCGAGGAATTGGTGCGCCTCGAAGCGGCGCACCCGGATCTCGTCACGGCCGATTCGCCGACGCAGCGCGTCGCCGGCGCGCCGCTTCCGGCCTTTCCGACGGTTGAACACCTGGCCCCGATGCTCAGCTTGGAGTCAGTGACCGATGCGGATACCGTCCGGCGGTTCGACGAACGCATCCGCGAGAGCGCGCGTGGCAGGGCCGTGCGCTACGTGCTCGAGCCGAAGTTCGACGGGCTGTCCCTCGAGGTCGTGTATCGCGACGGCGTCCTGATGCGGGCCTCGACTCGCGGGGACGGCGAGCGCGGCGAGGGGGTGACCGAGAACGTCAAGACGATTCGATCGGTGCCGCTTCGGCTGAGCGGCCCTTCCGTGCCGCGAATGCTCGCCGTGCGTGGCGAGGCAATCATGCGGCTGGACGATTTCCGCGCGCTCAATGGACGCCTCGAAAGAGACGGGCAGCCGCCGTTCGCGAATCCCCGCAATGCGGCCGCGGGATCGATCCGACAGCTCGATCCGCGCATCACGGCCGAGCGCCGCCTCGATGTCTTGTTCTACGACATCCTGCACACGGAGCGTGGACCACACGTCGCTGACGACATGAGCCTGCTTCGAGCGCTGGCGGCGTGGGGGCTTCACGCGAGCCCGTACGCGCGAGTCTGTTCGAGCATCGACGAGGTCTTTCGCTACCGCCAGGAGATGGAACGCCGTCGTGATTCCCTCGAATACGAGATCGACGGCATCGTCCTGAAAGTGGATGATCTCGCTCTGCGCGCGCATCTGCACACGACTGCCCGCCACCCGCGATGGGCGCTGGCGTTCAAGTTCGCGGCGAGGGAAGAGGAGACGATCATCGAGGGCATCGTGGTGCAGGTGGGACGGACCGGTGTGCTCACCCCGGTGGCCGTGTTGCGGCCCGTGCAGATCGGCGGTGTGACGGTGACACGCGCGACGCTGCACAACCGGGACGAGATCGCGCGCAAGGATCTTCGCATCGGCGACGTGGTCCGCGTCGTCAGAGCCGGCGACGTCATTCCGGACATCGTCGAACGCGCGGCCGCGACGGGCGTGCACCGACATCGGCGCTTCGTCATGCCGGCGCGCTGTCCCGTGTGCCACACGCCAGTCGTCCACGACGGGCCGTTTGATCGGTGCCCGAATGGTCTGGCCTGTCCGGCCCAGCTCAAGCGCACCATCCAGCACTTCGGCTCGCGCGACGCGCTGGACATCCGAGGCCTTGGCCCCGAGACCGTCGACGCGCTCGTGTCCGGAAAGCTCGTGCGCTCGGTGGCCGATCTGTTCAGGTTGACCCGGCACGATCTGATCAAGGTGGAGCGCTTCGCGGACGTCTCAGCGACGAACCTGCTGAAGGCGATCGACAGGGCCCAGCAGACGTCGCTCCGGCGGTTTCTTCACGCGCTTGGCATTCCGAGTGTCGGCGCCCAGACCGCTCGGGTTCTCGCCGAACATTTCGGCACGCTCGACCGCATTCAATCGGCCGACGAAGCGGCGCTGACGGCGGTCTCCGGCATTGGCCCGACGGTCGCCCGCGATGTCGCCGAGTTCTTTCGTCGTGCGATCAACCGCCGCGTCATCGAATTGTGCCGGCGCCGCGGCCTTCGGGTGATTGGGACGACGGTCACGCGCCGAGGGCCGCTGGCCGGCAAGACCGTGGTCTTCACGGGCGGACTCGACTCCATGACTCGGGAAGACGCCGAGGCGCGCGCGCGGGCCAGCGGAGCTCGGACGGCGCGCAGCGTCAGTCGGGAAACCGATCTCGTGATCGCCGGCGCCGAACCGGGCTCGAAGTACGCGAAGGCCCGCGCCCTCGGCGTCCGCATTATCGATGAGGGGCGGTTTCAGAAGTTGATCGGGGTGCACGGCTGAGAGAGCCGTTCTCTATGGAGAACATTCACATCGCGAAGACGTTCGAGGAGGTCGCGGATCTTCTCGAGATTCAAGGCGCGAATCCGTTCCGAGTACGGGCGTATCGCAACGCCGCGCGAACGATCGGCACGCTCGGTACGCCGGTCGAAACGATTCTGAAGAACGACGGGCATGCCCTCGAGGAGCTACCGGGGATCGGGGCCGATCTCGCGGGCAAGATTGCCAGGATGTGCCGGACGGGCAAACTTCCCTTGCTCACACAGCTCACACGTAAGACCCCCGAAAGTCTGGTTGCGATGCTGCGGATTCCTGGTGTGGGCCCCAAGCGGGCCAAGCTCATTTACAGGAAATTGGGCGTCAAGACGCTCGCGCAGCTCGAAAAAGCCGCACGAGCGGGCCGACTCTCGAAACTGCGCGGCATGGGCAAGGCGCTCGAGCAGACCATTCTGCGCGGCATCGATCAGGACAAGGCGCACGTGGCCCGTGTGCCATTGGCCGAGGCCGAAGCCTACGTGCGTCCGCTTGTCGAGAGGTTACGGGCGACGCCGGGCGTCGACCAGCTGGAGGTCGCCGGCAGCTTTCGGCGGCGATCCGAGACGGTTGGCGATGTCGACATCCTCGTCGCGTCCAGCCAGGCGCCGGCGGTCGCCGAAGCCTTCCTCGGCTACCACGACGTCAAACAGGTGCTCGCGCGCGGCGAGACGAAGTGCTCGGTCGTCCTTCGCTCCGGGCTCCAGGTCGATCTGCGGATCGTTCCGGGATCGTCGTATGGTGCAGCGCTTCACTATTTCACCGGGTCGAAGCCCCACAACATCGCGATCCGCCTGCTCGGCGTGAAGCGACAGCTGAAGATCAACGAGTACGGCGTGTTCCGCGGCACGCGTCAGGTCGGCGGTCGGACCGAGGCGGAGGTCTTCGAAGCGGTGGCTCTGCCGTGGATTCCCCCGGAGTTGCGCGAGAACCGCGGGGAGATCGAGGCCGCCCGAGCGAGGCGCCTTCCACGGCTGGTCGAGCTCGCCGACATCCGTGGCGACCTCCAGATGCATACCGACGCGACGGACGGGAAGAACACGCTTGCCGAGATGATAGCCGCGTGTGAGGCCCGCGGGTACGAGTACATCGCGATCACCGATCACACGAAAGCGGTCCGCGTGGCGGGTGGCCTGACGAAGGCAGGCTTTCACAAACAATCACGGGCCATCGATACGCTCCGTGAACGGACAGCGAAGCCGGTCGTGCTCAAAGGCGCAGAAGTCGACATTCTGGACGATGGGTCGCTCGATTTGGATGACGAAACGCTCGCAGAGCTCGACGTCGTGATCGTCTCCGTGCACTCACAATTCAACATGTCGAAGGCCGAGATGACGCGTCGCATCGTGCGGGCGCTGCAGCATCCGCGGGTGCACATCCTCGGGCACCCCACGGGGCGCCTGATCGGCAAGCGCGAACCGTATCCCGTCGACATGGGGGAAATCATCAAGGCCGCTCGAGACTATGGCGTCCTGCTCGAAATCAACGCTCAACCCGATCGCCTCGATTTGAACGATCTCCACATCCACATGGCGCGGCAGGCCGGCGTGAAGCTCGTCATCAGCACGGACGCGCATCGCGTCCAGGAGCTCGGCTGCATCCGGTACGGCGTGGATCAGGCGCGGCGCGGCTGGTGTGAGGCCAAGGACGTCGCGAACACCTGTCGGGCAACGGCCTTTCGGAAGCTGATTGAGAAGGAATGATTTCCATCCTGTTTGTGCTCGCGAGTCTCGGCGGTCTTCTCCTCTGGTGGCGTCCTGGCGGAGTCATGCGCGGGTCGCGCGGGCGCGCAGCCCTCGAGCGCATCGCCATCGAAGACGCCCTCAAGCACGTTCACGCGCAGGGGATCTGCGGTCGTCTCGCCACGCGGGAATCAGTGGCGGGCGCGTTGGGCATCCCGCTGTCCGAGG
>JBGPJH010000289.1:0-4127 GCA_041485305.1 Vicinamibacteria bacterium | reverse complement strand
CGCCCAATGACCAAGCACAAATGGTTGACGTCAGCCAATCCGCTCCTTGGCCCGATACGACGGGGGCTGTCACTCAATGGACCGCCGGCATCAACGGTGTCGTGCGAATGGAGCTCGTGGACCGCGCGGAGATGACGATGTCCGGCGGGCTGAGTTACTACCGACTGAGCGGGAGCGTTCAGCCAATTGGATTCACGGCGTTCCGCCTGGGCGGGCATTCGGTCTTGTTCCAAGACGACTACCGCTTGGCCGGTTCTCTGGAACCCACCTCTGTTGTCGGCTTCAACATTGGCGGCGATGTAAACGTCGCCCTTGGCCGAAAGACCGCCCTGATAGTGGGCTACCGCTACCTTGGTGGACCCAAGACTGACGTGCCAGTACGACCGAAGGCAATCCTCAACCTAGACCAGGTGATCTTTCAACCGAGCGTCGGTGAGATTGCCCAGTGGCTCGCGCTGGCTCCGGCACACCTCGGAGTATCCGGCTCGCGCCTCGTCGTGGGACTGAAGGTGATGCGTTGAGGCGCGGGCCCAATCGACGCTCTATTCCACGATCGCCTGCATGACGGCGTTTTCGAAATCCCGGCTGAGCTGTCCGATGGGTTCCTGAATCATCAAGAGGCCCACGAGCTGCTCCTTGCGATCCACCCAGAAGTGCGTGCCGAATGCGCCGTCCCACCCGAAGCTCCCGACCGATTCGCGGCGGCCTGCCGCAATGTTGTCCGTGACGACTTCCACGGTCAGGCCAAAACCCATCCCGCGTAGTCCTCCGCCGGCGCCAACTCCGCGGTACAGATCGCCGACGTGATTGGTTCCCATCAGGTCGATTGTCCGCGGACTGAGCAGACGCTTTCCGTTGAGCACCCCGCCGTTCACCAGCATTTGTGCGAACTGCATGTAGTCTTCGGCGGTGGACCACAGCCCGCCGCCGCCCGAGAAGAGCGTCTTCGTGGCCAGCCAGCTGGGCGTTTCAATCTTTTCCAGCCCCGTCGGCGTTCGGCGATACAGCGTGACGACGCGGGACAGTCGGTCCTCGGTCGGATAGAAGGCGGTGTCCTTCATCTCGAGCGGGTCGAAGATCCGTTGTCTCAGGAACCGATCGAAGGTCTGTCCCGACACAATCTCGACGATGCGGCCGAGCGTGTCGATGCCGGCGAGCCCGCTGTAACGCCACTCTGAACCCGGCTGGAAGTCGAGCGGCGCCGCGCCGAGCCGCATGACGTAGTCCGCCAGAGCCTTGGACGTGTCGCGTGGAGCAACGCGCGCGGCTTCTCGAGAGCCGGCCCCGCCGCTCTCCAGGCCTGCCGTGTGCGTCATGAGGTCACGAATCGTAATCTCGCGGTCCGCGGGGACCGTATAAATCTCCGGCTCGCGCGGCGGCTGGGAGGGCGCCGCGCCGGATCCGCGCGGAGCCGGTCGCGCGATCGCGACCTTCTGGGCTTTGAATTCGGGTATGAATCTGGACACCGGATCCGACAACCGCAGTTTCCCTTCTTCCATCAGCATCAGGATCGCCACTCCGGCGACGGGTTTGGTCATCGACGCCATGCGAAAGATCGCGTCCTTGCGCATGGGTGTTTTCGGCTCGAGGTTCATCGAGCCCTGCGCTTCGAAATGCGCCACCCGACCTTTGCGGGCCACCATCGTCACCGCGCCTGAGATCTGCGCGGTATCGATATATTGCTTGACGACCTCGTTGATTCGCTGGAGGCGTTCCGACGACAGGCCGACGTCTTCAGGCTTTCCCGTCGCCACGAAGCCGGCCGTCAGCGACACGGCCACCAAGAGGACAGCAAGACGGCGCGCGAGAGCAATCTTCACAGGCACTCCTTTCGCGGGGCGCGGGCGAACCACGCGGATGTGCAGATTATACGGACAACCAGCCGATTTTACGCCTAGCAATCCGTGGTGAAGGCTGGCTGGGCAGGCGTGAGCGTCGAGGACCGTAAGGTCGAGGTTGACTGCGCTAGTCGGGAAAACCAGGGCGCGCTCGCCTTCTCTCCGGGGTACAATCAGCTGTTTGGCTCCACGACCGGAACTGTTCGACGAGTGTGAAGGGTCTTGTTGAGTGGCCGCAATGAGTAGTGCGCAAGTGCGAGGAGGAACGACTATGGACTTCCACGTCAACCGTTTGGCCGCCGCATGGCTGCTCCCGTTGCTGTCGGCCGCCAGCTTGGCTTGGGCCGCGGGGCCGGACCTGCGGTTGATCACGGCCGCCGCCGAGCAAGACAAAGTGGCCCTGCGGGCACTGATCAAACAGGGTGTTGACGTGAACACCACGCGTGCCGACGGTGTCACGGCGCTCCTGTACGCCGCCCATCGGGACGACCTCGACGTCGTCGATCTGCTGTTGAAGGCCGGCGCCAACGTGAACGCGGCCGAAGATCACGGGGTCACCCCGCTCGCTCGGGCCGTTGAGAACGCGAGCGTCGCGATGGTGGAAAGACTCTTGAAAGCCGGAGCCAATCCGAATGCCGCTCAAACAAGCGGCCTGACACCGCTCATGACGGCCGCGCACACCGGCAGTCTGCATGTGGTCAAGGCGCTCCTCGGGCACGGCGCGAACGTCAACGCGGCGACCGACACCAAGCACACGGCATTGATGTGGGCGGTCGCGGATCGACATGCGGACATCGCTCGGGTGCTGGTTGAAGGCCAGGCGAACGTGCACGCCTCGACGGACAAGGGCTTCACGCCCCTCATGTTCGCGGCGCGGAACGGCAACATCGAGATGGCCAAGATCCTGATCGCTGCGGGCGTTGGCGTCAACGAAGCGGGAGCCGACGGCACCCACGTGTTGCCATTTTCAGTCGTGTACGGTCAGTCGGACTTCGCGCTGTTTCTGCTCGATCAGGGTGCTGACCCGAACAGCGAGATTGGTGGCGTTCGCGCTCTGCATGCCGCGGCCGGCGCCGTCCATCTGTGGCTGCGCGAGTGGACCCAGCGGCACGGCGCGGGCGACGGCCTCGGTTTCGGTGTCACCCTAGGCAGACCGCTCGCCTCCGGTGCCAGGCTCGCGCTCGTGAAGGCGCTTCTGGCGAAAGGAGCCGACGCCAACCCTCGCACGACGACCTCTACCATGCTTATGGGCTACATCGGATATCCCAAGAAGGGCGCGTTCGAGCCCTTCGCGTGCGGCACCGGAGATCTGCGAGGCGCCACGCCGCTCTGGGTGGCTGCGTACACGGCGAACGGCAGCGGCTACGCGGGCGATCAGACGGCGCTTCGGACGGGCCGCAACGAAAGCAGCGGCGAAGTTATCCGTGCGCTCTTGGCAGGCGGCGCAGACTACCGCCTCACGACCGACGACGGCACGACGCCCTTGATGGTGGCTGCCGGACTTGGCCGTTCGACGTTCGAGCCCGGCCTCCAGCGAGGCAACCGTTCGACGGCTGCGGAGGAGGCGGTCACGATTCTGCTGGACGGGGGAGCCGACATCCATGCGGTCAACGAAGCCGACTTCACGGCGATCCACGGCGCAGCGTTCCGGGGCCTGAACGAAGTGATCCAGATCCTGGTGGACCGAGGCGCCAACATCAACGTGCGGGACTTCAGGGGCCGGACACCCTACCGGCTCGCGGAAGGCTCCAAACAGTCGTTTCAGTTCCAGGCGTATCCCGAGACGGCGGCGTTCATCAAGAAACTGGGCGCCAATACGACCATCGGCATTCCGGGCACCGTGCAGGAGCGCCTGCGCGACGTCCCAGCCGCGGACGCA
Source organism: Vicinamibacteria bacterium (assembly GCA_041485305.1). Lineage (GTDB taxonomy): Bacteria > Acidobacteriota > Vicinamibacteria > Vicinamibacterales > CAVVIG01 > JBGPJH01. Next base: position 410 of record JBGPJH010000289.1, on the reverse strand, counting down.
CAGCAGCAGCAGTGATCGGTTTGCCTCAGACCTTCGGATTGCGCACGCGCTGGGTGAACCACCAGTGGTGTCCTTCCAGGTCGACCGCTCCGTAGCTGCGGTCGGCCCAGTAATCTTCACCGTAGTCGTGCAGCGCCGGCTCCTCGTAGATCGTCGCGCCCGCTGCTCTCGCGTGCGAACAGTGCGCATCCGCATCGTCCACAAACACCATGACGGTCTGCGTGTTGGTTCCTCCCAACGACCGCGGGCTCGCGAGATGTGTCCTCCAGCCGCTGCGCGTCTCACCGGGGCGGGCGTCGCCGACCATGATGAGACCATCGCCGTAGACGAGCTCGGAGTGCTCGATTCGGCCGCCTTCTCCTTCAACCTTGAGCCTGACTTCGAAGCCAAACGCGCGGCAGAGCCAGTCG
>JBGPJH010000288.1:0-4130 GCA_041485305.1 Vicinamibacteria bacterium | reverse complement strand
CCCCAGGCGGTCCTCAACGCATCGGACCTCACGGAGTACCGGCAGGTTGAGGCTGCCCTGCGCGAACGCGACGAGCAACTTCGTCAGGCGCAGAAGATGGAGGTGATCGGACGACTCGCTGGAGGTATCGCCCACGACTTCAGTAATCTCTTGACGATCATGATCGGCGCGACAGGGAGGCTGCTCGAGGGACTGCCGGACGATTCGCCGTTGCGCGAACATGCCGGGTCCATCAGGCAGAGCGCCGAACGGGCATCGGCGATGACCCGCCAGCTCCTCGGATTCACCCGACGACAGGCGGCTGTGGCGACGGTGATCGATCTGAACGACGTGCTGTCCAGTACCGAACAGCTTCTGCGCAGGCTGTTGGGCGAGCACGTCGAGCTCCGTGCCGTCCGGTCTCCGGACCTGTGGGCCGCCATGGCAGATCGCACGCAGATCGAGCAGGTGCTGTTGAACCTCGCCGTCAATGCGCGCGACGCGATGCCATCAGGCGGGTGGCTCACGATCGAGACGAAGAACATTGCCGCGGAAGCGATGCCGACCTACGACGCGCTTCACGCCGTTCCCTGCGTTGCCGTCAGCGTGACGGATACCGGTATCGGCATGGACGCGGCGACCAGGGCTCGGGCCTTCGAGCCGTTTTTCACGACCAAGGAGCTCGGGAAGGGAACGGGCATCGGACTCGCGACGGTGTACGACATCATGAGGGAGAGCGGCGGGTGGACTCACCTCGTGAGCACACCGGGCCGCGGCACGACCGTCACCTTCGGCCTGCCGCGCGCCGAAGGGGCGCCAGGGCCCTCGCCACCCCGCGAAGGGGGTGCCCGCGGCGGCACGGAAACGCTGCTTCTGGTGGAAGACGAGGATGGGGTGCGCGAGTTGGTGCGCGAGATGCTGGAGCTGGCCGGTTACCAGGTACTCGAGGCAGCCATGCCATCGGCGGCGGAACGAATCAGTCTCGAATACACCGGACCGATTTCCTTGATGCTCACCGACGTCGTCATGCCGGAGATGAGCGGGCTGGACCTGGCGACCCGTTTACAGGCCCGTCGCCCCGGTTTGCAGGTGATGTTCATGTCAGGATATCCGGAGCCGACGACGCGGGACGGAGGGGCGTGGGCGCCCGGCAGCTATTTCATCTCGAAGCCGTTCGACCGGCAGGCCTTGCTCGCCCGCGTCCGCGAGGCGCTCGACGGGACGGCCAAGGAGCCTCCTCGCGGAATCTCATGAGCACGACGGATTCAATGGACGACCTGCCTGATCGCACAATTGCCAAGGCGCTGTCGGATACGCCCTGCATCGCGGTGGTGATTTCGTCCGTGCGCGGCGTACGGTACGTCAGTCGTGGCTTCGAGCGGCTTACACATCTGACGAGCGCCGAGCTGCTTGGACGGGACCTGGTTTCTCTCGTGCATCCGGATTCCCGCACTCGGTTCGAGCACGAGCTGACTCGGCGGTTCGAGGGCGCTCGGTCACGCGACAATCAGGAAATTCTTCTCATCGCCAACGATGGCGAGCTGATTTGGACCGAACACTTCTGCGAGACAATCGAACACAACGGCGAGCTCCTCGTCGTGTCGTCGTTCGTGGACATTGGTGACCGCAGGCGTCTCGAAGACGCGCTGGCAGCCAGCGACGAGCGCAACCGTTGGCTGTTCGACGAAGATTTCAGCGGACGCCTGGTCACCACACCCGACTGGCGCATCGTCGAAAGTAACCCCGCACTCGCCCAGATGCTCGGGTGGGAGGGACCATCCCAGCTGGTCGGTCACAGTCTCGCCGAGTTTACGGCCGACGCGATGGTCCTGCAGAAGCTTGTGGCCATCACTCGCGCCGAGGGGAAGGCGGGACCCTTCGAGCTGCCTCTCGATCGACTCGATGGCGCGGCGAGCCACGCGTCGTGTTCGGTGGTCGGTAAATTCGACACGTCCGGAGAGCTGATCTTTCTGCGCGGGCAGCTCGTGGAGGCCACCGAAAGCAAGCGCCTGCAAACGCGCCTGCTGGGCGCGCAGCGGATGGAGGCCGTCGGTCGTCTCGCGGGCGGCCTGGCCCACGACTTCAACAATCTGCTGACCGTGATCGGCGGACACAGTGAACGTCTCCTGGACGCGCTCGTCCCGCACGATCCGCTCCGAGGCTCTGCGCTCGCGATCCAGCAGGCGTCGGCTCGAGCCGCATCGTTGACGCGCCAGCTGCTCGCCTTCAGCCGGCGCCAGGTGTTCGAGCTGCGGCCGGTGGCCGTTCACCGGCTCGTCATGGAGGCCCAGCCGCTGCTGACGAAGATCCTCGGTGACCCCATCGTGTTGCGGCTGGAGGTGCCGGGCGAGCTGCCGGACATCAAGGCCGACGCAAGACAAATCGAGTATGTCCTCGTCAACCTGGCGCTCAACGCCCGCGACGCCATGGCGACCGGCGGAACACTGACGATCCGCGTCGACGCCATCGAGATCGCCGCGCGCGCCCTCCGAGAGCGGCCGTGGCTTCGACCGGGCCACTACGTCCGGGTGGTCGCCGCGGACACGGGACCCGGTATGGATCCGCTGACGAAGGCCCACGCGTTTCAGCCGTTTTTCACAACGAAACAGATGGGGAATGGCAGCGGCCTCGGACTCGCCACGGTCTACGGGATCATCAAGCAGAGCAACGGTTTCGTGTGGGTGGACAGCGAGATTGGCAGCGGTGCCGCCTTCACGCTGCTGTTCCCTGTGCTCGAAACCGAGGCGAGCGAGCCCTCGACACGGCGGGCGTGGGGCTCGGAGACCATTCTCGTCGTGGAAAAAGACGAGCGCGTCAGAACGTTCGTGTGCGACGCTCTTCGCCGGCGGGGGTATCATGTTCTCGATGCCCCCTCGGGAGCCGAGGCGCTCGGATTGTTTGCGGCCCACCCTTCGCGCGTGCACCTGATGCTGTCCGACGTTACATCGGAGACGGCGAACGGTTCGCCACTAGAGGCGCGCCTGAAGTCCATCGATCCGACGATCCAGTCCCTCTTCATGCTCGAGTCGGTCGAGTTGGGTTCGGCGGCGCGCAAAGTGCTCCCCGGCACGCCGGTCATCCAGAAGCCCTTTACGCTGCAGGCCCTCGCCGACAAGGTTCGCGAGGTGTTCGATTCGGGCGAAGGACGAGGGTAGATTTCAAGTGTCCTTGGCTATGTCAGGGAGCGCCTCTGCCGTAGTCCTTGAAGCCGTAGTCCTGTTCGACGACGCCTGGGGCGAGCTGGACGGGAGTGCTGATCGGCTCTGGAATCTCATGTCGCACGGGCTTCAGGTGCCGCAGATAGACGAGAACCGCGTGGCGATCTTCTTCGGTCCAGTTTGAAAAATTGGCCCACGGCATCGCGGTGTAGGGCACGACGTGCCCATCCGGAAACACACCGCTGCGCAGCACGCGCTTCACCTCGTCGTCGGTCCGTCGCGCCAGCCCCGTCTGAGGGTCGGGGGTGAGATTGCGGCTGACGTACGTGCCGTGCTTCGAGGTGATCTTCAGTCCGCCGCCTGCCAGGTATTTGGAGTAGTCGGGGCCCTGAGGGCCATTGGTCGCATGGCAGCCGATGCACCCGGTCGCGACGACCACGTAGCGGCCCCGCTCGGCGATTGCCCGCAGGGCCGGATCCGCGATGTCGGTGACCGGAGGAGCGGCGTCACGCACCGCGTTTGCAAACTCCTCGGGCGGTGTGGTGAAGAACGGCGGGATGAAATACAGGAACGTGAGGAACCCGCCAACCGCGAACAGCAGAACGACGACGGCCGTCCACTTCAGAAACGTCTTCATCAGCGCGCTCCCGTGCTGCCCGCATTGCCTGCATGGAATATCATCGGCGGATCGCCGCCGAGGACGAGCATCCTGAATTTGCCCCAAAGGTACAGAGGCAGAAACGTGCGCGACGGGCGGGGTACTTTGTTCCTGACCGGTGGCACGGTGCGCAGGTACGCCACGACGGCCGTCAGGTCGTCGTCCGTCATCGTCGAGAACGACGGCCAGTCCATGGGAAATGGGAGTAGCCGCGTGCCGTCGCGGAGCGTGCCGCGCGTGATCACACGTTTGATCTCTTCGTCGGTCCATCCTCCGAGGCCGGTTTCCTTGTCGGAGGTGAGATTGCCGGTCGGATAGTCACCGAACGGTTCGAT
>JBGPJH010000287.1:0-4132 GCA_041485305.1 Vicinamibacteria bacterium | reverse complement strand
CTGGTGCCGAAACAGAACGAAGACGCGATCCGCTGGATCGCGAACATCGTCGCGTTCGCCGGCTTCGTGATCTCGGTTCCGTTGTGGTTTTGGTTCAACCCGCAGGGCGCCGACTTCCAGCTCGTCGAACGCGCGCCGTGGATTCCATCGATCGGCGCCGACTACTACCTCGGCGTCGACGGATTCAGCACGCTGCTGATTCTGCTGACGACCCTGATGGGCTCTATTGCGGTCTTGTCGTCGTGGACGGCCATCACCGATCGGGTCAAGGAGTACTACATCTTTCTGCTGGTGCTGCAGACCGGCATGTTGGGCGCGTTCATGGCGCTCGACTTCCTGCTGTTCTTCCTGTTCTGGGAGGTCATGCTGGTGCCGATGTACTTCCTGATTGGCATCTGGGGCAGCGCCAACCGGCTGTACTCGGCGATCAAGTTCTTCCTGTACACCCTGGTCGGCAGCGTCGTGATGCTCTTGGGCATTTTGGCGGTCTACTTCCAGACGCCGGCCACGGCGAGCTCGGTACACAGCTTCGACATCACCCAGATGTACAAGCTGACGCTTCCGTTCAACCTGCAGTGGTGGGTCTTCCTCGCGTTCTTCCTCGGGTTTGCGATCAAAGTGCCCATGTTCCCCTTCCACACGTGGTTGCCGGACGCGCACACCGATGCCCCGACGGCGGGCTCCGTGATTCTGGCGGCCGTGCTCCTGAAGATGGGGACGTACGGGTTCCTCCGGTTCAGCCTGCCGATTCTGCCCCAGGCATCCCGCGATTTCGTGCCGTTCATCGTGTTCCTGTCGATTATCGGCATTGTCTACGGCGCACTGGTCGCGCTGGCGCAGAAGGACTGGAAGCGGCTGGTCGCCTATTCGTCGGTGAGCCACATGGCGATGGTGATGCTCGGCATGTTCGCCCTGAACCCGGTCGGCATCACGGGCAGCATCGTCCAGCAGCTCAATCACGGCATCTCCACAGGCGCGCTGTTCCTTCTCGTCGGGATCGCCTACGAGCGGCGGCACACGCGCGAGATCTCGGAGTACGGTGGCCTCTCCAAGGTCATGCCGGTGTATGCCGCCGTGTTCCTCTTCATGACGATGTCGTCGATCGGGCTGCCAACCTTGAACGGCTTCATCGGCGAGTTCCTCATCCTGCAGGGCGTGTTTTCGACGAGTCACCCCTTTCTGGGCGGCGGGATGACGTGGGCGGCGTTTGCGGCGAGCGGCGTCGTCCTCGGCGCGGCGTACATGCTCTACCTGTACCAACGCACGATGTTCGGCAAGGTGGAGAATCCGAAGAACGAGGGGCTGGCCGATCTCAGCTTGCGGGAGTTTGCGACGTTTGCGCCCCTGATCGCCCTGGCGGTCTGGATCGGCCTCTACCCGGCGCCGTTTCTGCGACGACTCGATAGCTCGGTCCAGCATGTCATCGCAAGGGTGAGCCCCGAGTACGCCGGAAAGAACGCGTCAGCCGACTGCGACACGACGCCGAAGCGCGAACTTCTGGCTTCCGCCGCCGCCTCGCAGTTCCTGGCCGCCGCGCCCTGCGGCCCCGACGGTGAGCCGCTCGTGCCGTCGGCGTTGCCGGCGGCCAGCCGGGCCGGAGTGCTGCGGTAATGCCCGCTGGCATCTCGGTCAGCGACTTCTACTACATCCTGCCGGAGATCGTGCTCACCGCCGGCTCGCTCGTGTTGCTGGTGGCCGACGTCCTCCTGCCTCGCGGCAGCAAGGCGCTCACCTGGGTTGCGGCTGCGGCGCTCGTCGCGACGCTTGCCTCGCTCGCGCCATTTCAGGGTACCCAGGTCGAGGTGGCTCACGGCCTGATTTCTGTCGATCGGTTCGCGCTGTTCTTCAAGGTCGTGTTCCTGGTTGCTGCGCTGCTCACGGTGCTGATGTCGGAGCGCTACCTCGCGATCGAAGGCGCGAGCCCCGGGGAGTACTACTTCCTGATCCTGTGCGCCACGCTGGGCATGATGATCATGGCCGGGGGCATCGATCTCATCACCCTCTTCATCGGTCTCGAGACGATGGCCGTGTCGTTCTACATCCTGGTGGGCTTCATCAAGCCGAATCAGCGATCGAACGAGGCGGCGGTCAAGTATTTCCTCCTCGGCGCGTTCTCGCTCGGCATCCTGCTGTACGGCATGTCGCTCATGTACGGGCTCTCGGGCAGCACGAGCCTGCGGGCGATGTCGGGTGTGTTCTCGGGTCAGGCGCGCGATTCGCGACTCGTCCTGGCCGTGGTCCTCGTCGTGGCGGGCATGGGCTTCAAGATTGCCGCGGTGCCCTTTCACATGTGGGCGCCCGACGTCTACGAGGGCGCGCCGACGCCGGTCACGGCGTTTCTCTCGGTCGGTTCGAAGGCGGCCTCGTTTGCGATGCTGCTGCGGATCTTCCTCGAAGGGCTGCCGGCCATGAACGCCGACTGGCGGCTGCTGTTCTTGGCGCTCTCGGTCGTGACGATGACGATCGGCAACCTGGCGGCGCTAACGCAGTCGAACCTGAAACGGATGCTCGCGTACTCGTCGATAGCGCATGCCGGATACCTCCTGATCGGCGTAGCCGTGGGCACGACGCGCGGGATCTCGGCGATGCTGATCTATCTGCCGATCTACGCGTTCATGCAGCTGGGCGCGTTTGCCGTCATCGTGATGATGCGCAGGCAGGACGTGGTCGGCGACGAGCTGAAGGACTTCAGCGGGTTGCACGCCCGGCATCCGTTTGCGGCGTTTGCAATGCTGATGTTCATGTTGTCGCTCGGCGGGATCCAGCCGACGGCCGGCTTCATGGGCAAGTTCTGGCTGTTCAGCGCGGCCATCGACGCGCAGTACTACGGCTTGGCGGTCATTGGCGTGCTGAACAGCGCGATCTCGCTCTACTATTACGTTCGGGTGGCCGTCTTCATGTACCTCAAGAATGAGACGACCGGCTCGGAGCCGACGAGCAGCCCGGCGCTGGCGTTGACGCTCGCCGTGGCCGTCGTCGCGACGATTGCGCTTGGCGTGTATCCGCGGCTGCTGTTTGAGGCCGCGGAGGCATCGGCGCGCACGCTCGGAGCGGGTGGCATTGCGGCCGTGATTCGGTAGTGAATTGTTTCACAAGGTGCGATATACTCGTCGGGCTGCGTACGCCATAATGGCGCCCTCGACTCATGCCAGGTGACGATCGCAGTCGATTCATCCAGCGTTCCCTGCGCTCCTTTCAACAGAATGTCAGCCGATCGAGCGCTGCCGCTGGGGCCAGTTACACGCTGATCGGAGCCATTCTGCTGCTCGGCGGGATCGGTTACCTGGCTGACCAGTGGCGAGGCACGTCGCCTTGGTTCCTGATCGGCGGTCTGATGCTCGGGCTCGTCGTGGGATTCTACGGGCTCGCCAGGACCGTCTGGCACCGATGAAGGCGGCCGCGTGGATGGTGGCAGCCGGCCTGGCAGTCTGGCTGGCGCTGGCCGTGTGGGTGGATGCGCGGACCCGCCTCGAGGTCCTGCTCGGTATGTGTGCACCGCTCGCGATCGCGAGCGGGACGTGGGTGCTGGCCGAGCGCACCTACAGGCAGAATCCGGGGGCGTTGACGTCGCTGATGATTGCGGCGTTCGCCTTCAAGCTCGTGTTCTTCGGAGCGTACGTGACAGCGATGATTGTTCTGCTGTCGCTGAGGCCGGGCCCGTTTATCGCGAGCTTCGTTGGGTCTTTCGTTGCGCTGTACCTGGTGGAGGCGCTCTTGCTGCGCCGCCTGTTTCTGGACGGTCGGAGTTAATGGCCGGAAGTCGCCTGAATCGACGTCGCGCGGATCGCGTAGTGCAGGGCTTCCGCTCTGCCAGGGCGGGCCTGAAGAGCCTGTGAAAAAACGGAAGTGATGTTGGTTCAAGCACACGTCGAGCAGATCCAGGAGCACGCGACCGAAGCGGCGGAGAAGTTCAACGCCGGGAAGGTCATCATCGAGCACGTGTCGAACAGCCCCCTCGATCATCCGCTGATTCAGCTGCCGACGATCCTCGGGATCAACTTCTCCGTGACCAAGCACGTGCTGATGCTCTGGCTCGTGGCGGCCACCGTGTTCGTGGTCGTCACCCTGACGGTGCGGCGGTATCTCAAACAGGACCGCCACATTCCTCTCGGCTTCATGAACGCCCTGGAGG
>JBGPJH010000286.1:0-4175 GCA_041485305.1 Vicinamibacteria bacterium | reverse complement strand
GGTCGCGGCTCAGCACCAGTGTCTGACGGACGTCTCGAGCCTGGTCGCGTTAGACCACCCTCGTCGATGTCCACCGCGTTCACCGAAGGCGGCCTGTTTCGCGTCAGCGTGCTAAAACGCGAGCCGGCAAGAAGTGATCGGCGCGCCTGCCATCGTACAGCGGCGATCTGCGCCGGAACAGGCAAACAGGCGGTCATGGGAGAAGGAAGTGCTGTCGGCGGCAGCGCCGGTGCCGGCACCGCCATCGGTGCGCTGGCAGGCGGAAAGAAGGGGGCAAGTGTTGGAGCGGCGGCCGGCGGCGTCGGCGGCCTGATCTACCACCTCCTGACACGGGACAGGAAGTAAGGTCTCGGTCTGGGATGGGTGAACCCCTCGCCTTCAGGAGGCTCGCGTGCAGCGCGAGGCCGGCGGACTTCGTCGAGTTACCCGGTGCGAACGTATGGATGCTACTTATTGCTGGTGACCCGGGCGGGGATTGAACCCGCGGCCCTCTGATTAAAAGTCAGATGCTCTACCACTGAGCTACCGGGTCTCATCGCGGATCAGAGCTACAGCGTACCACGGGCACCGGAGGAACCGCATTCGTCAATCACTGAACCACAGTGAACGCTGCGGACACCTCGGTGTTCTCCCACATCATCGCGATCGTGCCGCCTCCTGGGGCGGCCTTCGTGATCGCGAACGTGAGTTGTTCTACTGGGGAGGGAAGGGCGCGCTTCACGAGATCTACGCGCCCGAGATCCCGCTCGGGATCGTAAAACGTGTGAAAGCCGCTCGGATCCTTACCGACGACGAGCGTCCAGCGCTCGGCCGTTGGCAGCATCCAAATCGTATGTGGTCCGATCGGAATCCTCAGACTGCCGATCATCAACTCCTTCGTGCTCTCGAGCGTCGTGGCTTCGTCCGCACCAGGGCACCACACACGCCCGTAGGGGACGAGGGCCCCGAAGATGGTCCGGCCTCGCGTGTGCGGGCGCCCGTACACTATGGTCAGGTCCGCGCCGTCGACGGTGTTGCTGACGCTCTCGTGAGGACTCGCCCGTTGCGCCTGCGCGCCGGCAGCAATTCTCCACCCTGCAACGAGTCCGATCGTGGTTCCCACGATCACTAGGAGGACCGTCATCTTCTTGCGCATGTTGTGCCTCTCTTTCGCGCTAATCCCCGAGAGTCGCCTGAGGGCGATAACATTGCGACGCTGCGGGCTGGCCTGAAGGCCAGCACTGCTGCAGGCGACCGTTTGCGGCTGCCACCCCCATTATGACGGACAACAGCCCTACAAGATCTTCATCCCAAGAGCCGACAAGGCGAGCTCTGTACCAAGCTGCGCCGTCGCGTTTCGTACGTCCAGCGTCGGGTTGACCTCAACCAGATCGAGCGAGGTGAGGAGCCCGGAGTCGGCGACAATTTCCATCACCATGTGAGCTTCCCGGTAGTTGAGGCCACCCTTCACCGGCGTTCCTACACCCGGCGCAATCGACGGATCGCAGACGTCCATGTCGAACGAGACATGAATGCCCGCGGTGCCGGCTCCAGCCAGCTTCACCGCTTCTTCCGCAACGGACGCGATACCCTGGCGGTCGATGTCCTTCATCGTAAAGACGTGCACATGCGAGTCGCGCACGAGTTGCTTTTCCCGATCGTCGAGGTTACGGACTCCCAGCAGCACGGTGTGGGCGGGCAGGACCTTGGGCGCGAAGCCGCCAACCTGGGCGAGCTCCGCCGGCTCTGCACCGAGCAAGGTCGCGAGCGGCATGCCGTGGACATTCCCGCTGGACGAGGTCGCCGGTGTGTTCATATCCCCATGCGCATCGATCCACAACAAGCCGAGGGGCAGGTGGCGGGCATCCCGGGCCCAACCGGCCGCCGCCGCGACCGACCCGGCGCCAAGGCTGTGATCGCCTCCGAGCACCAGCGGCATGGCCCCTTCGTCGAGCGACGAGCGAGCGACCTCGTACAGCTTCTGGCAGACGTGAACGATGTCCTCGATGTATTTCTTGTGCTCGTCGTGCTGGCGCTGTGTCTCGCGAATCGGGGCCTGAAGGTTGCCCCGGTCGATCACGTCGCAGCCTAGCGCACCCAGTCGCTCGCTCAGGCCGGCGATTCGAAACGCCGACGGACCCATGTCGACCCCGCGTCTTCCGCCGCCGAGATCGAGCGGGACGCCGATGATGTGGACGCGTCGAGTCATCTCTGGGCGAGCCACTCCGACACCTGCCTTCCGGTCGAGCGACCGTCGGCGATGCAGTCGGGGATACCGACGCCGCGGAAGCCACTGCCGGTGATGAAGAGGCCTGGGTGCCGCGCCAGCGCGCGTTCGATGACGGCCAGGCGCTCGAGGTGCCCGACTTCATGTTGTGCGCTGGCCCGTTCCCAGCGGTACACGCGCGAGAGCAACGGCTGCCCGGAAATGCCAAGCAGCGGACCGAGCGCGTTCAACGACACCGCCACCAGTTCCGCGTCCGAACGGTCGAGCGCGTGGGGATCGCGCGCCCCGCCAACGAACGCCCGCAGCAGCACGCGGCCTTCGGGCGCCCGGTGCGGCCACTTCGACGAAAGCCACGATCCCGCCAGGATACCGGTGTTTTCCACTTTGGGGACAACGAAGCCCGACCCGTTCAGCGGGTGTCGGACAGCCCCGCGGGGGAACGCCAGCGCAATTGTCGCCGTGGACGCGTACGGCACCTGGTCGCACAGGCGCGAAAGGTCAGGGTCGATATCTCGGACGATGGCGGCGGTGACGTAGGCGGGAGTCGCGAGCACAACGGCCCGAGGCGAGAGCACGACGCCCGACGATGTTTCGACTCGAAGGCCGCCGGTTCCCGCCGAGAGCCCTCTGACGCGGGTCTGCAGTCGGATGGAGTCCGCCGGCAACGCCGCCGCGAGCGCGCGCACCAACTCGCTCAAACCGTCCGGCAGCGACTTGAACGCGCCATCGGCCGACGACGGGGCCTGACCCTGGCGGCGGAATGCTCGGATCAGACTGCCGTGTAGCCGTTCGGCTTCGACCAGCCGCGGGAACAACGCGCGGACCGACAGCCGGTCGACGTCGCCAGCGTGAATGCCGGCTAGAAGTGGCTCTGCCAGGTACGTGGTAGCCTCCGAGCCGAAGCGGCGCGTCATGAACGCGCCAATCGATTCGTCGGCGTCCTCGCGGCGCGGGGGAACGAAGAGCTCGGCGCCCATCCGCAGTTTGCCGGCCCACGTGAACAGTCGCGTGCCGACAAAGGGACCGATTCGCGTCGGGATCCCGAGGACCGACGCCGCCGGCAGCGGATGCAGCTGGCCGTTCCGCTGAATGTACGCCAACCGGGGGGGCTTCGTGGCCACCAGGCGGTCGCCGAGCCCCAGCTCGTGACAGAGCTTGATGCCATCGGGCTTCTGAACCAGCAGGGCGTCGGGGCCGCCATCGATCGTGTAGCCGTCGATTTGCTCGCTCAACACGACACCGCCGGCGCGCGATTCGCTTTCGAGAACTGCGAACGGCACACCACGCCTGTGGAGCTCGTAGGCGGTCGCGAGCCCTGCCATGCCGCCGCCCACGATGGCGACGGCGGTCACAGTCTCTCGCGGACGAGCGCTTCGAGCATGGCAATGAAGGTGGGCGAGACGTTGAGCGACTCGGTCCGGCGCAGGACCGCGCCGCACCCCTCGGCCGTCCTTTTCGCCTGCATGTCGATGTCGAACAGAATCTCCGTGTGATCGCAGACGAACCCCACCGGCACGACCAGGAAGCGTTTCGCGCCCCTCGCCGCCCGATGTCGAACCAAGTCGCCGAGATCGAGGCCGATCCATGGCTCGGGTGTTCGCCCGGCGCTCTGATATCCGCGGCGATATCGACCGATGCCCGCGCGAGCGGCCACGCCTCGGGCGGTCCGGGCGACTTCGACGGCGTACGGGTCGCCATCTCGGATCACGCGAAGCGGCAGGCTGTGCGCCGTGAACACCACCTCTTCATCGCCTTCCGGCCTGGCCTGGCGGACGCGCTCGGCAAACGCCGTCAGGAGGAGCGGATGATCGTGAAACGAACGAACCGCGTCGAACGACATGTCCGCCGGCAGAGCGGCGCGCGCGGCGTCGAAATACTTCATCACGCTCAGTGTCGAAAACTGCGGCGCCAGGGGAATACCGACGAGGCGCGAAACGCCGACAGAAGCGAGCTGACCGATCGCATCTTT
>JBGPJH010000285.1:0-4208 GCA_041485305.1 Vicinamibacteria bacterium | reverse complement strand
GATGCCGTTCGCGTCGATCTGAAACTGCACCTGCACCCGCGGCATCCCCGCCGGCATGGGTGGAATCCCGCGCAGCTTGAAGCGAGCGAGAGAGCGATTGTCGGCGACCAGCTCGCGCTCGCCCTGCAGGACGTGAATGTCGACCGCCGTCTGATTGTCGACCGCGGTGGTGAACATCTCGCTGCCGGTCGAGGGAATCGTCGAGTTTCGCAGGATGATCTTCGAGATCGCCCCGCCCATCGTCTCGATGCCGAGCGAGAGCGGCGTGACGTCGAGCAGCAGCATCTCGCGATTGCCGGTGATGAGAATGTCGGCCTGCACCGCGGCGCCGAGCGCCACGACCTCGTCGGGATTGAGCTCGCTGTGCGGCGTCCTGCCGAAAAGCTCGCCGACCCGCTTCCACACAAGCGGGATGCGCGTGGATCCCCCGACCAGCACCACCGCGTCGATCTGCGACGGCTGCAGCCCGGCGTCGGCAAGCGCCACGCGGCACGGCTCGAGCGTCCGCTCGATGATGGGCGTGACCCATTGTTCGAACTCCGCGCGAGTGACGCGGCTCCCGAGGAACGCCGTCTCGCCGCGTTCCGACAGATCCCATTTCGCTTGTATGGCGGCCTTGCGGATTTCCTGCACCAGCTCGGCCGATGGTGTCCCGCCGCGCTCAGCCAATGCGCGTTCGACGAGCAGGCGGTCGATATCGTCGCCTCCCAGATGGGTGTCGCCGTTGGTCGACAGCACCTGGAACACGCCGTCTTCGACCCGAAGAATCGAGATGTCGAACGTCCCGCCTCCGAAGTCGTACACGGCGATCAGGCCGGTGTGACGCTGGTCAAGGCCGTAGGCAAGCGAGGCGGCCGTCGGTTCGTTGATGATCCGGAGCACCTCCAGGCCGGCAATCCGGCCGGCGTCGCGCGTCGCGGTGCGCTGCGCGTCGTTGAAATACGCCGGCACCGTGATGACGGCGCGATCGACTTCGAAGTCGATCTCACCCTGGGCGGCAAAGAACTCTTCTGCCCGCCGCTTCAGCTCGCGCAGGATGAACGCGGAAATCTCGGGCGGCGCGAATTCCCGCTCGCCCAACCCGATGCGAACCACTCCCCCGATCTCGCCGGCTACGCGGAAAGGCATGAGCGAGGCATCGTCCCGCACGTCCTCGACGCCCTTACCCATGAACCGCTTCACGGAATACACGGTGCGGTTCGGATCGGTCAGCAGGCGGCGCTGCGCTTCTCGACCGACGTAGATCGTTCCATCGGCCGCCGCCGAGACGATGGACGGAACGAGCGCGTCGCCGCTCTTGTCGCGGATGACGAACGGCGCGCCGTCCTTGACGTAGGCGACGAGGCTGTTCGTCGTCCCGAGATCGATGCCGACTACCTTGCCCATATCACCGCTCGGCCCCGACAGGGGCTCCCGTGATCACGCGGTCAGCTCCTTCTCGATGCCGGCGAGGAGGTTGTTGATGTAGTTGCGTTCGAGCAGACGCTCCCGAAGCGCCTCCAGCACCTCGCGGCGCGCACCGTCGCTCCCCCCACCGTCAACGAGCCCATCCCAGCGGCGGAAGAGCTCCTGAAGCTGCAGTTCGTGCTCGGCCCGTTTGGCGTCGATTGGCTGACGCGCCCGGTTCAAACGCGCCCGCCACTCCTCGACCGGCGCGCCGCTCGCCCGCAGCTCGCGCACTTCGTCGAGCTCCTCGTTGAGCGCAAACACTTCCTCCAGCAGCGACGCCGGCGCCTGCTTCGAGCCGGGCCCCTCGCTGCGATCCGCCGCGGTCCAGACGCGCTCAAGCTCCAGCAGGTACGCCATCCGCGAGATCGGCTGCTTGAGCGTGCGGTAGGCGTCGTTCAGATACGACGATCGCTCGAGGCTCGCGCGCCGCTCGGCCGGTGTCGCGTTGTAGAAGTAGTCGGGGTGAAACTGGCGGCTGAGGAGCCGGAATCGCTCGTCCAGATCGGCCACATTCAAGGTGAGCTTTCGGGGAAACCCGAGGAACGCAAAATAGTCGCCCTGCCGGCCGAGTGCCAGAATCTTGGTGCACTGCGGGCAGAAGTGGGCGTCGACCGGAGCTCCGCCGCCACAAGTGCGACAGACTTGAATGGTATGGATGGCTGTCTCGGGCGTCATAGAGATGCCGACGCGAACTCGTTCGCTCGACCGTTTCAGGCGCCGAACGAGCTGCCGCAGCCGCAGGTTGATTTCGCGTTCGGGTTGTTGAACACGAACCCCTTGGTGATCATGTTCGTGTCGTAGTCGAGAACCGTACCGTTCAGGTACAGCAGGCTCTTCTGGTCGACGAAAAGCTTCGCGCCGTCGGGACCCTCGAACACCTGGTCGCCGAGGCGTGGCTGACTCTCCCACGCAAACGTGTAGCTCAGACCCGAGCAGCCGCCGCCTTTGACCCCAACGCGCAACCCACCTTCGGCGATGCCCTGCTTGGCCATCAACGCGCGAATCCGGTGCGCGGCGATTTCCGTGATCTGAATCATTTTCTTATTTGCGCTGGGGCCCCACCCCCAGCGCCTGTGCCTTCGCGGCTTCGCCGCCGCTCGGCTTTCCTTGCAACGCCTGTCCGCTTGGAGCCGCGACTCCGCGGGCCATCCCGGCGCCTGTGCCTTCGCGCCTTCACCGCCGCTCGGCTTTCCTTGCAACGCCTGTCCGCTTGGAGCCGCGACTCCGCGGGCCATCCCGGCGCCTGTGCCTTCGCGGCTCACGCCGCTCGGCTTTCCTTGCAACGCCTGTCCGCTTGGAGCCGCGACCCGGGTCCCCAGCTTCGACACCCTTCTGGCTACGTCAGGCGATGGGCTGCGTCGTCTCGTTGACGGTCTTGCCAGCCGGCTCGGGCCGTTTCTTCTTGTAGTCGTTGATGGCCGCTTTGATCGCGTCCTCAGCGAGCACCGAGCAGTGAATCTTCACCGGCGGCAGGCTCAACTCGTTGACGATGTCGGTGTTCTTGATCGAGAGAGCCTGGTCGACCGTCTTGCCCTTCAACCATTCGGTCGCAAGGCTCGAGCTCGCGATCGCCGATCCGCAGCCAAACGTCTTGAACTTCGCGTCGTCGATGACACCGGTGTCCGGATTCACCCTGACCTGGAGCTTCATCACGTCGCCGCACTCTGGCGCGCCAACCAGCCCGGTGCCCACATTCGGGTCGTCTTTGGGCAACGAGCCGACGTTGCGCGGATTCTCGTAGTGATCGATTACCTTGTTCGAATAGGCCATTTTTGGTGTCCCTTAATGAACTTCCCATTGCATCGTCGAAAGGTCCACGCCCTCCTTCGCTAGCTCGTAAAGCGGCGACATCTCCCTCAACCGGGTAACGACGCTGACGAGCTTGTTCGCAACGTAATCGACTTCTTCCTCCGTGCTCCAGCGGCCGAGGCCGAAGCGGATCGAAGAGTGCGCCAGGTCGTCGCCGGCCCCGAGCGCTTTCAGCACGTACGACGGTTCCAGGCTCGCCGACGTGCAGGCGGAGCCCGACGATACCGCCACGTCGTTGATTCCCATCAAGAGCGACTCGCCCTCGACGTAGGCGAAGCTGATGTTCAGGTTGTGCGGCAGCCGGTGTTCGGTCGACCCGTTGATGTAGATCTCGTCGAGCCCCTGGTGCAGCTTCTTGTCAAGCCGGTCGCGCAGCCCGCGGAGCCGCTCCGACTCCGCCGCCATCTCCTGCTTGCACAATTCTGCGGCCTTGCCCATGCCGACGATCCCCGGCACGTTGAGCGTGCCGGAGCGCATGCCTCGCTCGTGGCCGCCCCCGTCAATCTGCGGTGAAAGCAGCACGCGCGGATTCCGGCGCCGGACGAATAGCGCGCCAACGCCCTTCGGCCCGTACATCTTGTGCGCGCTGATCGAGGCCAGATCGACCTTGAGATCGTTCACGTTGAACGGCACTTTGCCGACCGCCTGCACGGCGTCGGTGTGAACCAAAATCCCTTTCGCTTTGGCGATGGCGGCTATGTCGGCAATCGGCTGAATCACGCCGATTTCGTTGTTGGCCGTCATGATCGTGACGAGAATGGTTTTGTCGGTGATCGCGTCCCGGAGATCGTCGAGGCTGACCAAGCCATCCTTCTGCACGGGCAGATACGTGACGCGATAGCCTTCCTTCTCGAGCCGCTTGCACGTATCGATCACCGCCTTGTGCTCGGTGACGCACGTGATGACGTGATTGCCCTTCTCGCGATACATCTCGGCGACGCCTTTGATCG
>JBGPJH010000284.1:0-4212 GCA_041485305.1 Vicinamibacteria bacterium | reverse complement strand
TCGACGAAGATGTCCGACTCATAGCCGGCTCTTCGTAGGACGCGCTGGACGCCCAGGACCTCGTGTCCGATCGCGTCGCCGTACCCGAGCGTCGCAAGCACCTGATGAACCGCCGGCCGGCGCCCCGTCGTCATCGTGTGCGCCTGGCCGGCGAAGACCCACCGCCCCGCCGCGACTGGCGCTGGCCGTGATGGTGTGGCTCTCCGGCGCCCCCATGATGCAAGGGGGGAGCGCCAGAGTCCAGGGGTGCCATAGCGGTTCGGCTGTCGGACTGAGACCCAGCGGGCTGAAGTGAGGGCCCTGCCGGCAGCGCTGCCACCGTTTGGGCTGCGGGCGGACAGATCGGCCGGCGGCGCTCGAACCAGCCGCTGAGCGGCTCGATGCTGCGCGGCGCGGTCGTCGACAGTCGATCGAACATATCGAGGTACTTGCGCTCGATGACCGGCCAGTCGTAGTTGTCTCGGAAAAACTGCCGGCCGTTCTTGCCGAGAGTACCTGCCAACCAGCGGTTGCGCTCGATGGTACGGAGCGTCTCCACGAATTCGAGTCGGCCGTCGTAGTAGAGCCCAGCGCTGCTGCGAATGCACTGACCCTTGAGGACATCGCACTTCGCGTTTGCGAGCACTGGACGGCCGAGTGCCCACGCCTCCAGGGCCACAATCGAAAGGCTCTCGAAATACGAGGGCATGATCAGCAGTTCGGCCGCCGCCATCGCGTCGAATTTGTCCCCGTCGTCCAAAAATCCCAGATGCCGGATGCGCGGATGGGGCGGGATGTCGAGTACCGATTGGCCAATCAGCACCAGCGTCAGTGCACCTCCGCCCTCGCGCACGTACGTGTCGAAAAAGTCGAAGAGCTCTCCGCACCCTTTGTTCGCGTCGACTCTGCCGACGTACACGGCGAAGGGATCGCGGAGGTCGAATTTCTGCCGGAACCGTCCCGGCTGTGTGACGGAGGGAACCTCGGACCCGACGCCCACCACGACCGACGGCACATCGCGATCGCCGGCGACCGCCTGAATGATCGCTCGCTCCTCGGGGGAGTTGTACATGTGTGCACGAACGCCTCGAAAGATCGGCGCGAAGATCGACAGTCCGATCGCCGGATCGCGCTCGGCTGTCGGGACGAGAATTGCCCGAGACGCGGCGGCCCTGGCGCCGTGATAGGCGTGGTAGTACCGATAGCTGAAGAGGATGCAGTAGTCGTAGTCGTGCGAGCGCCTGGCGAGGTAGTTCGTGAGCGTCGGGCTCGTCGGCCCTTCGGCGTCCAGCCACTCCAACTCATCGGCCACCGAGTGGGTCTGTTCAAACACCTGGTCGGAGCATCGCGCGAACACGACAGGGTTTCGCTCGTGCTTGACGCGAAAGCGTCGCACCGTCACGCCGTTCACGCGCTCGAGCCCTGGCGCCAGCTCGTTCCGCCAGGTCACGTAGTCCGTGGCGCATGTCGTCAGCACCTCGACGTCGGCGTGTCGGGCAAGGCGTTCGGCGATGTACCGCGCGTGTAGCTCGGCGCCGCCGTTGATCGCCTGGCCGTACCGCTGGACAACGACCGCGAGCTTCACTGCTCTGAAAGGCCCGACGGATCGGGGCTGCGCTCCGCCGGGCTCGCGGAACCCTCGGGCGTGGGCGACCGATCCGAGGTTGACCGCTCGGGCGGGGGATGCGCGGCCTCCGACGCGGTCCCGACAGGACCGACCTCCCCGCCCTGGGGGGCCTGTGCGCCCATCACGGCCGCTGCGGGCCCGCCTCCCCTTCGCCCGCGTCGCCGTCGTCGTCGGCGGCTCCGCAGCCCGGGACCCTCTGCAGGCCGCCCGGGAGCGGCAGCCTCGGTGGTCGTACCCACAGCAGCCGCAGGGACCTCCTGCCGCGCCGTCTCCTCGGGGATCTCTGGGGATGGCTGATAGACCACAACGCTCTCTAAGGCGCGCGCGCGTCGTTCGTTGAATTCCAGGCGGCTGGCCAAAGATTCGACGCGCATCTTCAGATTGTGCACTTCGATGCCCATGCGCGTCGTTTCGACCACGAGGTTGTGGAGCAGTTCGTAGTGCAGCTGATCGACCCCCTGGCGCGCCGCTTCGCGCTTCGCTTCCCGTTCGGCGCTCATCGCGTTCAGTTTCGACTGGATGTGGAGCGCCGCAATAAGCGGGTTCGGATTGAAGAACAACTTCAGGATGGGCAGCAACAGCCGGCGGACCCACCGGAGCGGCGCCCGGTGTGATTCAAACAGGGTCTGGTCCTCGAAGCTGTAGTTGGGAAGCTCCGGCGGCTGGTAGGGCGGCTGGACGCGCCGGAATTCCTCCAGGAGCCCGGAACGGACCCCCCGGGAATCCAGGATCTTCTCGAGTTTGACGGTGGCCAGCTCGTAGATCTGTTCTTCGGTGTAGTCGACGCCGCGCTTCTCGCGAATCTTGGAGCGAATCTGCTCCATGATCTGCTCGACGTTGACCGAGTCGGAGCGCACGTTGAAGTCAGACATGGCTAGAGGACAAACGGATAATAGATGATCAACACCACAGCCGCGACCCACAACGTCACGCAGGCCAGTAGCGGGCGATCGCTCAGCAGCTGATCGGCCGGACTTCCGCCCCCCTCGCGCCGATGCACCAGGTACAGGTAGCGGAAGATGCCATACAGCGGGAATGGAATCGTCAAGCCCAACCACGGCGTGCCGAACTTCTGCTCGGTTTCCGGGCTGATCGTGTAGAAGATGTAGGCGATCAAGGTGGATGCCGTGACGACGGCGATCATCTGGTCGAGCAGATACGCACTGTATTCTCCGAGAATGGGCCGATGACTGCTGGCCTCGTCTGCGAGCAGTACGAGCTCGTGTCGCCGCTTGACCAGCGCGATGAACAGCGCCAGGAGGATCGTGCACACGAGCAGCCAGTGGCTGATAGAGACATCGAGCACTACCGCGCCGGCGGCCGCTCTCAACACGAACCCGAGTGCCAGCGTCAGAACGTCGATGATGACAACGTGCTTCAGCGGGCCCGAGTAGAGACCTTGCAGGATCAAGTACGCCGCGGCGACGATTCCGAGCTTACGCCCAAGCGCGAAGGCTCCGGCAAGAGACAGAACGGCGAGAAGGAAGGCGACGGAGAGTGCGGAGGATACCGGTAGCGCACCGGCCGCGATCGGTCGGCTCCTCTTCAGCGGATGACGCTGGTCGCTCTCACGATCCACAACATCGTTGACGAGATACACCACACCCGACAGGGCACAGAAGATAACGAACGCCGCAGTTGCGGCGGTGACTGACGCAGGATCGAAGAGTCGGACACCGAAGATCAAGGCCGCGAAGACCAGCAAGTTCTTGCTCCACTGGCCCGGCCGGAGCGAGATGAGCAGGTTGGTTGCGGTCGAGCGGCCCGGTGCCGCCGCCTTGTGCATCGGGGCCTCGGGCATCGCCAGACCAGATTGGGTGCCGCGCGCCATCTAGCGCGAGTGACGAACTAGACCTTGGCCGATGCCGAAAAACTCCGGACCGCGTCGGCCTCGGCCTCGAAGCTTTCAAACACGGTCAGCAGCTTCGTAATCGACAGCAGATCCGCAATGCGCTTGGTCAGGTTCAGCAGCTTCAGGCTGCCACCCTGACGGCTGACTGTCGTGTACGTCCGGACAATCTCGCCCAGACCCGCGCTGTCGACGTAGGGAACGTCGGCGAGGTTCAGCACGATCTTCTTGTGGCCCTGGTTGAGGAGACTGTTCACCTTGTCCTTGAGCAACTCGTCGCCTTCGCCTAAGGTCACGCGCCCCTTCAAATCCAGCACTATCACATCGCCAACGGCTCGTTCCTCGATCTGCATGGAAAGCTCCCCAGAAAGCGTGCCCGCGAGCTTAGCACACCCCGTGCACCGCGGCGCTCGCGCGCGAGGTGTGTCGATGAATCAAACCAAAGAGAGTGCCGCTGGAGCTAGACGCCTCCAGCCCCGGCGAATTTCCGGGACTGGAAACATTCTTTGCAGAAGACTGGACGGCCCTGCGTCGGCCTGAACGGCACGGTCGTTTCCTTGCCACACGCCGAGCACGTGGTGACCGTCTCCACGCGTTCGCGCCCAGCGGCAGCACCCGGAGGCCGACTCGCCCGCTTCATCTTGCAGGCCTTGCACCGCTTGGGCTCGTTCTTGAAGTTCTTGTCGGCGAAGAACTGCTGTTCGCCCGCCGTCCAGATGAACTCAGCGCCGCAATCCACGCACCTGAGGATCCTGTC
>JBGPJH010000283.1:0-4214 GCA_041485305.1 Vicinamibacteria bacterium | reverse complement strand
CTTCCTCCGCCGCAGCACGAGCAGCCGCGCGCCCTTGCAGCAGATGGCCGGCGACCACGGCGGCCGCCTTCCCGGTGCCGATCCGCACCAGCGCCCGCAGCGCTTCTCGATCGGTTCGCTCGTCCCGGTGGCCGAGCTGGGCGGCGATGGCCTTTTCGTAGCCGTGACCCGCAAAGCCGAGCACTCGCACGAGCACGTGAGCCGTCGCGTCGCCGCACTGGTCAAGCTCGGGCGCGAGCGCGGGAGCAAACAACCTGGCATGCTCACACAGCAGCGCGACCACGCCGCGAATTGTCGGGTCGGCACCCGCATCGTCGATCAGAGTCAGCAAGGCCGGGGCGATCGTGACGGCGCTGGCCTCGACCAACCGGGCTGCGACGGCTCGTTCGTCGGCGCCGGCCCCGTGCATGTCGGCGACGTGTTTCGCGCGCTCCGGTGTCCAGAACGCCGTGAGGGCGGCCCAGACTGCATCGGCGACGTCGGGGCGAGACTGACCGAGCGTTTCGGCAAGGTGACGATACTGTGCGATTTCCGATGCGAGGTCGCTCCACCGGCCGCCTCCCAGGAGTGCCACGAGGAGGGGGGCAACGCGTCCGAGCAACGCACCGGCGACCATCGGGCTGGGATCGAGCTTCACGAGCGACCGAAGGCACTGAAGCTCGGTGGCGCCGACGTCCGTCGCGGATATTGCCGCACGCACCGACGTCAGCACCGTCGCCGCTTGCTCGTCGATCGACAAATCGAAGGCCGCGAATTCCGCCAGGCTCCGGCCGATGCCCGGTTCGATATGAATCAGCTTGCGGGCGTACCGATCGACCCCGGACGCCCACCCGGACTCCTGTTCCGGTGTCTTCGCGTGTCTGGTCCGCAGCTGCGCCTCGAGAAGCGGCACGACGTGGTCGCGTCGCGCCGACGACAAATCGAGACGCTCCAGCGCTGTCGTCAGCACCTCGGGGGCGGCGGTTTCGAGGTCGAGCAACAGGCACAGCGACTCCGCGAGATCGACGTCCGCAAAGTCGCGTAAGACGGTGCCGGCCGGCTCCCCGTCGAGGAGACCCGGCAAGATCGTCCGCCGCAGAAGATCCTCGCGGCGTTCCGGGTCGAGGTCGAGCACGGCTCGGGCGAGCTTCGCGAACATGACGCGCGCCAGCTGCGGTTCCATCGACGCGAACAAAGCGGCCACGTCGCTGAACTTCTGCTCGAGCGCAGCCTCGCGAACATGGCCCCCAACCGGATCGTCATCGGTGAGCCGCAAGAGCATCGTGGCAATTTCTGCAGGGTCGTCGACGAGGATCGCGAGATCAATCAAGGAAACGGTCTTGAAGCGACTGGCGGGATCGAGGCGGACCCATCCCTTGTCCGGCGGGTACAGGTGGCTGACGGCGCCTTCGGCGGGGAGTGCCTGCCGGCGCCGCCGCTCGGATTCGACAAGCTGAAGGAGAGGCGCCCGTGGCATCCCGACCTCGAGCACTTCAGGCCGGTGCGCCATCTCTACCGTGACAGCATCGACCCCGTGTTCGACCAGCAGATCGGCCATCGTTGTCTTGGCGTCGACGAACTGATCGCAGCGAACTAAGTCTTCACAGAAACGCGTGAGGTCGCGCAGCGAGGCGCCGCGATCGAAGGCAACGGCCGACACATGGGCACGGTACAGCCGCCGCACGAGCTCTTGCTCGACGATCGTGCCCGATCCGACGCCCACCTCCTCAACGACGAGCTCGTGAGGCGTGACGCGAAACGACACACGGTTGCGTGAGTCGAGCAACGCCAACGCGCTGTGGCATGAGACGACAGCCTCCGTGCACAAGGGGCTCGTCGGCGGATACGTGTGAAACTGACGGATCGCCCGGGCCAGTCGCTGCAGCCAGTCTTCGACAGCGGGCAAATCCGGGAGGACTGCCCCACCAGTTTTGTCCCCTGGAAGTTCAGATTTGTAATCGACTGGCGTACGTTCTTCGAACATGCCGGCTCTCTCTCCACCGACGCCGCGGGCCAGGCTCGTACGCAACGCAAGAGCCGCGCCTACTCCACTGTGTTTCCGTCTTCGTCGCCCGTGAGCCTTTCCTGCCGCAGCGCCGACCAACCCGCCCTGAGGCCAAGCGGCAGAGTTCGGTGCGGGCGTAAGATGGGAAGCCAACGAACCGGGGCTAGAATTCCACGATCTTGCGGACCGTCCACGATGATTCAACAGCCTTCGAGGAGACACGCGACTGGGAGGTTTCAAATGCGCCAAGTGAAGACGGAGTCCCGCCGAATCGCCATCGTTGCCGGTCTGCTGGCGTTTGCCGTGCTCGGTCGGTCGGGTTGGGCCGTGCAGGGGGGCGGGCAGACTCCCGCGGTAGCGAGAATGACGGTATTTCAGGGAGGCCGACTCATCGTTGGCGATGGCAGAGCCCCCATCGACGACGCGGCGTTCATCATCGATGGCGCGAGGTTCGTGCGCGTCGGCAGGACGGGTGACGTGCCGGTCCCTCAGGACGCGACGCGGGTGGACCTTACCGGCAAGACGGTCATGCCGGCCATAGTCGACACGCACACGCATCTCAGCCGCACGCGAGAGATGCTCGTCGAGGATCTCCAACGGAGGGCGTACTACGGTATCGGCGCGGTCATGAGCCTGGGGCAGGATTCAGGCGACCTCCCGTTCCAAGTGCGGGGAGAGAGGATCCCCAACGCGGCGCGATTTCGCACCGCCGGGCGCGGCATCACGATGCCGGAGCCCGGGCGCACGGACATTCCATACTGGATTACAACCCAGGCAGAAGGTCGCAAGGCCGTTCAGGAGCTGGCGACCAGGAAAGTCGACCTGGTGAAGATCTGGGAACGAAGGTGTGCCAGAAATCGGCGCGTTGCATGAAGATGTCGAGCTGCGACCCGGCTTGCGCGCCGATGTCGCCGTGCCAAAGGGCGCGGGACCGCATGCGGTTGTGGTGTATCTGCACGGCGGCGGATGGGTCGCTGGGTCGCCAAAATCGCATCGAAAGCTCGGCATGGAATTCGCCGACGCCGGCTTTCTCACGATCAACGTGGACTATCGCCTCGCTCCCGAGCATCCCTTTCCCGCGGGGCTCGATGACTGCGTGTTCGCGATCAAGTGGATCGGGCAGAACGCCGCGCGCTACGGCGGCGACATCAACCGAATTGCCGTCGGAGGCGATTCGGCCGGCGGCAATCTCACAGCGGCCGCGGTCACCTCGCTCGCGTTGGAGGGCTACGGCGGTCCGAAACCGCGCGCCGCGTTGTTGCTTTACGGCGTGTATGATTTTCCAGCAACGATACAGCGCTCGCGCGAAGTGCCATTGATGGAGATCATGGTGAAGGCGTATGCAGGCGCAAACCCGTATCCGGCGATCCTCGAAGATCCGCGCCTGAGCCCCATCCGGGCCGTGAAGCCCGGCCTGATGCCGCCATCGTTCATCGTATGCGGGACTGCCGACGACCTTCTGCCGGAGTCACAGGCGATGGCCGAGGCGCTCGAGCGCGACGGTGTCCCACACGAGCTGCACATCTTCGACGGGATGCCGCACGGCTTCTTGCAGATGAGCAATCTGTCCGATTGCCGCGAGGCGCAGCGTCGGATGTTCGAGTTCCTCAAGAGCGCTCTATAGTCGGCTGTCGCGGAGGGCGAGCGCGTGTCCGAGAACGGCCTTTATGGTGAGCCGCGCGGGCACCCCGCTAATGCCGGCTATCGTCTGCACCGCGGGTCGTGGGATCTAGAGGGCCCGAATCTCGACAGGCCATCCTGGCGCCAAACGCCGGGCGGCGATTCACTTCACGATGGACATGAGCGGCGGCTGGGCCGTGGTCTCACGACGCACCGTCGCGATGCTCCGCAGGAGCCGTCGGACAACCTCGTCAGCCCGATCGGGCCGGATGCCCGAGAAGCACAAGCGCAGCTCCCGGTCGCCCGCATGGTCGACGTAGAAATGCTGGCCGGCCACGAACGCCACCGACTCGGTGAGCGCCTCGGTCAGTACGGCGCTCGAGTTCACGCGCGGCGGGAGCCGACACCAGAAATACAGACCGCCATCGGGAAGCGCCCACTGCAGCTGACCGGCGGCGCGGTGCCGCTCGAGCGCGGACGCCACGGCGTCGCGCCGGCGGCGGTGCTCCTGGCGCAGCTGCTTGATGTGGTCGTCGAGCGTGCCCTGCTCGATGAGCTCCGCCATGATGAGCTGCGCGAGCGTCTGCGGATGCGGATCGGCGCTCTGCTT
>JBGPJH010000282.1:0-4223 GCA_041485305.1 Vicinamibacteria bacterium | reverse complement strand
CGCGGCCATCGCCTCCTCGACGAGATGGACCTCGCTCGCCTTGGCGCGGTACGCGCTGTCCTTGACTGCGCGCTTCTCCACCTGCGTGATCTCCGACGGTACGCCGATGACGATGCGGGGACGGACCCAGACGTTCCGGTTGTGCGCCTTCTTGATGAAGTAGGTCAGCATCTTCTCGGTGACCTCGAAGTCCGCGATGACGCCGTCCTTCATCGGCTTGATGGCCACGATGTTGCCGGGGGTCCGCCCCAGCATCTCCTTGGCTTCCTTGCCGACCGCCTCCACACGCCCGTTCACCTTGTTGATCGCCACAATCGATGGTTCGTTGACGACTATGCCTTTCCCTCGGGCGTAGACGCAGGTATTGGCCGTGCCGAGATCGATGGCCAGATCGCTCGAGAACACCGACAGCATGGAACGCAGATTCAAAACTAGGCCGACTCCTTCGAAGCGGTCATCGCGAGTGAAACCTCGGTGGGATCAGCGGCAGCATGAATGCTGTTCTTGCCCCCCTTCTTGACCTGATACATGGCCGCATCGGCCGCCTGTATCAACTCCTCAGCCGAGGCGGCGACATCGGGAAAGGTGGCAACCCCGACCGATGCGGTGAGGTGGATGTTGAGGCGGTCCCCGGCCAGAAACGGATGGCCGGCCACGCGATCCCGGACGCGCGTTCCCACCGCGAAGGCCCCCACGCGTCCGGTGTCCGGCAGGACCAGGGCGAACTCGTCGCCGCCGAACCTGGCGACAACGTCCGTTTCACGACCGCTGCTCCGGATGACCTCGGCGGCCTCGACCAGCGCGCGACTGCCGCAGAGATGCCCGTGGGTATCGTTGATGGCCTTGAATCCGTCGAGGTCGACGAACAGCAGCGACAGGGGCCGGCCGCTGCGCGACGCGCGCTTGATTTCACCACGCAGCACCTGATTGAGGTGGCGTGAGTTGTACAACTTGGTCAGATCGTCGGTCACCGAGAGCGCTTCGGCCCGCTGCAAGCGCAACGCGTTGTCCAGAGCGACGGCAAACGGTTCGAGCAGCGCCAGCAGCGCGCGATGCATGGGAGGCACAAGACGCGGCTGGCGCGTCGAGGGCATCCGATCGAGGGCCACGAGCGCGCCCACGCGGTACCCGCGGCAGCTCAGGGGGAAGGCCATCACGGTCGCCACCGACCGAACGGCGATGCGCGAATCCTGACCCAAGTCGGACGTGACAAACTCTTCGCCTCTTTTCACGACCCAGTCCGCGACATCTCGCACCGGAGCGGTCAGATGGGGCTCGATCTCGCGCTCCGCGAGAACCGACAGCTGACCCGAATCGTCGCGCGACACGACGGCCCAGCCGGACGCGGGCACCCACGTCGACGCCCGCTCGATCAGGAGCGCGCCGATCTCTGCCGGGGCGAGCATCGCGCCGACCGCGCGGACGATCTCGATGAGCGCGTCGCGATGCTCGACGCGGCTCCGAAGGGCACGCTGAAAAACACGCAGCCGTGCGGCCAAGTCGAGCCCTCCGGCCGTCGCCGGTCGGTCGGCGGCGGGTCGGCGGGGGGAGCCGATGGCCCCATCCGCACTGGCCTGCCCGAACGGCGAAGCGGTCGCACGTCTGGTCCCTGGCGGCCGACGCCGTCCCGTTGGCAAAGTTGCTGCGCGACCTGTTGGAGACATCTGCTCACAGCGTCCCGACGCTCGGACGCTAAGTTCTTCTATACAAGGCAAATATACCACATGGGTCCCCGCCAATCCCTTGCCACACCCCAAGTCGATGACATACGATGAGAGTTTCCGAGGAATACCTATGACCATGCTCGACCGGATGCGCCGGCACCGGAACTGGCTCAAATGGAGCCTGGCTCTTGTTTGCCTGGCCTTTGTGATCTTTTACATTCCCGATTTCCTGCGAGGCAGCGGCGCGAACGCCGCCGCGACCGATACGGTCGCGGTTATCGATGGGCAGGAAATCCGGGCGGACGAGTTCCGCCGGACGTATCAGGCGCAACTTCAGGCCTACCGCTCCGCCTACGCCGGGAAAATGAGCGAGCAGTTGCTGAAGCAGCTCGGTATCGACCAGCAGATTCTGCAGCAGATGGTCGACGAACGGGCCGCACTGGCCGAAGCCCGACGGCTCGGCGTTCGTGTGAGCGACGAAGAGGTCGCGCAGCGGATCTATGCGATTCCTGGGTTTCAGGAAAACGGCGCGTTCATCGGCATGCCTCGCTATCAGCAAGTGTTGCAGGCGCAGCGCCCGCCGATGACCCCCTCCGAGTTCGAGGAGGGCGTGCGGCGCTCCCTGATCGTGGAGAAGCTGCGGGCGGCGCTCACCGACTGGCTGGCCGTCTCGGACAAGGAACTCGAGCAGGAATACCGCCGGCGCAACGACAAGGTGAAGCTGGCGGTGCTCACCTTCAGTGCCGACCGCTATCGCTCCGAGGTGACGGCCTCGGACGCCGACGTGTCGAGCTACTTCGACGCCCACAAGGCGGACTTCCGGATTCTGGAGCGCCGCAAGGTCAAGTACCTCCTGATCGACGTCGACGTTCTGCGCACGAAGATCACGGTCCCGCCGGCCGACATCGAGCGCTACTACAACGACAATATCGAGCAGTACTCGACGCCCGAGCAGGTGCGCGCCAGCCACATCCTTCTGAGAACTGAAGGCAAAGACGACGGGGCGGTCAAGGCGAAGGCCGAGGATCTCCTTAAGCAGGCGAAAGGCGGCGCCGATTTCGCCGAGCTCGCAAAGAAGTACTCGGAAGACGAGACGAATGCGAAAGACGGCGGGGACCTCGACTTCTTCGGCCGTGGCCGCATGGTGCCGCAGTTCGACCAGGTGGCGTTCGCGATGGAACCCGGACAGATTAGCGATCTCGTCAAGACCGAGTACGGGTACCACATCATCAAGTTGACGGACAAGAAGTCGGGCGCGTCGCGCGCGCTGGATCAGATGCGGCAGCAGATCACCGAGCAGCTGGTCTCCGAGCGGGCCCAGGCTCAGGCGACCAGCCTTGCGGAAACGCTCGACAAACAGATCAAAAAGCCGGCGGATCTGGACGCGGCAGGCAAGGCGCAGGGCCTGCTGGTGCAGGAAACCGGCTTCTTCGCAAAAGACGAGCCGATTCTCGGCGTCGGCCCAGCGCCCGCCATGACGACGCGCGCGTTCGAACTGAAGCCGGGCGAGGTCTCGAGCGCGCTCCCCACCGGGCGCGGGTTCGTGTTCGAGACGCTGACCGCACAGCAGGATGCCTACCTCCCTAAACTCGATGAGGTGAAGGAGCGCGTGCGGGACGAAGTCGTCAAGCAGCGGGCCCGCGAGATGGCGAAGCAGAAGGCGGCCGAGCTGGCCGCCCGGTTGAAGTCGGCGCCCGACTTCGAGAAGGCCGCCAAGGCAGCAGGCGTCGAGCCGAAGACGACCGAGCTCCTCACGCGCGAATCCCCAATCCCGGATCTCGGCGTGGCCGGCGACGTTGTCGACGCCGCGTTCCGGCTGCCGCAGGGAGGGATCAGCGATCCGATTTCGGTCGAGAGCGGCACGGCAATCGTGAAGGTGCTCGAGAAGCAGGAGGCCACCGCCTCGGACCTTGCTTCAAACAAGGATTCGTTTCGCCAGGAGGTCCTGAACGATCGGCGTAGCCGCTTCTTCAGCGCCTACATGGGGAAGGCGAAACAGAAGATGAAGATCGAGTTCTATCGCGAGGTGCTGCAGCGCGTGGTTGGATAGGACGCTACTAACGCACGAACGTGTACGGCATCAGCGCCAGCGGTTCGCCGCGACGGAACATCGCAAGGGGCCCCCGCATGAGGCGCAGGGCCTCGAGCTCGCCGCCGGTGAGATTCGCCGACAGCCACACGCCGACCCTCGTCGCCTCCCCTCCCCCGCCGAACTGGTCGGTCACCAGCTCGTAGAAGTTCTTCCGCGCCGGATACGCCACCAGCTCAACGTCGCTGTCGGCCGGGATCTTAGCGCGCTCTTTCGCGAGTGCCACCGCCCGATCGATGCCGCCGAGCGCGTCCACCAGCCCGTTTTGCAGCGCCTGCTGCCCGGTCCAGACCCGGCCCCGTGCGAGCGCATCGATCTTCTCGGGTGTCGTGTGCCGCGCTTGGGCGACTCGTTCCACGAACTGGTCGTAAAACGACTGAAGCTGCTCTTGCAGTTTCTTGAGCTCTGAGGGGTTGAAGGATCGGGCCGGCGAATCCATCTCGGCGTTCTTTCCAACGCTCGTCGAGTCG
>JBGPJH010000281.1:0-4223 GCA_041485305.1 Vicinamibacteria bacterium | reverse complement strand
CGATGATGGACCCGCCGGGGTTCTCGCTCGAGAGCTTCGACGCCGTGGGGCGGCAACGGACGGTCGACGAGACCTTCGCGCCGATTGACACATCAGGTGTGCTTCCCGATGGCACCAAGTTCGACGGCGTGAGCGGGTTGCGTGCCGCGTTGCTCGGCCACCCTGATCGCTTTGTCGGAACGCTGACCGAAAAGCTCTTGATCTACGCGTTGGGCCGGGGCTTGGAATACTACGATGAGCCGGCCGTTCGGCGGATCACGCGCGAGGCCGGTCGGCACGACTACCGCTTCTCGTCGCTCATTCTCGGCATCGTCAGGAGCCTTCCGTTCCAGATGAGGAGGAAGGGGATTCAGGAATGAGAGCTACAAGGAGCCAGAAATCTTGATCATCACCAAAATGGCGCTGCCTCGGAGGACGTTCTTGCGCGGCATCGGCGCGACACTGGCGCTGCCGCTCTTGGACGCCATGGTGCCGGCGCTCACGGCCCTCGACCAGACTCCGGCCAAGCCCGTGCGGCGCTTGGGATTCGTGTACCTCGCCAACGGTGTCGCGATGAACGACGCTGTCAACTACTGGAGGCCCAAAGGCGAGGGCACGACGTTCGAGTTGTCGCAGATTCTGGAGCCGCTCGCCCCGTTTCGGAACCAGTTGGTCGTCGTCAGCGGTCTCACGCACGCTCAAGCCGAAACGCTGGGCGACGGCAACGGGGATCATACGCGCGGTACGGCCACCTGGCTGAACGGCGTGCACCCGCGGTGGACGGAGGGCTCGGACGTTCAGGCAGGCATGACCGTCGACCAAATCGCCGCGCAAGAGCTGGGCAAGGACACGCCGCTGCCATCACTCGAGCTCGGCATCGATCCGAACTTCGTGGCAGGGAGCTGCGAAAACGGCTATAGCTGCATTTACATGAACACCCTCGCGTGGCGGACTCCGACGGCACCACTGCCCGTCGAGAACAATCCGCGCGCCGTTTTCGAGCGCCTGTTCGGCGACGGCGGCACGCCCGCCGAGCGGGTCGCCCAAAGGCGCCGGACGCGGAGCGTGCTCGATTCGGTCATCGACGAGGCGGCACGCCTGCAACAGAAACTCGGCTCGAGCGACCGGACGAGAATCGGCGACTATTTCGACGCGCTGCGTGAAGTCGAGCGTCGGATTCAGAAAACTGAGGCGCGTGGAACGGACGCGTCGCTCGTCGACCTCATCGCAACGCCCCCGCTGGGGATTCCAGACAAGTTCCCGGATCACGTCAAGCTGATGTTCGACCTGCAGTGGCTTGCGTACCGGGCCGACATCACACGCGTGTTCACCTTCATGATGGGGAGGGAGGTCAACTCTCGAACCTTCCCCGAGATCGGCGTGTCTGAACCCCACCACGGCCTGTCGCATCATCGGGACGATGCCAAGCAGATCGAAAAGCTCGTGAAGGTGAATACGTATCACGCCAAGCTGTTTTCGTCGTTCGTCGAGCGCCTGGCTTCGACGCCCGATGGGGAAGGCACCTTGCTCGATCATGCGATGGTGCTGTACGGCGCCGGGCTCAGCAACCCGAACACACATTCGCACATCGACCTGCCCCTTGTGGTTGTCGGCGAAGGAGCCGGTCGGTTGAAGGGGGGCCGTCACCTCCAGTATCCGATCGGTACGCCCATGACGAACCTGCTACTGAGCTTGCTGGACAAGGCTGGCGTCGCCTCGGAGAAGCTGGGCGACAGCACGGGACGACTCAATTTGCTTACCGGCGCGTGACGAAGCTCCGCTACTGACGACTGGATTGCTCGAGAGTAACTGATGATGGCACCGACCTGTCGCAGCGGCCCATGGATGGTCGCGCTCGCGGCGGCATTCGCGCTCGGACTCGCTCGCGATGAGGGTTCGCTGGTGGTCGCCGTCAAACAGGCAGACCCCGCGGCGGTCCGCGCGCTGCTCGAGCGACACGTGGACGTCAACACCCCTGAGGCGGACGGAACGACGGCGCTCCACTGGGCGGTGCACAGACAGGATGCGGGTATCGTCGACCTGCTGATTCGGGCAGGCGCCAACGTAAAGGCGGCGAATCGGTACGGCATCACGCCGCTCGCGCTGGCATCCGAGACCGGCAACGCGTCGATCATCGGGCGGTTGTTGAAAGAGGGAGCGGATCCCAACAGCACCGTCGCCGACGGGCAAACCGCGCTGATGACGGCGGCACGTACCGGCAGCGTGGAGGCGATCAAGGTGCTGTTGGCGCACGGGGCCGACGTCCGCGCGCGGGAACGGTGGCGCGGGCAGACCGCGTTGATGTGGGCCGCGGCCGACAACAATGCGGTGGCCGCCCGAGTCCTTGTCGATGCTGGGTCGGAGCTGAACGTCCGCTCGAGCGGCGGCTTCACGCCTCTCCTCTTTGCCGTGCGCGGCGGCCACATCGAGACGGCCGAGATGCTGTCGTCCGCGGGCGCCGATGTCAATGACGCGTTGCCGGACGGTACCAGCGCGGTCGTGCTGGCGGTCATGAATGCGCATTACGAGCTCGCCGCGCGGCTGCTCGAACGCGGGGCGAACCCCAACGCTGCCCAGCAGGGGTGGACGGCGCTTCATCAGCTCGTCTGGACGCGTCGGCCGAACAGGGGCTATGCGAATCCCGGGCCGGTACCGACCGGTCGGTTGAGCGGCTTGGCTCTCGTGAAGGATTTGGTGGCTCATGGCGCGAACGTCAACGCCAAGGAGACGAAGGAGCCCAGAGACGGGTACCGGAATCTCCTGGGCCGGATCGGCGCCACTCCGTTTTTGCTCGCCGCCAAGTCTTCCGATGTGGACCTGATGCGCGCCCTGCTTGCCGGCGGCGCGGACCCGCTGTTGCCGACCTCGGATCACACCACACCGTTGATGGCTGCTGCAGGCGTCGGCATCTGGGCTGTTGGCGAGAGCCCGGGGACCAACGAGGAGGCGTGGGAAGCCGTCAAGCTGACGCTGCAACTTGGAGGAGACGTCACCGCGGTCAACGACTACGGCTACACGGCGCTGCACGGCGCGGTTCATCGGGGAGCCAATCCTATCGTGCAGCTCCTTGCGGATAAGGGCGCCAGGCTCGACGCCAGGCTCACGAAGGCGGGCGGCGGAGGGGTGGGATGGAAGGAGGGATGGACTCCTCTGGCCATCGCCGATGGTCTTTTCTACGCAAACAGCTTCAAGCGCTATCCCGAGACGGCCACTCTGCTTCGTCGTTTGATGCAGGAGCGTGGTTTGCCCACCCCGGCCCAGGCCAGCCAGACCGGCGACGCGGCGACGACGAACGCGAAAGACCGGCCGTAACCGATTGGTGGCTAGCTACCGCCCACCTTGCGTGGCGAGCTGCGGCGCTGGAAGCCGTGCGTGTTCATCGCAGCCCTCTTCCAGGGCTGTTGGGTCGGCGGTTTGGGAGGTTTTGTGTGTGCCCGCGCTTCCATTACCGGAGGCGCGGACGGGGCGTCTGCGGCGGTGGCCTGGGTACGGGCTGCACGAGCTTCGGCCTCATCCTTGCCCAAGCAGCACGCTTTGTACTTACGACCAGATCCGCAGTGACAGGGGTCGTTGCGCCCGGGAGACGGGCGAGTCGCTGGGTTCATCGATTCGATCTTACTACGCGCCCGCTACTCTTCGCTCCAACGGACTCCTGACAAAACTGCCGATCGCCCACCGGTCGCCGGCACGAAACTGGACAGGCGAGCTGCCCCGATCCTTCGTCGCTACAGTTCCAGACGTCCTGGGACGATACGCGAGGGGGGCTAAGTGCATAAGTGCCTTGGTTGATCGGCCGAGACAGGCCACCAGGTCATCGATGATTGTTCCAACGCGAGGCACGCGTATCGCGATCGCGCTGGTCGTTGGCACCGTCCTCGCGAGCGCGGCATTTCTGATCGGGCAGTATGCCTCGCTGCCCGGGCTGCTGCCGGTTCACTTCAAGCTCACGGGACTTCCCAACGGCTGGCAGTACAAAACATGGCCACGCGTGCTGATGCCGGTCTTTGTGCAGCTCGCGCTTGCGGCGATATTCTCGTCGGTCGGTGCGCTGCTGCTGTCGAGGTCCCATGGCGCCGACGACCGAGAGGCGCCGGATGTCAAAGCCGCTGCGGCGGCGGCCGAGGCTGTAGCGCTTGTCACGCTTCTTTGGGTGGCGTTCCAGGGCTACGCGGCCTTCGCGCTCGTACGAATGTGGACCGTTGGGCGGGCGGGCCTGGGGCCGGCGTACAACACTCTGGAACTGG
>JBGPJH010000280.1:0-4245 GCA_041485305.1 Vicinamibacteria bacterium | reverse complement strand
TACTGTTGGCGCTGGCACTGCTGGCTGTTCCCTCACTCCAGGGTCAGGGGCAGTTCCAGCCGCCGAAGTTCGGGCAGGTCACGGTTGGGGATGACTACTTCCTCGCCAACTACACGCAACTCCAGGAGTACTGGACCGCACTGGCCAAGACGTCCGACCGGATGAAGCTGGTCGAGATCGGGAAGACCAGCGAGGGACGGCCGATGATGATGGCCGTCATCACGTCGCCGGAAAACCACAAGAACCTGGCCAAGTACAGGGACATTGCAGTCAGGCTCGCCCGGGCCCAGGGCATCACCGAAGAGGAGGCCCACACGCTCGCCGGCCAGGGCAAGGCGATCATCTGGGAAGACGGCGGATTGCATGCCACCGAGATCCTCAACTCGGAGACGCTCTTCTGGACGGCGTACCAGTTCGTGAGTCAGAACGACCCGGAGACGATGCGCATCCTGAACGATGTCATCCTCCTGCTGACGCCGGTGAACCCCGATGGGATGGAGCTCACCGCCAACTGGTACATGCGCGATGCCGATCCGATGAAACGGAACATGCAGCTGCCGAAGCTGTACAACAAGTACGTCGGTCACGACGACAACCGTGATTCCTTCATGGCAAACCAGCTCGAGACCGAAGCCATCAACCGGCAGTTGTACGTCGAGTGGATGCCACAGGTCGTTTACAACGCGCACCAGACGGGTCCGGCAGGGGCCATCCTCTTCACTCCGCCGTTCCGCGATCCGTTCAACTACAACTACGATCCGCTGGTGCCCATCGGGATCGACATGGTCGGCGCGGCCATCACCCATCGGTTCCTGATGGAGGGCAAGGGGGGCTCGGCCTCGCGCGCCGAGGCGTCGTACTCGACCTGGTCGAACGGCATGGAGCGCAGCACCACCTATTTCCACAACCAGATCGGCATCCTGACCGAGATCAGCGGCAACCCAACGCCGATGGAGATCGGGCTGGTGCTCGATCGCCAGTTGCCGCACGGGGATGTGCCGCTGCCGATCCCGCCGCAGAAGGTCTGGCACTTCAGGCAGTCGATCGACTACATCCTCTCGGCGCAGCGCGCGATTCTCGATCTTGCCTCGAGGAACAAGGACGTGTTCCTGTATCGGATGTGGCGGATGGGGATGAACTCGATCGAACGCGGGAGCAAGGACTACTGGACGCTGCAGCCGACCTGGATCGAACAGGCCAAGGTGGCGGCGGCCAAGGAAGCCGTGTCGGAACGAGGCGGGCGCGAAACTCGTGTCGGCGCGGCCCAGGTCGTGCCGTCCAAGTACTACGACCTGATGCGCACTCCTGAGCGCAGGGACCCGAGGGCCTACATCATCACGTCGAATCAGCCGGACTTCCTCACGGCCACCAAGTTCGTCAATGCGCTGATCAAAGGCGGCATCGAGGTCCATCGAGCCACCAGCGCATTCCAGGTCGGGGGCAAAAGCTACCCGGCGGGGTCCTATGTCCTGAAGACGGTCCAGGCATTCCGTCCGCACCTGCGAGACATGATGGAGCCGCAGGACCACCCCAACGACTTCTTCTATCCGGGTGGGCCGCCGCGGCCGCCGTACGACATGACCGGCTACACGCTGGCCTTCCAGATGGGCGTGCAGTTCGACCGCATTCTCGACGCGTTCGACGGGCCGTTCGAGAAGCTGCCATTCGGCGAGCCGATCAAGACCCCCGCGGGTAAGGTGGTCGCCCCGGCGAAGGTCGCGGCGGTCGGATACCTGCTGAGTCACCAGGTGAAGGATTCCTTCCGGGCAACCAACCGGCTGTTGGGAGCCAAGGAGGACGTGTACTGGTTGAAGGCCCCGTTCACGGTGGCCGGCAAGACGTACCCCGTCGGGACCATCTACATTCCATCGAAGCCGACGACCAAGGCGCTGCTCGACACGTTGGCGACTGAGGTCGGGCTCACTTTCGAGGGGACGCCGGCCAAGCCGACCGGTGACGCATACAAGCTGCGGCCGGTACGGGTGGGGTTGTGGGATCAGTACGGGGGAGACATGCCGTCCGGCTGGATCAGGTGGATGTTCGAGCAGCAATACCAGTTCACGACCTTCGAGGTGGTGTATCCGCCGCAGCTGGATGCAGGGAACCTCAAGGCGAAGTACGACGTGATCATTTTCACGGGTGGCATCCCGGCAACCGACACCGCACCCCAGTCGAACAACGAAGAAGGCCCAAGCAATGCGCCTCCCGGCAACCTCCCGCCGGAGTGGGCGGACAAGGTCGGGACCATCACCGGTGCGAAGACCATTCCTCAGCTCAAGCAGTTCGTGGAGGCGGGTGGAACCATCGTCGCGATGGGGAGTGCGACCAACATCGCCTACCGCCTGGGTCTTCCGGTTGTGAACCACATGGTCGAGCGGACCGCGTCCGGAGCAGTCCGGCCGCTGCCGGCCGAGAAGTACTTCGTGCCGGGCGCCCTGGTCACTGCCACCGTGGACAACTCGAACCCGCTGGCGTACGGCATGCCTGACAAAGTCGATGTGTTCTTCAACCGGAGCAACACGTTCAGGCTGGCACCAGACGCCGCGGCCAGAGAAGCGAAGGCGGTGGCCTGGTATGACAGTGAAAAGCCGGTACACAGCGGCTGGGGTTGGGGCCAGTCCTACATCCAAGGTGGCGTCGGGGTCGTCGAGACAAGCCTCGGGAAAGGCCACGTCTTCCTCTTCGGACCTGAGATCACCTTCCGGGCCGAGCCGCACGGGACGTTCCTGTTCCTCTTCAACGGGATCTACTACGGCGGGGCGCAGTCGGTGTCACTGGCCGGCGCAGGACAATCGACCAAGTAGGGTCAGACCTCATCTCGTGTGGTCCCGACTACCGACTATCGACTACCGACTATCGACTAGTGTGTGCCGAGCACCGCCAGGAACGCGTTGACGACGTCGGGGTCGAATTGGGTGCCGCTGCAGCGGAGCAACTCCGTGATCGCTTCGGCTGAATCGAGCCGTCCGCGATACCGCCGCTCCTGCGTCATGGCGTCGTAGGCATCGACGACCGCGACGACGCGGCCGGCTGCCGGAATCGCCTCGCCGGCCAGCTGCCGCGGGTATCCGCCCCCGCCGAACCACTCGTGCGTCGCCAGCACCAGCGGCGCGACGTCGTGCAGCGCCGAGCTGGACGCCAGGATCTCGGCGCCGGCTTCGACGTGGCGTCGCACGATGCCCTCCTCGCCGCGCGTGAGCGGCGAAGGTTTGCTCAGCAGCGACTCCGGCAGGGCGAGCTTGCCGATGTCGTGGAAGCGGGCGGCGAGCGCGAGCCGGTCGATGACCTCGCCGCACAGGCCCAGCTCGCGGGCGACCGACACGGCGTAGCGCGACACGCGCTCGCCGTGGGCCATTTCCTCGGGCGTCCGCGCGAGGGCCATCGCCGCTAGCGCCTCCGGCTCGCTCGCGCCGGCGCTCGCGCGGCGCTCGAGCTCGGCGCGGATGGCGTCGGTCCGCTCGCGCAGTTCGAGCGCCAGGCGTTCGTGCCAGCCCACGTCTTCGAGCGTTTCTTTTCTCCACTGGCGGCCCCGATCGACAGCGAGCACGAAGCGCTCGCGCGCGAACGGCTTGACCAGCAGATCGGCGATCGGCGCCGTCCGGTCGCCGTCGAGGAGCGACGTGTAGGCCGTGGCGAGCACGACGGCCGTGTGGGGATGCTCGCGTTGCAGCTCGCCGGCGAGCCAGAGCCCGTCGCGTCCCGGCATCAGGATATCGATCACGGCCAGCTCGCACTGCTCGGCGCGCAGCGCGGCGAGCGCTTCGTCGGCGCTGGCGGCGGTCCGGGCGTTGAGGCCGAGCGAGGTGACCCATCGCGAGATGATGTCGCGCACGGCCGGTTCGTCGTCCACGATGAGCACCGAGTTCAAGGCAATACTCATAGAAGCCACGTCAGTGGGCCAGGGGACCGCAAAAGTATTGCCACCCGAAATTCAGGCCGATAATGGGGGATACAGCCTGAGCTCGCGTCCCAGTGTGCGCAGGCGCACAGGGGGCGCACGCTTGGTCGTGCGTTAGCGCACATGGCGGCGGCCGCCGGCGGGTTTTGGCGCGCGGCAGGCCGCTCCTGTATCGGTACGCTTCTTGTGAGACGGGCCGGGCAGCTCCGTTGCCATCGACATGATCGTGCAAAAGCTCACCCCCAGCCGTCCGCTGCTGCTCGTCGTCGACGACGAGCCGGCGATTCTGAAGATTGTCGAGCGGCTCGCCGGCAAGGCGGGCTTCGACGTCGTCACGTGCGGCAGCG
>JBGPJH010000279.1:0-4269 GCA_041485305.1 Vicinamibacteria bacterium | reverse complement strand
CACGATCGTGCGCGTAGTCGGCGAAGAGAACCTGGAGCACCTGCGCCTGCCCGCGCACTGGGACTGAACCGATTCACGATTTCCGATTCGCGATTTACGATTCGGGACGATGTACGCCGAGCTGATTGACCGGTTCGGGCGCGAGTGCGTCGCGAAGATCTGGGCGGGCCAAGAGCTGACTGCGGACGAGGCGTGCGCCTTTGGCGTGCTGCTGGAGGCGCGGGAACTTTCGGGGCGGCGGCTGCTCGGCAAGTACGCCGGGCCGGACCCATCGATCGATACGGTGACCGGACGATGCGGCCACCGGCCGGTGTTCCGCGCCTAAGCCACCACGTTCCGCAGCACGCCCGCGCCTTCGACCTCGACCTCGACCACGTCGCCCGGCTTGAGTGCCTGCGGCTCGCCCGGCGTGCCGGTGTAGATGATGTCGCCCGGGAGCAGCGTCATGACGGCGCTGACGAGCCGGACGATCTCCGGGATGTCGCGAATGAGCTCGTTCGACCAGGCGTGCTGGGCCTCGACGCCGTTGACACGTGTGTGTAGCTCGATCTTGTCGTACTGGAGGCCCGTGGCAATCGAGGGGCCGAAGATTCCGAAAGTGTCGCTGCCCTTGGCGCGCCACCACTGGCCGTCGGCGCGCTGCCATTCGCGCGCCGAGACATCGTTGCCGCAGGTGTAGCCGAAGACGGCGGCGAGCGACTCATCGCGGCTGACGGTACGGCGCGTTTCCTTGCCGATGACGATCACGATCTCGCCCTCGGGGTCGACG
The DNA here is from genome assembly GCA_041485305.1 of Vicinamibacteria bacterium. GTDB lineage: Bacteria > Acidobacteriota > Vicinamibacteria > Vicinamibacterales > CAVVIG01 > JBGPJH01. Next base: position 3,500 of record JBGPJH010000279.1, on the reverse strand, counting down.
CGGCCCGCGCCTTCGGGCAGGACGATGGGGTCGCCGGGGCCGGCGATGCTCGAAAGCGGCTTGAAGAAGAGCGTCGGCGGGTCGGGCACGGGCCGGCCGTTGAGGTGGCTGCTGTAGTTCAGGCCCACGCAGACGATGGAGCGTGGCTCGCAGGGCGGGAGGAGGCGGACGGCGTTCATGTGCAGCACTTCGCCCGTGCGCTCCGTCGAAGTCCAGAACGGCTCCTTAATGACCGCGACCTGGCCGTTTTCGAGGAGGCCGGCGCCGGTTGAGCCATCAGGACGGGCGAATCGGACGTAGTTGGCCATTGCGAACCTCGGAGTCGTAGTCGGGTGAGTCTAGCCCCAGAGGGCGGAGCGGGCACCTCGAACGTCGTCAAGGTATAACCCGACTACACGACCCCGAGAGGTGCCCAATGCCACGCAAGATGACCAACGACGAGGTGAACGCCTTCCTCGATAGCCGCCCCGGCTGGATAACGGTAACCACGATCGGCAAGGATGGCTTCCCGCACAGCGTGCCAATCGGCTACTTCCGCCTCGGTGACGACGTCTACATCGGCTGCCGGGCGGGCACGCAGAAGCTGAAGAACATCGGCCGCAACCCGAAAGCCTGCGTCGTCCTCGAAAGCGGCTCGACCATGCAGGACATCAAGGGCGTCATGATCCAGGGCGAGGCGACCGTCTACACGGACCTGAGCGACCTGCTGCGGCTGAGCCGCGAAGCGGCGAAGGCCCGCGGCGTTGCCGAGGACAAGCTGCCGACGGAGGCTCGCCCGGGCGCGGCGTACATCCGCATCCCGCGGGCGAAGGTGATTAGCTGGGACTACGGCAAGTCCTGACACCCACCTCCGCATTGAATACCAGACCAAGCCCGTGCTCCCTCTCCCGCGCAGTCGGGAGAGGGGCCGGGGGTGAGGGCGGCGCCTCTACCCCACCGCCCCGCTCGCCTTCAGCGCCGCGATCTTCCCCGCATCATGTCCCAGGCCGGCGAGTATCTCGTCGGTGTGCTGGCCGATGACCGGCGCAATGCCGCGCACCTTGCCGGGCGTGTCGCTCAACTTCGGGCCGATGCCGATCTGTTTCACTTTCCCGACCGGCGAGTCGACTTCGACCACCATGTTGCGCGCCAGGTTGTGCTCGTTCGTGACCACGTTCTCCATTTCGAGCACGGGCGCGGCGCAAATGTCGTACTTCGACAGGATCTCCATCCACTCGTCCGCCGTCTTCGTCTTGAAGATGGTCGTGAAGCGTTCGATCATCTCCGGCCAGCGAGACTGGTCGTGCTGGCAGGCGAGGAACTCCTCGGTGCCGATCACGCGGCAGAGCGCCTCGTAGAAATGCGGTTCGATGCTGCCGATCGAGAACCAGCGGCCGTCGCTGCACTGGTAGGTGTTGTAGAACGGCGCGGCGCCGTTGAGCATGAAGCTGCCCGGGCGAATGGGGTTGCCGTTCGAGAAGTAACCGCTGAAAGCGCTGGTCATGAGCGAAAGGACGCCGTCGCTCATCCCGATGTCGACGTCCTGGCCGCGGCCCGTCTTTTCGCGCGCGATGATCGCGAGGCAGATCGCGAAGGCCGCGGTCAGCCCACCGCCCGCGAAGTCGGCGACGATGTTGATGGGAATGGCCGGCGCCTGCCCGGGCCGCCCGGTCACGCCGAGCGCACCACCGACCGAGATGTAGTTGATGTCGTGGCCGACCAGGTTGCTGTAGGGCCCGGTCTGTCCAAAACCGGAGACTGAGCAGCAGATGACGCGCGCGTTAATCTTCGCGAGCGTCTCGTAGTCGACGCCGAGGCGCTTCACGACGCCGGGACGGAACCCTTCCATCACGACGTCGGCGGTCTTCACCATCTCGTAGAAGATGTCGCGCGCGGCCGGGTCCTTGAGGTTGAGCGCGATGGACTTCTTGCCGCGGCCGAGGGCGTTGTACGCCGCCGCGCGCTGAGCGGATTCGGCCGAGCGCCCGGGGATCGCGCTGCCGAGCTTGGCCGAAGCGCCGGGCACGGCTTCGACGAGCGTCACATCGGCGCCGAAATCGGCGAGCAGCATCGACGCGTGCGGCCCCGGCGCCAGCCGGGACATATCGAGGACCTTGATCCCGTCGAGGGCCATGACCATTGCGAGCCTCCGGAGGCGCGGCCCACCGGGCCGCGCGGGTTGTGCCGCGATTCTAGGGGCCCAGGGGCTGGGAGGGCGAATTGCGGGGTGGCAACGCTTAGCCGCCGGGGAGCGACTTCGCGTACATGGCGCACCGCAGGACGTCTGGGTCGGAGCACTGCTGCTGGAAGAGGTCGATCACCGGCTTGCAGCCGGAATCTTCAAGGCGGCCGAATCCGTTCAGCGCACTCATCTGGACGAACCGATTCGGTACCGTGAGCTGCCGCTCAAGCGCATGGAAGATCTCAGCCGCGATTGCCGTGTCGAGGTCGAAGCTTGTCCCGATCAACGTGTCCCAAAATCCGAGGCATGCGTCCGAACTTTCCCCGAGACTCCCGTACCACTGTACGAAAAAGGAAAAGGTCTCCCGCACCAACTCCGTTCGGAGCGCAAGGTCCAACTGGTCACTGTCGATGATGTGATGCAGCCAGTTCGCTGAACTCGAGGCGAGGTGCTCGGTGTCGACAGGCGCGAACCTGCTGAGGACCGAGGGATCGCGGAAAAGCCGAATGGCGTGCCCCAGGAACTCGTGGCCCTGATCCACGCGGATGGCCGGTGCGAAGTGATCACCGAACGCGTCCCAGTAGTCCTCGGACGTTGCGAGCGCATGGAGCCAGCTATCGAAGTTCCGAGTCGAATCCGTCACCGCTCGAGTGTAACAACTGCGCCTGGCCCTACGCCGCGAGCACGCGCCCCGCGGCCGTTCCAGTACTTCCGCGACTCCGGCATGGCCAGCAGCGCAATTGTCGCCGCGCTCAGCACGATCGTCATGCTCACTCCAACCACAATGCTCTTGGGGTCGGCATTGAAGTAACCGGGTACGGCCAGCAGAGCGTTGAGGCCGTTCGCGACGATGGCAGCGATCGTACCCCAGCGGTTGCCGTTCCAAACGAACCATGCCGTCACAAGGAGGACGACGGAGATGATGCTGCTGACGGTCAAGACCGTGGCCCGGTCCTCGATATCGGGCCAGAACGCCGTGGACACAACGCCTCCGACCGCGTTGATCGCGATGAGGACGACCGCCCACTTCACGAAGGTGGGGCGTCCGGATGTTGTCAGTGCCATGCGTTCTCCCTTTGTCGTATTGCGTAAGCCGGTGCTGCCGCCCGTTGCACCGATCGCCGGATCCGGCGGCACTATAACAGGAGCCGGCGACGAACCGCCCGCGCAATGAACCGCTAACACCCGACCGCTATCATGGCGGGATGCCCCCGGCCACGAGCGACATTGTTGAAGTCGAATGGCAGTTCGATGCGGTGGACACCGCCCGCGTGGGCCGCTGGCTCGAGATGGCGGCCGTGCCCGGCTACACGGTCACGCCTGGGAAGACAAACGACCT
>JBGPJH010000278.1:0-4303 GCA_041485305.1 Vicinamibacteria bacterium | reverse complement strand
GTGGTGAATGATGTGGCTCACGACGAAAGTGCGGAACACGGCGGCCCGCGGCATCGTGAACATCTCCTGACCGTTTCGTGTGAGCGTCCACATCGCGGAAAGTTCCCCGTCGGTCTTGTCGAGGGCCTTGCGTGCTCGCGCAGTGGAGTCGTCGAACAGGGTCATAATGGCCGTCCGGGAATGCGGTTCGTCCAGGGGTGGCGGCGCCGATGCGAGGTCGAAGGCCGTTTCGCCGACGATGGCCGCCGTCCAGTTGGGAATGTTCGCGAGGTGCTGCGCGAGACCGCCGAGAGTCATCGACTTCTTATGGGGTGTCCACGAGAGTTTGTCGCCGGGCACCCGGTCGAGGAGCTTCCTCGTTGTCGCGATTTCGTGGTCGTACTCGGCAAGCAGAGCGTCCTTGAGAGCCATGCGCAGTAGTCTAGCGCGAGCCGCCTTGGCGCTTGCCATCGTCGCCGTCGCCGCGTGCGGAGGGACCCCTCCCGCCTCCATCCCGCCGCCACCGCGGCTTCCCCAGACCTCCGGCAGCCTGGCACTCGACGAGCTTAGTCAGCCAGTCACGGTCGTCCGAGACCGGTGGGGTGTGCCGCACATCTCGGCAGAGAATGCGGAGGATCTGTTTTTCGCACAGGGATTCGTGCAGGCGCAGGATCGCCTGTTCCAGATGGACCTGTGGCGCCGCTCGGTCCAAGGGCGCCTGTCGGAGGTGCTTGGCGCGAACTTCATCGAACGGGATGCGATGACCCGGCGCGTCCAGTACCGCGGAGACATGGAAGCCGAATGGGCCAGCTACGATCCCGACGCGAGGCGCATCGCGACGGCGTTCGCACGCGGGATAAACGCGTGGGTGAGGCGAGCCCTCGACGATCTACCAGAGGAATTCCTGCTGGCGGGTTGGCAGCCCGACCTCTGGCAGCCGGAGGATCTCCTCAACCGCACCGACGCGTTCCTCTCGGGCGCGAACGCTCAAGACGAGGTGTTTCGTGCGCGCCTGATTGCAGCCGTCGGCGCCTCGCAAGCCGATGCGCTGCTGCCACTGCCAGGCGGTCGACCCACGGTGACCGCCGGAGGTGTCGACCTGGGCGCGGTGACCTCCCTGCTCGGCGACACGATGCGTCGAGTCGGAACGCCGCCTTTTTTCAGCGGGCTTGCCGTGCCGGTGCCGGTCGGCAGCAACGCCTGGGCAGTCGCGCCCGTGCTCAGCCTGACTGGCGCGCCGCTCCTGGCGGGCGACCCGCATCGCGGCTTCGACAACCCGTCGCCGCGCTATCTCGTGCATCTGAAAGCCCCGGGTTGGGACGTCATTGGCGCCACCGCGCCGTGGCTGCCCGGCGTGGCGATCGGCCACAACCAACACATCGCGTGGAGCATGACGGCGTCGGCGGTCGATGTCCAAGATGTGTTCGTGGAGCGGATCAATCCGGCCAACCAGCATCAGGTCGACGACCGGGGCCGTTTCGTCGACATCCACGTCGACCGCGACGCGGTCAAGGTGAAGGGTCGCCCCGAGCCGTTCGAATACGAGCGCCAGTACACCCGGCACGGTGTGATCGTCGGGGTCGATCGCGACCGCCACCTGGCTTATACGCTCAGGTGGAGTGGCGCCGACCGAGGGACCGCCCCGGAGCTCGGAGCGCTCGCCATCGATCGCGCTTCCACGTGGAGGGCGTTCCGTGCCGCGTTGGCGGGTTGGAGGATGCCCGCCGCGCAGTTTATCTTTGCCGACCGCGATGGACACATCGGCAGCCAGCTTGCCGCACTTGTCCCGGTTCGGGTCGGTACGAACGGCGACACTCCGACCGCAGGCTGGTCTGCCACCTCGCAGTGGCAGGGATGGATTCCTTCTGACGCGCTGCCCTCTGTCCACGATCCGGCCAGTGGGTTTGTTGTCGCCGCCAACGACAGCGCCGCGCGGGTCAACCGCATCGCGGATGTTCTGTCTCGCGCCGGTCGAGTGGGCGTCGACGACTTCAAGCGGCTGCAACACGATGTGTACGCGTGGAACGCCGCGCAATTGGTGCCACTGCTCGACTATCTGCACGGAGGCAGCCGAGAGGTCGAGCAGGCGAGGCAGCGGCTCATCGCATGGGATCGCCGCGTCGACGCCAGGTCAGCGGATGCGACGCTGTACGTGGCCTGGGAGAGCGCCCTGCTTCGGAGCCTCGCCGCGCGCCGCGTGCCCAGATCGCTTTTGTCCGAGTTCATCACGCGTGTGGGGTCGGTGGTTCCCGTCCTTGTTCGTCCCACGCTCCGGTGGTTCGATGGCGACCCGGCAGCGTCGCGGGACGCACTGCTCATCGAAGCGCTCGAAACCACAGTCCGCGACCTGCGCGCCAGTGGCGGCGACGTCGCCTGGGGCCAGGCTCACACCATCGCCTTCAAGCATCCGCTTGGGGTGGGCGAGCCCGCGAGACGACGGTTCGACGTCGGTCCATTTCCCGCGGCTGGCTACGCCGACACCGTGCGCGCGAACGCCAGCGCCGCTGGGCCCTCTCTGCGCGTGATCTTCGACCTGTCGGACTGGGACCGCTCGGTGGCTGTCAACGCGCCCGGTCAGTCTGGGTCGCCGACAAGCCGGCATTTCGCGGACCTCGCACGCCTTTGGGCGTCTGACACGTATTTCCCGCTCGCGTTCAGCGAGAGCGCGATCCGCGCGAACGCCGAATCGACGCTCACGTTGGTGCCGAAGTAGCCTTCAGCTGAAAGCTACTTCACACGGTGGCAGTGGTAACAGCCAAAGGCCAGTCGCCCCCGGTTGTAGTCGTAGGTCCGTGTGAAATCGTACGCAGGTCGGTGCAGCAGCCGCGCCATGCCTGGCATGATCACTTTCCTCATGTACGTGGCTTTGGTCTGGTTGTCCGACTCGGCGCTGTAGCCGTAGATCGCGTTACGCATCTGGGCATCCATGGCGCCGCCGTAGACTTCCCATCCACTGGCAGTGACGTAGGGTTCGGGCAGCGCCGCCACGGCCGGCATTTGCCAGAGCCGCGACTCCGCGTTCTGCCCGTGGCATGTCTCGCAGGTGATCGCCGCGGGGCCCTTGATGGGCGCCAGGGCCTGGCGCGCCCATGGCATGACTTCCTCTTCCATGAATCGCACGATCGCCTGACGATCGCGCTTCACTCCGCCAGGGTAGATCGCATCGTCGAAGGGATAGGAGATGGCGGCGGCAGTGCCATGCCAGCCCACCGCGACGGCGGCGGTCGCCAGGGCGGCCGAGCCCAATCCGACCAGAGCCTTACGGCGGCGGCTGGAGACGCCCGCGGGCTCCCATTTGAGGGCTGCTCGCACCGATTCTGGATCCCACGTGCCGCGCGAGTCGCTGGAGAGCAGTTCCAGCAGCGCGGCCAGTTGTGCGCCTCGACGGACGTGGGACAGCACGAGCGGCGGTCGCCGGCCGCCGCGTCGATCCACGACGATCGTGGATGTGCCCAGGAGATGATCGATCCACGATTGGCGGCGGTGCACGTCGCCAATTTCCTGCACGATGAGCTCATCCGACCGATCGCCGGCGATTCGGACCAGGCGCAGGTCGGTGAGGGCGTACCGCGTGCCAGGCCTCCACAGGGCGCGGCAGCTCCACAAGAGACGTTCCCAGGCGAGAGGGACCTCCACCGAACCGCTCCAGTTATTTCGAAAAGTTGACCTTTGGGACCTGCTTCGCCTCGGCTGGTGCTTCGAAGAACGCGTGTTCCTTGAAGCCAAACAGCCTGGCCGTCAGGTTGGCGGGAAACTGGCGTCGCGATGTCTCGTAGGCCTGGACCCGCTCGTTGTACCGCATGCGTTCAACGGCGATGCGATTCTCGGTGCCCGACAGCTCGTCGGTCAGACGATTGAACTGTTCGTTCGCGCGGAGCTGAGGATAGTTCTCGACCACGGCGAGCAGGCGTCCCAGCGCACTGGTCTGCTGGTTGGCCGCTTGGATCGTCTCCTCGGGCGACTTGGCGGCCAGCAACCGCGAGCGGGCCTCGGCGATGTCCTTGTACACGCCTTCCTCATGCTGGGCGTAGCCCTTCACCGTCTCGACGAGATTGGGAATCAGGTCGTTCCGCCGCTGAAGCTGGTTCTCCACCTGGGCCCACTGAGCCTTGATGGCTTCTTCCTGGCCGACGAACCGGTTGTATGAACAGCCCGTCAGCGGAAGCGCCACCGTGGCGAGCACAATGAGCCGGGTGACCGTCCTTCGAGTGATCTGCATAACGCTCTCCTCTTCTACGTTCTCATGTTCCCTTCTCGACTTCCACCCCCAACCCCCAACCATCCGCTCCTACCATCCACCGCCGCCGCCACCGCTGCGGCCGCC
>JBGPJH010000277.1:0-4310 GCA_041485305.1 Vicinamibacteria bacterium | reverse complement strand
CCGCGCGCACTCAGCAGGTCGTCCGCCACGATCTCGTCCAGCAGCCGGCGGCCGTGGTCGTACAGCTCGCGCGCCGCCGCCCCGTACTGCGGATGCTCGAGGATGGCCGGAAAGCGCCCCTTCAGCTCCCAGGCCGAGAAGAAAAACGTCCAATCGATGTAGGGCACCAAGTCGGCGAGCCGCACGTCGCTGACGACTCGACGCCCGACAAATTCCGGCTGGGGCAAGGCTTCCTTCATCCAATCGATCTTCAAGCGGTTTCTGAGCGCCGCCTCGTAGGAGAGCAGCGGGCGCGCCTGGCGCGTGCGGTACTGCTCGCGCAGCTCCTCCTGCTGCATGCGGTTCGCGCGCTCGAAATCGGTGCGCTGGGTCCCGCTCAGCAGACTCGACACGACGTCGACGACGCGCGAGGCGTCGAGAACGTGCACGGTCGCTGGCGTATACTCCGGCGCGATCTTCACCGCCGTATGCTGCCGGCTCGTCGTGGCGCCGCCGATGAGCAGTGGAATGTGAAGACCCCGGCGCTCCATCTCCTTCGCCACCAGCACCATCTCGTCGAGCGAGGGCGTGATGAGCCCGCTCAGCCCGATCAGATCCGCGTTCACGTCCGCCGCAGACTGGAGAATGCGATTGCAGGGCACCATGACCCCAAGGTCGACCACCTCGTAGTTGTTGCACCCGAGCACCACGCCAACGATGTTCTTCCCGATGTCGTGGACGTCGCCCTTGACGGTCGCGATCACGATTCTGCCTTTCCTCGTGCGCTCGGTCCCCGACTCCCCTGAACCCTGAATGAACGGCTCGAGATAGGCGACGGCCCTCTTCATCGCGCGTGCGCTCTTGACGACCTGCGGCAGAAACATCTTGCCGGCACCAAACAGGTCGCCGACAACCTTCATCCCGTCCATCAGAGGCCCTTCGATGATCTCGAGAGGCCGGGGATATGTCTGGCGCGCTTCCTCGACATCCTGCTCGATGAAGTCGACCATTCCGTGCACGAGCGCATGCGACAGCCGTTGTTCGACCGTTCCCGATCGCCACGCGAGATCCAGTTCGAGCTTCCGGCCTGCGCCCTTGACGGTGACCGCAAACTCGACCAGCCGCTCCGTTGCGTCCGCCCGCCGGTTGAAGATCACGTCCTCCACGCGCTCGAGGAGGTCCGCCGGGATGTCCTCATAAACGACAAGCTGCCCCGCGTTGACGATGCCCATGTCCAGCCCGGCCTTGATCGCATGGTAGAGAAACGCGGAGTGAATCGCTTCTCGCACGGAATCGTTGCCCCTGAAAGCAAACGACAGGTTGCTGATTCCGCCGCTCACCTTGACGCCGGGACAGGTAGCCTTGATGACTCGCGTCGCTTCGAGGAAATTGATCGCGTACTCGTTGTGCTCCTCGAGGCCGGTGGCGATCGCCAGAACATTCGGATCGAAGATGACGTCTGACGGGTCGAAGCCGGCCTGTTCGGTCAGCAGCCGGTACGCGCGCTGACAGATTGACGCCTTCCGCTCGATCGTGTCTGCCTGCCCGAGCTCGTCGAACGCCATGACGACGACGCCGGCGCCGAACCGCTTGACCAGTCTCGCCTTCTGCAGGAAGTCGCTTTCTCCTTCCTTGAGGCTGATCGAGTTGACGACCCCCTTGCCCTGGATGCATTTAAGCCCGGCCAGCAGCACCGACCATTTCGAGCTGTCGACCATGACCGGCACGCGGGCGATCTCGGGCTCGGTCGCGATGTAGTTGAGAAACTCGGTCATGGCTCGCTCGGAATCGAGCATGCCCTCGTCCATGTTCACGTCGATAAGGTTCGCCCCGCCCCGCACCTGGTCGAGCGCAACGCGCGCGGCCTCGGCGTAGTTGCCCGCGCGAATCAGGCGCGCGAATCGCGTCGAGCCGGTCACGTTGGTTCGCTCACCGATCATCTGGAAGTTGCTGTCGGGCCGGATCGTCAGCGTTTCGAGGCCGGCAAATTGCGTGTGCTTCACTCCAACGACAGATGTGGCAGGCGCGCGATCTTCCTGGCGACGGTCACCGACGGCACGCGGCGCGATCCCGTCGACCGCCACCGCGATCGCCCGGATGTGGTCCGGTGTCGTCCCGCAACAGCCGCCGACGATGTTGACGAGTCCGCTGGAGGCAAACTCGCGGAGCGTCCCGGCCGTGTCGCCAGGGCGTTCCTCGTATTCCCCAAACGCGTTCGGCAAGCCGGCATTCGGATAGCAGCTGACATAGCAGTCGGCGATGCGCGCTAGCTCCTGGACATACGGCCGCATGTCGCGGGCCCCGAGCGCGCAGTTGAGGCCGACGCTGAACGGGTTGGCGTGCGCGATGGACACCCAGAACGCGTCGATCGTCTGGCCCGACAACGTCCGCCCGCTGCGGTCGGTAACCGTGACGGAGATCATCAGGGGCAGCCGCACCCCCTTCTCCTCGAACACTTCCTCGATCGCGACGATGCCCGCCTTGGCGTTCAGCGTGTCGACGATCGTCTCGAGCAGCAGGAGGTCGCAGCCGCCGTCGACGAGGCCCCGGGCCTGGTCCTTGAACGCGCGGCACAACTCGTCGAACGTCATGTTGCGGAACGCCGGATTGTTCACGTCGGGCGAAATCGAGAGGATCTTGTTGGACGGGCCGATCGACCCGGCCACGAACCGAGGGCGGTCCGGGGTGCGCGCCGACCATTCGTCTGCGGCCGCCCGCGCGATCCTCGCCGCCTCGAAATTCAGCTCGTACGCGATCGACTCGAGTCCGTAGTCCGCCTGTGCGATTGCGTTGCTGGTGAAGCTGTTGGTTTCGATGATGTCGCTGCCCGCCTCGAGGTACTGCCGGTGGATGCCGGCGATCACGTCGGGCCGCGTGAGCACGAGGACGTCGTTGTTCCCTTTTAGGTCGTGCGAGTGCCCGGCAAACCGTCTGCCGCGAAACTCCTCCTCCGTCAGCTTCTGACGCTGCACCATCGTCCCCATCGCGCCGTCCAGGACGAGGATACGCGTGGCGAGGAGGTCTTCCAGAGGGTGAAGAGCCGCACGCTTCATGAGATGCCTTCCTGGTCGCGAAGCCGCGCGCCCGAGAACACGCCTATGTGGCTTTGCCCGAGTTTCTTGCCGCAGTGCTTTGCTCGAGCGTTGACCGGGGCTTGGTCCCGGACGCGATGAGCACGGTGAACGGATCGCCCGACTTCCTGGCGCCAACGCCGACCTTGACGTCTCTCAAACCCGCGTCGACCAGCATTTTCTTGAGCTCATCGTCGCCGAAACCCAGCCGGCGATCCCCGAGCTTGGAGCGAACCCAGTCCTCCTGGTGCTCTCGCAGGTCGAGGACGAGCACCCGGCCGCCAGGAACCGTGATGCGCGCGGCTTCGGACACAGCCCGCGCCGGACTGACCGCGTGATGGAGCGCTTGGGACAAGAGCGCCACGTCAACGGTCGCATCCTTGATCGGCAGCTTCTCCAGTTCGCCCCGCTTCCACTCGACGTTCGACACGCGGCGCCTGCGGCCCAGAGCGCGGGCGCGCTCGAGCACGACCATCGATCGATCGACGGCAATCACCTGCCTGGCCCATTGGGCAGCCTCGATGGTGAGGTAGCCTTCGCCACAGCCGAGATCCGCAACCTTGAGAGCCGGCAGCAACAGACCGAGGGCCCTCGACCAGGCGGCCCAGCTCCGACCCGGCACCAGTTGGCGGGCATCCCGCGCGTCGGGGCTGCCGTGCGTGTCGAAATTTTCCTTTCGGAGCCGCAGGACTTCCTGCAGCCGCGCCTCGTCGGCGCGAACCGCCGCATCGCCGCTTGCCGCGTCGAACTGCTCGGCGAGGGCCGCCCAGAGCGCTCGGCTTCCCTCGTTCTTGAGCGTCGGGGACAGATAGTAATAGGTGTAGCCGGCGTCCTTTTCTTCGGCGACCCAGCCCGCCTCCTTGAGCAGCCCGAGGTGACGTGACACGCCGGACTGCGCGAGGCCCAGGATGCCGGTCAGCTCCGTCACGTTCAGGCGCTCCCGGCCGAGCACCCGGAGCAGCCGAAGTCGCGCCTCGTCGCCGAGCAGCCGGTAGAGCGCGGACACCTGACGCATATCTACGAATCTACATCTATTGATTGGCATTGGCAAGGGCGGCGGGAGGGCCTCTGAATTTCGTCATTTGAACATCTGGTCATTTGGTCATTTTAAAATGAACCAATCAAGTGACCAGATGAGCAAGTGATCAAATGACCAAATTCGCGATCGTTAGATCCGTCGCGGCCAGTCGTCCCTGAGGAGCCGCGAGAGCGACCGGTCCGCAAGCAGCCGCCCCCCGGTCTGGCAGCGCGCGCAGTAGT
>JBGPJH010000276.1:0-4316 GCA_041485305.1 Vicinamibacteria bacterium | reverse complement strand
AGTAGAGCGGCCGGGTCGCTCCGTCCGCAACCGCCTGGCGGATGTCGTAGACGTCCGCGTACTCGCCGAAGACGTGGATCGTATTCTTGTCGTCGCGCTCCAGCGGCGTTCCCGTGAAGCCGACGAAGGTGGCGTTCGGCAGCGCCTCACGCATCCAGCGCGCGCCGCCATCGACGAAGCCGTACTGGCTGCGGTGGGCCTCGTCGGCCATCACAACCACGTTGGCGCGCTCCGAGACCACGCCGTGCGCCTCAGCGAACTTCTGGATGGTTGCGAACACCACGCCGCCCGACGCACGGTCGAGCAGTGATTGCAGATGCTCCCGACTCGTGGCCTGCACCGGAGCCTGCCGTAGCACAGCGCGCCCGGCGGCGAAGGTGTCGAACAGCTGATCGTCCAGATCGTTTCGGTCCGTGATCATGACGACCGTGGGGTTGGTCAGGCGCGGCTCGCGGATCAGCGCGCCGGCCAGCATCAGCATACTGAGCGACTTGCCCGAGCCCTGGGTGTGCCAGATCACGCCGCCGCGCCCGTCGCCCGTGCCGGACGGTGGCTTGAGGCTCGCCAACACGCTGGCGCGCGCCTTGCGCACTGCGCGGAACTGGTGATAGCCCGCGATCTTCTTGGCGATCTCGCCGCGCTCGTCCTCCTCGAAAACGACACAGGATCGCAGGTAGTCGACCAGCGCCCGCGGCTCGAACAGCCCCCGGATCAGCGCCTCCAGTGTCGGCGCGCCGCCTCCCTCGCGATCGTCGGTCGGGCGCCAGGGCATGAAGCGGGTGCGCGCGCTGGTGATCGTGCCGACGCGCGTCAGCATGCCGTCCGAGACCGCCAGCGACAAGTTCGGCACAAACAGGTCGGGTGCGGTTTGCATGTAGCGGTCGAGCTGGTCGATGGCGACGTCCAAGTCGGCCTCGGCGTCAGTCGGGTCTTTGAGCTCGATAACCGAAACCGGCAGGCCGTTTAGGAACACCGTCAGGTCCGGGCGAATGACCTTGCCGGACGGCCCGGCGACGCTGAGCTGGCGCACGACCAGCAGCTCGTTTGCGGTCGGGGTGTCGAAATCCACAAGCCGGGCGCGACCGCCGCGCGTCTCGCCACTTCTGGCATCGCGGTACTCGACCTCGACGCTATCAGTGAACAGAGTGTGGAACCAGCGGTTGTTCTGGATCAGCGTCGGGTGCGGCGGGCGCGAGAAGACGCGCACCACCTCTTCGATGGTGTCGTGTGGCAGGTCGGGGTTGAGACGATGCAGCGCGGCGCCGAGGCGCCCTTTGAGCATGGCCTGTGCTGCATCGGCGCGCTCCCCCGCGTCGTCGATCTCCACGCCGCGCTTGACGGTAGCGCCGATCGTCCCGAAGTAGACCGCGGCGACATCCTCGACGAGCTGCTCAGTAGGCGAAGACATCGTCATGGGGCCTGCTGCGTGGTGGCGCCCGGCACCGCGTTAACGGCAGCGTTGCCGCTCCCCCTCTGTTCGGCCAGATGCTCGTTCAGCGCGGCCTTGTACGCCTCCCGGTCAGCGTGGAACAGCGCGCGGCTTGGCAGCAGTTCCACCCCACTCAGCCGGATCGGTTCATTGTCGCGATCGAAGGCCTCGTTGAAGTCGGCGTGGTCTTCGTAGTAGATGCGCACGCCGGGCGACCGCATCAGCGCGTCGCGGTGGATGCGGTAGAGAAATGACACAATGGTGTCCGCCGCCTGCGCCGCGAGCGTTGCCTGCCGAAGATCGAGCCGCGCGGAAAAGCTGTCGCGGCCGTGGGAGGCCATACCGTAGCCGTTGCGCAACTCGCACAACCCCTGGATCGTCTGGAGCAGTCCCCGAATCGTTCTCTCCACGGAATCGCGCGCCTTCGCCGGGTCGGGATGGTCGCGCGGCAGCAGCGCCAGCCGGTTTGTCGTCTCCCTCAGCAGTTTCGGCGCTTCCCAGTTGGGGTCCGCCGGATGGCCGATGTCCGCGAGCACCGTCTTGCAGACCGACTCGACCAGCGTCTTGGAGAGATCGAAGGCAAAGTCGGGCACGCTCGACAGGGCGTTCTCGATCGCTTGGATCTGCTGCTCGATCGTCTCGGCGATCGGGCCGTCGAGCACCGCCGCGCGGGCGCCGACCATCTGGAAGCGCGCTTGTGCGGCGGTCGGTTCAGCCATGGGCGATCTCCACGCGAACTTGGCCGCTCAGCAGCCCGGGGAGGAGGTAGTCGCGCACCTCGGCGAGCTTCGATGACTCGTCCACCAACGCTAGGAGAAGCTGAAGCATTGGGTCAACGACAGATTCGAACGCGGTCACGACCTCGCCTTGCGGACTTGTCACCAGCAAGCCGTCAAGGGTGGCACGGGTAATGGTGTCGAATACGGAGCCATGCGACCGCTGCTGTAGATCAGCAACAACTGTGTGCACTAGCAGATTGAGATGCCCAAACGATCTGCCGTCTCCGGGCAGGAGGCCGTAGCAGGATTGATTGAATGCCATTGAAACCCCCGCCATCGCCAGTTTGCCGACGGTTCCTCGTGCTGAGATGATCGTGCAGCCCTTGGGAACAACGCGTGCGGCGCTATTCGCCGCTCCTTCCGCCGTGATTCGCTCGGCAGTTCTGATTACCCAAATTTCGCCAGCACCTGGCGCGTCCTTCACTGAGTACCATGGAATGTCGCCATTCCAGTAGGTTTCCTCCGAGCGCCTAGGTGTTCCGCCGCTTACGACCGTACACATGCTCGACAGCGCTCTCACGTTCCATCCGTCCGGCACGGGGCCGATGCCGGACTCGACGAAGCGAGTGGGCAGGGCGTCGAAGACCGGCTGGGGCACGGACGGGAAGGCGGTCGCACCGGCGGCCTTGGCCTTCACCGGCTCGAAGTCCACGAACCACGCCCGGAACATCGCCCGGGCCAACCGCTCCAGCGCCCGCGCCGTCCGCCGGTTCTGCTCGATCTTATCGCCGAGCGCGCCGACGACGCCGGCAATGGCATTCTGCGTCGAAAGAGGTGGAACCACGACGCTTAGTTTTCGTTGCGCCGTGATGGGAACCTGATTGCGCGTCGAATGGCTCATCACGGCGTTCAACTGATTCTGGAAGTCCACGCTCGCCAAGTACGCCGCGAAGTACCGCACCGAGAGCCTCTCGGGGTTCAGTCTGAAGTACGTCAGGGACGTTCCGACAAGTAGGCGGCCGTCGAAGTCGGGCACGATCGCTACGCGTCCGATGGTTGCGTTGTGCGAAAGAAGAACGTCGCACGGCTGGACGAATCCAAACCTGAGGGCATCGGCACGATCGTCCGCAAGCCGCGGGGCGCCGTCGATGTCCAGTGTCCCACCAACGATTGATCTTGCCGTCAGGAACGGGACGCCTACCGAGCCAAACTCCTCAACCCTTGGATACAGCGACCCATAGTTCCCATCCTTGTGTCCAATGATCGCCCCCGTCGAGATTAGGGACTCGATCGTCTCCCGCGGCCAGCCCCTACTGTTCATTTTCCAGTCCAGCTAACTTCGCGCGGACGGTTCCTTCGAGTCTTCGTACCTCCCCAAAGCACTCTTCCAACTCCGCCAGCAGGCGCGGGTACTTTTCCGCGAACGCCTCACCGTCGTCCTCCTGTTCCTCGGCGTCGACGTACCGGCCCGGGGTGAGCACGAATCCGTCCTTGCTGATGCCTGCGGTGGTCTCGGCCTTGCAGAAGCCGGGGATGTCGCGGTAGGCCCAGGCGCCGTGCTGCGCATCGTCCCACCAGTCGGGCGCGGGTTCGCCGCGCCACTGGCGGAAGGCATAGACGATGCGGCCGAGGTCGGAATCGAAGTTCGGATCGCCCATGCCGTCGGCCAGCATGCTTTCGCCGTCGTCACCGCCGGTCAGCACGCGGAGCGTCCGGGTCTGCATCGTGCCGAGCTTGCGGGCGTCGATGAACAGCGTCTCGCCTTTCCGATCGCGCCCACCGTGCTTGAGGTTCTTGCCGCTCTTGTCGCGGGTAAGGAACCAGAGGCAGGCGGGGATGCCGGTGGTGAGGAAGAGCTGGGCCGGCAGCGCGACGATGCAATCAACCAGGTCGGCCTCAACGATGCGCTGGCGAATCTCGCCCTCGCCGCCGGAGCCCGTGGAGAGTGAGCCGTTGGCCATGACGAAGCCGGCGACTCCCCCGCCGCGGCCGTTTGGCGGCGCGAGGTGATGGATGAAGTGCTGGATCCAGGCGTAGTTGGCGTTGCCGGCGGGAGGCGTGCCGAAGCGCCAGCGCACGTCTTCAGCCAGCAGCTTGCCCGACCAGTCCGAGATGTTGAACGGCGGATTGGCGAGGATGTAATCGGCCTTGAGGTCTGGGTGCAGGTT
>JBGPJH010000275.1:0-4323 GCA_041485305.1 Vicinamibacteria bacterium | reverse complement strand
CTTGAGAGGCGGGATGATCTTGTACAGCAGCCTATCGGCGAAGTCGGTGGCGTGCAGCAGGCTGAAGGTCATTGGCGTCAGCGCGTTCTTTTTCTTTCCGGTCTTGGTGGCGGCTTTGACCAGCGCCGACGAGTTCCATTCCGTGACGAAGACGCGGTGACCCTCGGCGATCAGCCACTTCGCCAGCAGCCCCAGCTGCGTCGTCTTCCCCGACCCGTCGATGCCTTCGACCACGAACAGCTTGCCCGGGTACTCGTGTGGTTTCACCAGGTTGTTCAGCATAGGAGTGTCCGCTCACTTCCACGCGCAGCGGCTTGCCGATGACTCGTTCGAAGGGCGCCGCCTGACGGGCGGCGGCCCAGAGCTCGAGCTCCGCACCGCCCTCGGTCCCGAGCAGCAGCAGAGCGTCCTCGCCCCGATCGTGCAGCTCGAGGCTCTTCACCGCCTGGGCGTGACTGCGATCCAGGCCCTCCGCCAGCCGGAGCATCGCGGCGAGCGTTCGGACAAGACGCCGACGCTTGCGCGGGAGGTCCCGGAAGCCGGCGTGACGACGCGCCGGTGTGGCGCGACGATGGTAGCGGGCCACCAGGGCGAGCGTGTCGACTTCTTCAGGGTCGAATCCGCGCAGGTCGCCGTTCTTGATCAGGTAGTACGAGTGCTTGTGGTGGCGCTGGTAGCTGATGTGCACGCCGATGTCGTGAAGGAGCGCCGCGTACTCGAGCCACTCGCGCTCCTTGTCGGTCAGCGCGTGCAGGCCTCGAGTGCCGTCGAAGAGAAACAGGGCCAGTCTCGCGATCTGTTGGGCGTGCTCCGGCCGGTAGTTGCACCGCTCCGCGAGTTCGATCACGCTGCGCCGGCGCACGTCCGGATAACGGTCCGCCTGAGCGATGGCCTTGCGATGCCGGGCGATATAGTCCAGGACGAGCCCCTCGCGAAGCGACATGTCGCACAGCGTGATTTCTCCGGCGCCGAGCCGCCGGAGGATGGTGTCCAGCAGGATGACTCCGGTGACGGCGAGATCCGCCCGGCGGGGATCGAGACCCGGCACGCGAAGCCGATCCTGCAGGTCGAGCGACGTCAGCAGCTTGCGCACGCTTCGCAGCCCTTTGGCGGGGATGCGCCGGCTTCGCAGCGTGGCCGGTATCCCATGTTCCTGCTGCGCGGCGACAATCGCGCCCAGGCTGAGGATCGTCCCCGACGTGCCGACGACGCGGTCGAAGCCGTCCCGAGCAAGCTGGTTCAGGTACGCGGCTAGCTCCGATTCGACGTGTCGAACGAGCCGGCGCTCGTCACGCGGCGAGATGGGATCGCTCTTGACGAAGCGCTCGGTCAGGCGGATGACGCCGAGCTTGAAGCTTCGGCCCACGCTGATGGCCGGGCCGCTCCCTCGCGTGATTTCGACGCTGCCACCGCCGATGTCGACCGCGACGGCCACCTCTCCAGAGATGCCGACGCCATAGGCTGCCGCCAGGTGAATCAACCGTGCCTCTTCGGTCCCCGAGATCACGCGCGGGTGCATACCCGTTCGATCCGTGATGGCGCGCAGGAACTCGCCGCCATTCTCGGCCTCCCGCACCGCGCTCGTGGCCACCGCGACGATCTTGTCGACGCCGTGTGATTCCGCCAGGCGGTTGAACTTCGACAGCACCTGGAGGGCCGCGTGCATCGCCTCGGGCGTGAGCGCCCGGCCGTCGAGACCGCCGGCGCCAAGGCGGACCATCTCCTTCTCGCGGTCGACGACTTCGAACGAGAAATCCGGGCCGACGCGCACGACGATCATGTGCAGCGAGTTGGTTCCGATATCGATGGCAGCCAGGCGCATCGCAGTTGAGTGTAGTTAAGAGTCGCTACTATAATTTCTGTGTCGGTCTCTCTATATCATGCCTCGGTTCACGCGCCGTTACGATCTGCTTGAGTCGCGCCTCGGTCGGTTTACACACGCGTTACATGACGTCGAAAAGGGAGACGTCGGTGCCGTCCATCGTACGCGTGTGGGGTCGCGCCGGCTGCGCGAGCTGCTCCCCGTTCTGCAGCTCCGCGGTGCGACGGCCGAGAAGCTGGGGAGGCGGCTCCGAAGGGTAACGCGGCAACTGGGAGGTCTTCGGGAACTGGACGTCCTGCTGCTGGTCATCGACGAGTTGCATCAGTCCGGCGGTCATGAGCAGCGCGCGCTCGCCCTGCTCAGAGCCGACATCGAGAGCGCCCGCGACCTCGCTGGTCGAGGGCTTCCGGGCAAGACCGTGGCGGCAGAAGCCCAGCGCGTGGCAGGCAAGCTCGCCGGCGTGTTGAAGGACCTCGAGGGGGAGGATCTGAACCATCCGCCGGACCGAGCCTGGCGCTGGGCGCTCGACGCGCGCGTTGCCCGGCGCGCGGCAGCGCTCGAACGGGCGATCGACGCCGCCGGATCGGTCTATCTGCCCGAGCGACTGCACGCAGTGCGGATTGCGCTCAAGAAGCTTCGATACGGAGCCGAACTGGCTGCCGAAGCCGGCGGACGTCCAGACGGCCGATCGCTCAGGACATTGAAGCAGGCGCAGGCGCTGCTCGGGCGCATGCACGACCTGCAGGTGCTCATCGACCGAGTGCGAAGCGTGCAGGCAGCGCTGACGCCACCCGACCTCACTCGCTGGCGCGACCTCGACATGCTCGTCGCGTCGCTCGAGCGCAGCTGTCGAAGCTTGCACGCGCGCTACGTGCGCGACCGATCGGCGTTTGTGGATGTCTGCGGTCGACTCACGGCTCGCCGTGCGGACACCCGGGCTCGGAGAGCCGGGTAAGCCCGCGATGCCGGTCCCGCACGAGCTCTACCTCATCCGACACGGATCTGCCGAGACGCGTGGCGACGCGTGGCCCGACGACACCAAGCGGCCGTTGAGCGAACAAGGAGCATTCCGCACGCGGAAGACGGCGCGAGGCCTCAAGCGGCTCGGCGTGACGTTCGACATCGTGCTGACGAGCCCGCTCGTGCGCACGCGCCAGACCGCCGAGATCGTCGCCGCTGTGTTCGACCCGCGCCCGCCGATCGTGGCGATCGACTCCCTTGCGCCGGGCGGCTCGATCACGGGTGCGCTGGCCGATCTCGAGAAGCAATCCCGCCGCACACGCATCGCGCTGGTCGGGCACGAGCCGGGTATCGGCGAGCTTGCGGCGCGCCTGATCGGTTCGCCGCATCCGATCGAGTTCAAGAAGGGCGCCGCGTGCCGCATCGACGTGAACCGCCTGCCACCGGGCGCCCCGGGCTCGTTACGGTGGTTCGTGACGGCGAAGATGCTCAGGGCACTCTGATTACGCTCTGAGGAAGTCCGCCTGCCAATCCTTGATGCGCATCTTGATGTCCTTCTGCGTCGTCACGGTTCCGGCGAGCACGTCGCGTACAAGTCCCGGCAGTTCGGCGTCGCTCGCGAAGCGGAGCGCGATCAGCTGCTTGAGGGGCAGCGCGGCGGCCCGGGAGTAGACGTCCGCGGGGAGCAATTCACGCATCCTCAGGCGCATTTCCAGTCGGATCACGCGGTCCTGGACGGTCACGACCTGCTGGCGCACCGAAAGGAACATCAGCAGGAGCGCGACGGCCACGATGAGGCCGATCACCCGATCGCCGGTTGGTTCCTGCGCAACGCGATAGATCGACCAGAGGAAGTTGAGGAGGAGCGGAAAGAACACGCCCATGTGGTAGATGGGCACGATGCGAGTGTGATTCTTGAGACTTTGATCGGCCATTGGTCAGACTCCTTCGCCGACGATTCTAGGTCAGGTGCCTCGGTCTCGGCGAGTTACAGAGAATTTAGGCTACACTTCCTTCATCGGTCGCGATTCTGGTTGGAGAAGGTGCTCAAAGGAGCTGCGTGCGTCTGTCGTTGACCGCTCCCTGTCGGATCGTGATCGGCGCGTCGTTCGTGGCCCTCATTGGTGGTCTCCCGGCAGCCGCCCAGGAGTTCATCTCGTACTCGAGCAGCCCACGGCACATCCTCGAAGGTAGCTGGCAGTCCTGCCAGGATGGCCGCGGTCAGTACGCCGAGCGTGTGTACGACCACGTCGTGAACGGCGTGGGCCAGTTCGAGGTGCACCTTGGACCTCGGCGCGAGTTCGCGATCTTCCAGGGCGTTCAGGACGAACATCGTCCCCACGATTCGTCCGAGAACTTGCTAAGCCCGTTCCGAGTCCGGATGGAAAACAATCTTGCGAAGCAACACTGGGATGTTGGGTCGCTGAAGCTCGGCTTTACGGTCACGCTCGCAGGTGGTTCGCGATCCGATTGCGAGAGCTGGTACATCCTGCTCGAACCGCTCGAGAAAACCTCCCATTAGCGTCAGACCCCGGCAAGCT
>JBGPJH010000274.1:0-4365 GCA_041485305.1 Vicinamibacteria bacterium | reverse complement strand
GTGTGCCGCGCTTGGGCGACTCGTTCCACGAACTGGTCGTAAAACGACTGAAGCTGCTCTTGCAGTTTCTTGAGCTCTGAGGGGTTGAAGGATCGGGCCGGCGAATCCATCTCGGCGTTCTTTCCAACGCTCGTCGAGTCGATATGCGCTCCGAGTTTCTGGTAAACGCCGCCGGTTACGATCTTCCCCCCGAAAATTCCGATCGAGCCCGTAAACGTCGCTGGCTGCGCGACGATGGTCGGCGCCGCAACCGCGGCGAGATAGCCGCCCGACGCGGCGAGATCGGACATCGAGACGACGACGGGGCGGTCGGCGCGCTCGGTTTTCGCAATCGTGAGCTCGCGCCAGACCGCGTCGGACGCGTTGGCCGATCCCCCAGGGCTGTCGATCCGCACGACGATCGCCCGCACCGAGCTGTCGCGCCGCGCTTGCCGGATGTACTCGGCGAGGGTTTCCGACCCGGCAATCGGCCCGTTGACCGGGTCGTACCCACTCTTACCGCTGGTAATTGTGCCGACGATGTAGATGACGGCGATTCGTGGCCCTCTGTTCAGGCCGACCGCTCCCAGGCTGACGCGCGCGTAGTCTTCGCCGTCGATCTGGCGCGTGCTCCCGTCGGCGCCGCCACGCTTCGCTGCGCGAAGCTTCTCGACCACCTGATCCTCGTACGCCAGATCGTCCACCAGGCCGGTGCGCAGGGCGTCCTCGGGCAGGAACGGGCCCTCGTCGATCAGCCGGCGCACGTCGGACTCGCTTTTGCGACGGCCGTCGGCAATGCCGCGCACGAGCTGCTCGTACACGCCGCGCGACAGCGCCTCGTCGACCTCTTTGTGTTCCCGCGTGTAGCCCTTCTCTGTGTAGGTGTTGACCGCGGTCTTGTACTCGCCGATGTGGTGCATGTCCGGGTACGCGCCGATCTTGTCGAGCGTCCCGCGGAGAAACAGCTGGTAGGTGGCAACGCCCGTCAGATCGAGGGCCGCTGACGGCATCAGGAACACCTTGTCGGACGCTGACGCGAGATAATATTCGCGGGCGGATCCTGCTTCGAGAAACGCGTAGACCGGCTTGCCGGCTTTCCTCACCTCGAGGACGCCGTCGCGGATTTCCTGGACCTTGGCCCAGTAGGGCGAGTCGAAGCCGGTGGGCTTGAGGAGAACGGCGCCGATGCGCGCGTCGGCTTTCGCCTTTCGCAGGAGCTCGACGATGGACCGGACGGTCGGCGTCCGAGAGCCGCGCAGGTAGCCCACGATGTCGGCGGGAGCAATCTCGGCGAGGTTTCCGCCAATGCGAAGTGTCAAGAGCGCATTGGACGGGACCGAAGGCTCGCGTCCGACGAGCAGGTAGATCACGAACATGGCGGCAATCGAGAGCACGAGTGCTGACCCAAGCAGCGTGAAGACGATTGCGATTCCGCGTCTGGCCATCTGGTATCCACTCCCCTTGGGCGTGTTTCAAGCAGCGAGGTTCTGGCTGCGCGAGCGCGCGACCACGTGGTACGAGTATAGCCTCGGCAAAACCTTGCGTTATACTGCTCGTTCGGGCCTGTGGATTTCTCCCCCACTGCGGAAGTGGCGGAACGGCAGACGCGCTAGCCTCAGGAGCTAGTTGGAGCAATCCAGTGGGGGTTCAAATCCCCCCTTCCGCACCACCCACAAACACACGTAAGGACGGGCCTGCGGGCAACCGGCTTCAATGCCATGGTCCGTGATGCCTATGCCGGAGCGCCCGGCTGGGGTGATTCCGGGGCGGTGGCGATGGTGCGCCTGCTGATCGGGTTACTGGTCGTCGGCGGCGCGGCGGGTCGGGAAGCCAGCGTGGCATCACAATCCCCGTCATTCGTCAGTAATCGGAGAGTGCCCTCGGGGGCCAGGCGGCGCGCAGGGCGTTGGCCACCGCCACGACGTCGATTAGTTCCTGTGCGATGGCGCCGGCTACGGGCGGAAGGTATCCGGCGGCGGCACACAGCATCCCGATCAGGCTGAGCGCCATGCCGCCCAGCGCGCTCTGCAGCGCGATCGATCGCAGCCGTTCACCAATGTGGAACAGTTCGTCCACTGTCTCGAGCGACGTGTCCATGATGATGGCGCCGGCCGCTTCGGACGTGATGTCGCTGTGCTGGCCGAACGCCACGCCGACAGTCGCCGCCGTGAGCGCGGGCGCGTCGTTAATGC
This sequence comes from Vicinamibacteria bacterium, assembly GCA_041485305.1. Lineage (GTDB taxonomy): Bacteria > Acidobacteriota > Vicinamibacteria > Vicinamibacterales > CAVVIG01 > JBGPJH01. Next base: position 2,194 of record JBGPJH010000274.1, on the reverse strand, counting down.
CATCGCCCAGAAACAACGTCGACGCTTTCGCGGTTTCCCCGCGCACGAGCGCCAGCTTGTCCTCTGGCGACTGTCCGCCGAACACCTCGGTGATGCCCACCTGTTCGGCGAGGTTCCGCACTTCGGATCCGCGATCGCCCGAGACCAGCATCACGCGATCGAACCGGTGCCGGCGTCCGAGATGTTCGATGAATGGCGGGCCGTCGTGGCGCGCCTCGTCGCGGAAACGACACGTGGCGGCGTAGCGGCCATCAATCATCACGACGCATTCCATGCCGCTCACCGCGTCCGGCAGCTCGGCGATCGCGCTCGGCTGCGCGGCCAGCAATATCGCGCGGCTCGTGATTTCCACGTGCGATCCGCCGATGACGCCCCGCAGCCCGGATCCCGCGGGCTCGCTGATCTCGCTGGCTTCACCCAGCGCCACGCCCGCCTCGGTCGCGGCCTCGACGACGGCTTTGGCCAGCGGATGTTTGGAATAGCGCTCGAGGCTCGCCATCAGCGCGAGCACGTGCGTCGACGTCTGGCCCGCGGCCGGCAACGTTTCAGTCAACTTCGGGTGGCCGTAGGTCAGCGTACCGGTCTTGTCGAAGATCGCAATCCGGCACGTCGAGATCTTCTCGAGGATGGCCGGGTCCTTGATGATGATGCCGCGTCGGGCTGAGAGCGAAATCGACCCGATGATCGCGACCGGGATCGCAATCAGCAGCGGACACGGCGTCGCGACGACCAGCACCGCCAGGAACCGGAGCGGATTGCCGCTCATCCACCAGACCGAGCCGGCAATCGCGACCGCGAGCGGTGTGTACCACGCGCCCAGTTGATCGCCCAAGCGCCGCAACTGCGGGCGATGTTGTTCCGACGCGCGCATCACCTGCATGATCCGTGTGTACCGGGAATCAATCGCCAGCTTCCCGGCGCGAATCGTCATCGTCGACTCGCCGTTCACCGCGCCAGACAGGACGCCCGCGCCTGGCGTCTTCGACATCATGTACGGTTCACCGGTGAGATACGACTCGTCCATCACGCCGTGGCCGTCGAGCACGACGCCATCCACTGGGCAGATCTCATGCGGAAACACCACCAGCGCGTCGTCAATGGTCACGTCATCGAGCGTGACGTCCGTGATCACGCCCTCGCGTGTCCGGTGCGCGACCGACGGCATGCGCCGCGCGAGGGCGTCGAGCACCGACGACGCGCTGCGCAAGGCGTAGGCTTCGAGCGCGCGGCCGCCCGACAGCATCATGACGACGAGCGCGCCCGCGAGGTATTCGCCGAGCAGCACGGACGCAATGATCGACATGCCCGCGAGCAGGTCCGAACCGAACTCGCGCTTGAACACATGCACGAGCAGTTCAAGCACGAGTGGAACGCCACCGAAGACCAGCACTACGAGGAGCAGTGCATCGGCAATCGGGACGCCGTGAAATGTGCCGGTTGAGTGGAGGGCGAAGCGGACGACAAGATGCAGCGCGATCAGGACGCCGGTGAGGCCCGCGATCACGGTCTGCCAGTCCAACCTCATCGGATTTAGCATATGCCTTCGCGTTGGTGGCAGTTGGCGCAATATCTGCGCGATCGAGAACTGAATTCCCCTCTGTTCGCGGTTACGAGTTCGATGGCACGTGACTGCGGGGATGCGCTCTCCGAACACATTGAACCCACGCGACCGCCGCGATAGACTGCGGCCGCCGTTCAAATATGGGGCTACCGAGTTGAACCGACTACTCTACTCGTTTAGGCAGCAGAAAGAGGCACGATGAAGGTTGAGCACTCCAGGGCGGTCGTCGAGGATGACCACAGGTCATTGGCGCTTTGGGCTGCCGACTGCGCCGAGCATGTGCTCCGGTACTTCGAGGAGAATCGCCCGAAAGACGACCGACCTCGCAAAGCCCTCGAAGCAGGGCGCGCATGGGCGCGTGGTGAGATAAGGTGTGGCGAGGCGCGCGCCGCCGCAGTTGCCGCCCACGCCGCCGCCCGCGACGCCGATGAGGGTGCGGGCCGCGCCGCCGCCCGTGCCGCCGGTCACGCCGCTGGGACCGCCCACATGGCCGCCCACGCCCGTCACGCTGCCGCCTACGCTGTCACCGCCGCCACCTGCGCTGCGATCCCCATCGACGCCGCCGCTGCCACCGCCGCGGAACGTGATTGGCAGTACGGACGCCTTCGGCAAGTAGCGATTCCCGCTCGGGCG
>JBGPJH010000273.1:0-4375 GCA_041485305.1 Vicinamibacteria bacterium | reverse complement strand
TGATGGTGGAGCTCTCGACGCTCCGGAGCGCAGGTGTCGACGGATTGATATGACTGAAGACTCGGCCGCCGACACGTACATCCACGGGACGAGGCCGGCGGAGCAGAGGCGGCTTGCGGCGCTCAACCGCATGACGAACGCAGCGTTTGTTCGCTTTCTGCAGGTGGCGCCGCGGATGCAAGTCCTGGAGGTTGGAAGCGGGCTTGGCATTCTGGCCGCCGAGGTGGCTGGTGCGGCCGAAGGTGTCCGCGTCGTCGCGTTCGAGAAATCCTCGGAGCAGCTCGCAGCAGCCGCTGCAGTCCCTTCGGTCACCTATCTGCGGGGCGACGCACATCGGCTGTCGTTGTCAGATGGCACCTTCGATCTAGTCTACGCGCGCTACCTGTTGGAACATGTCGAAGATCCCGAACAGGTCCTGCGAGAAATGCGACGCGTCGCTCGTCCGGACGCTCGGGTGGCGGTGTGCGAGAACGACATCAGTCTGCTGCGCGTCGATCCGCCATGTCCAACGTTCGAAGAGGTGTGGGCGGCTTTTCAGCGGCACCAGGAGCGGCTCGGCGGGGACGGTCGAATCGGCCGGCGTTTGTACCGGTTGTTCCGGAGGGCCGGCTTCTCACGCATCGAACTCTCGATTCAACCAGAGGTGCACTGGCACGGTTCCGAAGGCTTCGACGCGTGGATACAAAACATCATCGGAAATATCGAGAGCGCTCGTCGTGGGCTGGTCGGTTCAGGCTTGTGCAGTGAAGCGCAGCTCGATACAGCCATCGGCGAGCTTGCAGCGCTGTCCGCGCGAAACGATGCCAGCTCTCTCTTCACCTGGAACCGGGCGGTCGCCGTTCGATGACAGGGAGTGGCCCCTCCTACTTCGAGACGGGTACGAACGCCAGGAACCGCCTCGGGTTGTCGTGCATGATCATCTGCAGCGTCTCATCCTTGACGCCCGCCTGCCGCAACATTGGTAAGAACCCCGTCACGGTGCGCCCGTAGCCCGGACCTGCCTCGATCGTCCGCTGTCCTGTAAAGTCCGCGGCCAGCAGGAGCTTGTCGGCGAATCCGGCTTCGAGGAATGCCAGCACCATGGCCACCTTCTTCGCGTCGGGCATGATCTGCTGAACGGTCGTCACCCGATCGAACCCGACAAACGCGCCGCGCTTCGCGATTTCCTTGATGATCGTCGCGGGCGGGTCGTCCAGACAGCACGTGTGGCCGATGGCGATGTGCTGGGGTCGTACACCGACGGACTCGAGGATGTCGAGTTGCTGCAAGCCGATATCTTTTGGTACGGCCGGTCCCGTTCCGTACGAATTGTGGGTGAAGATGGGCAGCCCCGTGCGAACGCTGGCCTTGCCCACCGCGCGAAACACCTTGCGTTCGTCGAGCGTCAGTTCCGCTCCGTTGGGGTTCTCCCCGATCTCGCCGAACGCACCGTGCCGCTGCTCGCGCGCCTCGCGTACGAGATCGTCGGTGAGCTGATCATCAGTTTTCGTCGCGGTGTCCGGCGGATACGTGCGCTGCATGTAGAATCCGCCGCTTGCGACGATGTGCACCTTGGTCCGGCTGGCGATCGTCTTCAGGTCCGCCATTTTGCGGCCCATGTCGGTGTGCCCGCCGTCGACGATGCAGGCCACGCCCTCGGTGCCGGCCTTGTTGACGAGCTGCGCCATCATGTCGACATCGTCGGTGACGGGAGGTGGCGGCGGGGTGGCCGGCGGCTGACCTGCGCGGCCTCCGCCCAAGCCCGACAGGTTGATCGAGAGATGCTCGTGAAACAACGTTGCACCGGTTCCGAGCGCCTCAGGGGGCACGTCTTTCAGGATCGTCCGGACGATCGCCCCCTTTGGAAAGGCAACCTTTCCGGTCCGCGCTCCTGCCTGTCCGGCAGCCGCCGCTAGAAAGTTGTCTCCGCGCAAGCCGCCGAGCACACCGAGCCCGGCGCCAGCGCCCAGGATCCGCATCCAGTCGCGCCGGCTGAGCGTTGCGAAACGATCACGATGCATTTGGTCCTCCACTCCGTTCCTCAGAAATCGAACCGGCGCGTCGGCGGCTACGACGCGGCGTGGGCGGCGCCGGCCGACGGCATGCGAAACACCAGCTCCAGGCTCCCCATCCTAATCCGGTCGCCGTCGCTCAGCTTTCGTTCTTGAACCCGATCGCCGTTCACAAACGTGCCGTTCTCGGACTGGAGGTCTTTCAGCGTGAAGCCGCTGCCCGTCGCCATGATCAGCGCGTGTCGCTGCGAGATCCCCTCCCATACCACTCGCACGTGATTGTCTTCGCCGCGACCAACATAGTTTGCAAGCGACAGCCGGAACCGGGCAGCAGAGGGCTGATTGCCCACGACGAGCACGGCGTCGGGGAGCACCATCGTGGAGTCGTCGACGCGATCGCTGTCATCGCCGACCTGACTGGCGAGGACTGGCCGGGCCATCATCGGAGGGACTCCCGCGAGACGTAGCGTGCCGGCATTTTCGGTGGCGTCCCCCGAGAACTCTTCCGGCAGCCCTCGAGGCAGGCGGTCGAGGTCGAGGCCCGGCAGGGCCTCCGCGAACCGGGCCTTGAGCTCTTTCAAGGCAGAGAGTGCTTCGGAACAACTTGCCTCCACTTTTTCCGGCTCCTTGATGCGACCGGCGAGCTCGGCATCATCGAGTTCGCCGACCGCGTGCCTGAACTGGGCCTCGGCTTTGGCCAGCCTCGCTTGCTCGCTGGATTGCGTGACGCGTTCCCACTCTTCACTCAACCTCTGATACTCGAGCATGGCCTTCTCGATCAGCGGTGACGCCAGTTTCTCGAGCTCTGCGTGTCGAGCATCGTAGTCGGCGAGAACCTTCTGATAGACGAGACCCTCGACCTCGTCCTTCATCTGATGCGCCCGCGACCGATACTCCGCGAGTGCCTGCTGACGATGGCGGATGTCGATCAAGGCGTCGAGCACCGAGACGTCTGCTTTATGGCCGGTCTCACCCTCGCGGTCAAGTGTGTCCATGACAATCTCCCTGCGGCAACCCGATCGCTCAAGAACGTGAGAGTATGCCATGTCTGGACGCGGTCCGAACACCGGTCAGGCCGCGTGCTACCATCCCGGTGTTCCGACGCTCACACAAGCCGGAGGGTCGTGCCATGGCATCCGCGCGACGGCGTTTTCTTCTCAGCGTGGCGGGGTTTGGAGGAGCTGTGCTCGGCAGGCGCGTCGCCGGTTGGGATCTGGCGGGATCATCGCTCACGAAAACGGCGTCACCGCAGGCCACTACGGCCCAGCGCCCCGACACCAGGATTCCCACACGTGAGGAAGCGGAAAGCTGGTACGCGAGGCGTCGCAATTGGGGGCGTTGGGGCCCTGACGACCAGATGGGGGCCGTCAATCTGATCACGCCCCAGAAGCGTCTCGCGGCGACGGCCCTGGTCAAGACGGGACGAACGGTGTCGCTGAGCCGCAACTTCGAGCCCGAGCAGCAGTTCATCCGCACCTCCACGAGCGGAACCGGGGGATCGGTCGTCGATTACTACGGGTTCATCTACCACGGCCAGACCGTCACCCACGTCGATGCCTTGTGCAATGTCTGGGATCAGGGAGGCATGTGGAACGGACGCAGCCCGGACAAGGACATCGACACGCGCGGAGCCAAGTTCGCCGATATCACGGCCTTCAGCGGAGGTCTCATCACACGCGGTGTGCTGTTGGATGTGCCCCGGCATCGACGCGAGCCCTACGTCACGTCGGACAAGCCGGTTCACGGCTGGGAGTTGGCGGACATCGCCAGAGCGGAAGGCGTTGACGTCGGACCCGGCGACGCGCTGCTCGTTTACAGCGGACGCGAGGCCTACCTGCGCGCCGGCAACACCTACGGAGGAACCGCGCGGCCTGGGCTCCATCTTTCCTGCACGGCTTTCATTCGCGACCGCGACGTCTCGTTGCTCGGCTGGGACATGATGGACGCCCGCCCGGACGGCTACGGTCTGCCGTGGCCCGTGCACGGCGTGATCTTCAGCTACGGCGTCCCGCTGCTCGACAACGCGCTGCTCGAGCCGCTGGCTGTCGCCTGTGCCGAGGAGGGTCGCTACGACTTCATGCTGATCGCGGTGCCGCTGAAGGTGCCGCGCGGGACGGGCAGCCCGGTCAATCCCATCGCGCTGTTCTGAGCAGGATGGTTTGGGCAACAGCTGACCTGCGATTATAAGTTTGGCGAACGACGGAGGCGCACATGGGTTTGATGGATTTCATCAAGGGCCAGCTGATCGAGATTATCGAGTGGACCGACGACTCGCGCGACACGTTGTCGTTCCGCTTTCCGGACCAGGACAAGGAAATCAAGCGTGGCGCGCAGCTCATTGTGCGCGAGTCCCAGGCCGTGCAGTTCGTCTATCTGGGTCAGTA
>JBGPJH010000272.1:0-4377 GCA_041485305.1 Vicinamibacteria bacterium | reverse complement strand
TGATGATTCAATACAACGTCATGACTGGCGAATCAAAGGGCGAGACAACCGCGGCGGCGGCGTGACAGTATGTCTGGTGAGATGCCTCTGAGTCTTCAGGACCTCAAGCCGCCACGAGTTCCTGCGCGGCGGCGCGGTCGATCGCACGGACTGGAAGGCGTACATTCTGCCGCTGCTCTTTTTCAAGATGATCTGCGATGTGTAGGCCGAGGAGGCTCCGTGAGCTGCCGAGGATTCCGGCGCCTCCGGGGCATTTTTCCGTCTGGCGCGGGCGTCGGCCCGCTCTCAGGGTTTCGGCCCGATAGCACTCATCGCATCGACGGCTGGCCAGCCACTGGGGGCCACCCCCAATAGATGGTGGTTTGCTGAAACAATCGGATAAGCAAGAAGCACCTCAGCACCCCAGCACCTCAGCACTTCAGCACCCCAGCACCTTATTTGGGCCTGTCCCGCCCTGAGAGTACGATGAGGGCCAGCCCGAGGACGCCGAGCACGATCTTCCACGTGCTGATGCCGAGAACGCTCGGCACGACCATGACGAGCGCCATGAGAATCGACGCGGCGGCTCCCAGAACGATGTTCCGCATGGGCAAGGACGTCGCCCGCGGTGCGGTCGCGGCGTCTGGTGCTTTCGGGAGATTATGTCGTACCTGACGCTCCGCGACGCTCAGCGCCGTACCGTCGCGTGGCGGCTTTGCGGGCCGGGACGGCGGACGTTCGCAACCCTCTGGTCAGCTCAGGCCTGAACAACATGGCGCGAGTGCTGTTGCTGGCGACGACAACCGGCTATCAAACTCGGGCCTTCGGCGAAGCCGCCGAACGCCTGGGCGTCGATCTCGTCTTCGCCACGGATCGTTGCAGAGTTCTCGACGACCCCTGGATGGACCACGCGCTGCCGATTCGGTTTTACGACGAGCAGGCGTCGGTGTCGACGATCGTCGAAGCGGCCCGCAACAATCCGATCGACGGTGTGCTCGCTGTGGGCGATCAGCCGACGGTGGTTGCCGCACGTGTCAGCGAGGCGCTCGGTTTGCCGGGCCACCCGCCCGAAGCGGCGGCGGCCGCCCGCAACAAGCTGGCGACCCGCGAGCGGCTGGGCGCTGCCGGACTCCTGGCTCCGTCTTTCGTCCGGGATTTGCTGACGGGCGATCCTCACGAGCTGGCGTCGTCGCTCGTGTTCCCTTCGGTCGTCAAACCGTTGGCCCTGTCGGGGAGCCGCGGGGTCATGCGCGTGAACGACAGGGCTGAACTGGTCACTGCGTACTATCGCCTGCGATCGCTGCTTCAGTCTCCCGACATCCGCGCCGAGCGCAACACGGCTCACGAGTTCGTCCTCGTTGAAGAGTTCATCCCGGGGCGCGAGTTCGCGCTCGAAGGTCTGATGGATCACGGCGCGCTTCATCCGCTCGCCCTGTTCGACAAACCGGATCCGCTCGACGGCCCGTTCTTCGAAGAGACGATCTACCTGACTCCCTCGTCGCTCCCGCCAGGCCGGCAGCAGGCGATCGTGACCGTTGTGTCTCAGGCTGCTTCGGCGCTCGGGCTCCGGCACGGTCCGGTTCACGCGGAATGCCGGGTCAACGATCGGGGTGTCTACGTGCTCGAGGTGGCGGCCCGGCCTATTGGCGGCCTGTGTGCCAAAGCGCTGCGGTTCGTCAGGCCGACCGACCCCGGGGTCATGATTTCGTTAGAGGAGCTGCTGTTGCGCCATGCCCTCGGCGAGTGGTCCACCGACTGGACGCGAGAGACGATGGCGTCTGGCGTCATGATGATTCCCATCCCGCGCCGCGGCGTGTTGCGTGGCGTGCGCGGTGTGGACGAGGCGAGGGCCGTTCCGGGCATCGTGGACGTGCGCATGACGGCCAAGACCGATCAGGTGCTCGTGCCGCTGCCCGAGGGCGCCAGCTACCTCGGGTTCGTGTTTGCGCGCGGCGACTCGCGCGACGTCGTGGAACGCGCGCTGCGCTCGTCGCACGCGCGCCTCCAGTTTGTGATCGATCCTGAAGTCCCGGTGCTACAATCGCGCCATGGCTGAAGCCTGCGAACCCACGCCCGCGCGACCCTCGAACAGCGTCAGCGGCCGCAGGGTCTTCTGCGCGAAGTTCCAGAAAGAGCTACCCGGGCTGGAGACGCCGCCCTGGCCGGGCGAGCTCGGTCAGCGCGTCTTCGAGAACATTTCTGCCGACGCGTGGAAGCTCTGGGAAGAGCGCATGAAGATGATCCTGAACGAGTACCGCCTGATGCCGTGGCAGAAGGAGGCTCAGGAACTCATGGCCAGGCAGATGGAAGATTTCTTCTTCGGCGAAGGGGCCGCGCTTCCGCCGGGCTACGTCCCACAGCAGGCCAAGTGACCGCCGGCGAGCATGCCTGAACCTGAAGCGCGACACCGCGCCTGCTGGTACAGCCGCCGCACGGCCGACATCCCCCTGCACCTCGCTTTTCAGACGATTGAAGACGGAGAATTGCTCTACTGCTCGCATCCGATGTGGTTCCCGGTCGTGGGTTACCAGTTCGACGTGCGGAACTGCCAAGCCTGCGAGTACTTCCGGGGACGCCAGAGGTCGGAGCCCGACAGCTGATTCCTGATGTCGGGTAACGACGCCTTCAGGCCCTCCTGTAGCGAACCACTGCAACCCCATTTGAGTCAGCCGGCGGGCACTCCAGTTAAGTGCTTTCGTATCTCAACTTTGACGTGATCGCTCCGGCGGCCTGTCGGCGCGAGTTTTGATCATTCACGGCTCGAGACGAGTCCTGCGCGGTGTGCGCCTGGATGAGAGGCCTGAAGAGGTAGAGGGAGGACAACTGGTGGATACGGCAGAACACAAGGAACGCAGAGGGTTTGCGTCGATGTCGCCCGACAAACAGCGCGAGATCGCGAGCAAGGGCGGTCGCGCCGCTCACGAAAAAGGCACGGCTCACAAGTGGACGACCGACGAAGCGCGTTCTGCAGGCCGTAAGGGCGGGCAGGTGAGCCGTGGGGGCCGCGGTCGGCTGTACGTGCCAACCGATCTGGCGACGATGACGGGCAGCGATCGAACCGCGCCGTGAGGCGCCTCGGCGCCCGTTCCTTCGCGGGTGTCAGCGGCGACCCTTAAGGGAGCCGTCCAGCCAGCGGGCGAAGCATCAGCCGGCAGCAGGAGTTGGCAGTAACGAAGCTCCGCCTCAAACCGCCGAGGAGAGGTTCAGCCAAACAGGACGGCGAAGCTTCGTTACTAGTGTCCCGTCGCCAGGGAGGCGACCTGCACGCGCGCGTCGTTGAAGCACGCCCCGCCGCCGATGTCCGTGAGCGTGTCCGGCACGAGCGCCGTGCCGGTGACGCCGTTTCCCATGTTGCGCCGCCACACGCCTTTCGGCAGGCTCACCGTTGCTGGGCGGATCGTGGGGAGTACGTTCAACGTGCAGTGCACTTCTCCAAGCTCGTTGAACACCCGAACGCGATCGTTGTCCGCAAGCCCGCGTGCGCCCGCGTCCTCAGGGTGCATCAGCAGCTTCACGTCAGCTCGGGGCAGCTCGCCGAGGGTCGAGCTGATCGTCCGCTCGCTCGCCGGTGAAATCAACGCCAGCGGATACTGTTCGGTCGCCGGATCCGGCTGGTAGCAATAGAGGCCCGCCGGGGTCTTTTCGTCGAGCGCAGCGGGGAAGAGGTCGACCTTGTGATCGGGTGTGTTCGGGAACACATCGACGAACTGCACCGGCGCCGGCCCGCATGGCGGAACCGGGCGGTTGCCCGCCTGCAACGTCGCGCCGATCGCGCCGGGCAGCGAGTCGAGAACGCGCACGAGCAGATCCAGCTCGCCCGACGGCTCGTTCTCGCCAAGCAGGTCGAGCCGCGAGCAGAGTTCACCGAACACCTCGGCGTTCGACCGCGCTTCGCCGACGGCATCAATCACAGGACGCCCGAGCTCGATGTTGAGCGGACCGTAGGCCCGCGCGAAATCGTAGCCTTCGAGAAATGTGGTTGCCGGCAGGACGACGTCCGCGTACAGGGCGGTGTCGGTCATCACCTGCTCGAAGACCACCGTGAACAAATCTTTGCGCTCGAGCCCCCGAATCACCAGGCGCTGGTTTGGAACCGTCACCACCGGGTTGCAGTTGTACACGAACAGCACCTTCACCGGAGGATCGTTGTAGTCGAGCAACGCGCGCCCCAGGTGGTTCATGTTGACGATCCGCGTGTCCGGCTCGGACGCGCCGATCCAGGGTCGATCGATGTTCCACGATGCCGAGTTGCTCATCGAGTAACCGCCGCCTCGAACACCGAACTTCCCGGCCACCGCAGGCAGCGCCAGCACGGCCATGGCGGCATTGCCGCCGTTCCGGTTGCGCTCCAGTCCCCAGCCGCACTTGACGAGGGCAGGAGAGGTCCGGGCGTAGAGG
>JBGPJH010000271.1:0-4407 GCA_041485305.1 Vicinamibacteria bacterium | reverse complement strand
TGCTGATCGATATAGTCATGCCGAAGATCCGGCATTTCCGCCGAAAGCCCCTGATGATGTTGGCCTATCGAGCTAGGCCACGACGGAGCGCGGCTTGTGGGCACCGCTCTTGCGGCCGGATTCTTGTGTCAGGCCGCTCTTGATCAACCCGAACCTCAAGACTCTCGCCGACCTGCCGTTTCACATTGCCGGACGGTTTCCCAGGCGCGCCATCCTGCGCCACAGCATGGGCGACGCCTTCCTCGACACGTCGGGCCACGATTTCCTCGAGCACGTCCGCGACCTGAGTCTTGGCTTGGGCGAACTCGGCCTCGCCGCCGGTGATCGCGTGGCCGTGGTCGCTGAGAGCCGGCCGGAGTGGTGCATCACCGACCTGGCTGTATTGACCGCAGGCGGCATCACGGTGCCGGTGTACCCGACGCTCACGTCCGCACAGGTCCGCTACATCCTGAATGACTGCGGTGCGAAAATGGCCGTCGTCTCGAATCGGACGCAGGTCGGAAAGATTGCGGCCATTCGCGCACAGCTCTCTGGTTTCGTGACGATGGTCGTGATGGACGCCGACGGCCAGCCGTGGCCTGACGGCGTGCTGATGCTCGCCGATGTCGTCGCACGCGGTCACCAGCGCTTCATCACCGGCACGGCCGAGGCGCGCCACTTCGAAGAGCGGGCCGCTGACATCTCGCGCGACGCGCTGGCGACGATCATCTACACGTCCGGGACGACCGGCGAGCCGAAGGGCGTGATGCTGACGCACGACAACCTGCTGTCCAACGTCGAGGCGGCGGTCCGAGTGCTGGGAGTGACCGATCAGGATGTCGCGCTATCGTTCCTCCCGCTCAGCCACGCGTTCGAGCGGATGGTGCTCTACACGTACCTCTACGCCGGCGCCACCGTCGCATTTGCCGAATCGCCGGAGACCCTCGCGCGGGACATGGTCAAGGTGCGGCCCACCCTCATGACCGCGGTGCCGCGTGTGTTTGAGAAACTGTACTCCCGCATTCACGAGACGATCGCGCACACTTCTGCGATCCGTCGGGCGATCTTCCACTGGGCGATTGGCGTGGGCCGGCGGCGCTCTACGTCGGTGCGGAACGGCCGGCCTGTGGGTGCGCTCCTCGTGCTAAAGGACTATCTCGCCGACAAACTGGTATTCCATAAGATTCGTGGGGCCACGGGCGGGCGGCTGAGGGTGCTCGTGTCAGGCAGCGCCCCGCTGCCGCGCATGCTTGCGGAGTTCTTCGACGCCGTCGGCCTGACGATCATTGAAGGCTATGGGCTCACTGAGGCGTCGCCGGTCCTCACCATCAATCCGCTCGACCGGCCGAAGTTCGGCACCGTCGGCCGCGCGATTCCCGGCGTCGAGCTGCGGGTTGCCGAGGACGGCGAGATCCTCGCGCGCGGACCGAACATCATGCGCGGCTACTACAACAGGCCCGATGTGACGCCAGCCGTCCTCGAGCCAGACGGCTGGCTTCACACCGGGGATATCGGCACGCTCGACGCCGAGGGCTATCTGACGATCACCGATCGGAAGAAGGATCTCATCGTCACCTCCGGGGGGAAGAGCGTCGCGCCGCAAACCATCGAGAACGAGCTGAGGCGCCATCCCCTCGTTGCCGAGGCCATCCTGATCGGTGATCGCCGCAAGTTCATTGCCGCGCTTCTCGTACCAGACTTCCCGGCACTCGAGCGCCGGCTCGCCGCTCTCGGCCACCCGGGCGGCACACGCGACGCGCTCGTCGCCCGCGCCGACGTCGCCGCGCTGTTCCAGGAAGCTGTAGACGCCGTCAACGCCACGCTCGCGCCTTTCCAGACGATCAAACGCTTCGCCCTGATCCCATCCGAATTCACCGTCGCGGGCGGCGAGGTCACGCCCACGATGAAAGTGAAGCGCCGTGTAGTCGAAGAGCGGTGGCGGGCCGTCATCGAGAAGCTGTACGAAGGCGATGGGCCGCCCATCGGGGTCGCAACGTGATCGAGGTGACTGTTCGAGTGTACGGCTCGCTGAACGACTTCTTGCCGGCTCACCGTCGGCAGGTCACGTGGACGCATGTCCTCGATAGTCACCCCTCGGTGAAGGATTTGATTGAGAGTCTCGGGGTGCCACATCCAGAGATCGACTTGATTCTCGTCAACGGGATATCTGTGCCCTTCGATTACACGGTACAGAGTGCGGATCGAATCGCCGTGTTCCCCCAGTTCATGATTTTCGACATCCGACTGCTCACCCGCGTTCGCCCGCAGCCTCTTGACAGGGTCTGCTTCGTCGCCGACGTTCACCTGGGCAAGTTGGCGAGGCATCTGCGTCTCATCGGTCTCGATACAGCCTATCGTGCCGACGCGGACGACGCGGCACTGGCAGACCTGGCCGATCGCGAAGGACGGCTTCTCCTGACGCGCGACCAGGGGCTCCTCAAGCGTCGCAGGGTGGCGCACGGATATTTCATCCGGGAAACACATCCGCACCGTCAGCTCGTGGAAGTACTCCAACGATTCGGGCCGCTCGACCTGCAGCCATTCTCACGCTGCCTCCGCTGCAACGACTTGCTCCGTACGGTGCCGAAGTCGGCGGTCGACTCGGCGCTTCTGCCGAGGACGCGGCAGCACTACGAGCGCTTCGAGGTCTGCAGCGGGTGTGGCCGCATCTACTGGAAGGGCTCCCACTGGAAGCGACTGACGCAAGTGATTGATGCCGCACGACATGAGGCTGAACGTCGTGCCATCTAAGCAACGACGATCTGAAAAACGAAAGTCGGCGCGGCCTGGTTCGTTTTCGTCGGATTGCGATCGGAAAGAGCGAACCGAAAGAACTCGGATGGCTCGAGCTGTGGCTCGCTCCGCAAAGGAGTCCGCCAGCAGAGCGTGAGCAAACACGTTGCCGTCCTCGAACGAGCGAAAAGCCGTCGGTTCTGCCAGAAATCCGTCAGGGGACCCAATCTCGCCCACGCCGGGAGATCTCCCGACTGCACGCGCGAGAACCAATAAACACCCGGCCTGGCACGAAGTCCATTCTCGATCGTTCCGACCGACCAATCGCACTCCGCCATTCCAGCGTCTTGAAGCAAGGATCTTGCAGGAGGGCTGGTCTTACGGATGCGTCCCAAGCCACCTGTCGCGGTGGCCGGCTTGTTGCTCCAGCGAGAGAATCCTATGCCCGAAGAAGGTGTCCTGGCGAGTAACGTGCTGGACGAGCTTCGCGCCGAGCCCGGCATCGACGCGGACCGCATCTCGGTGTCCGCGTCCGACGGCGTTGTCATGCTCTCCGGCAGCGCGAACAGCTACCTGGAGAAGACACTGGCTGAGCACGCTGCGCTCCGTGTCGTCGGCGTGCGGGCGGTCGCGAACGACATCACGGTTGATGTGCCGGCGGTCCAGCAGCGGAGCGATCAGGAGATAGCCGAGGCCGCGGCGTGGGCGCTGCGATGGGATGCGGCTGTGCCCGGGGACACGGTGCAGGTCACGGTGGACGAAGGCTGGATGAGCTTGTATGGGACCGTGGCGTGGCATTTCGAACGGCTGGCTGCCGAACGGGCGGTACACGACCTCATAGGCGTCCGCGGCGTCACGAACCTCATCAAGGTGCCACGCCAGCCGGGCGTCTCGGACATGAAGGTCTTCATGGACGATGGGCTTAGGCGCAGTTCCCTGGTCGATGCGCGCCATATCGCGATCGATGTCGAGGACGGTCGGGTCATCCTGCGAGGGACGGCGCGATCGTGGGCCGAGCGCAGTGAAGCGGAGCGAATCGCCTGGACGGCGCCTGGAATTTCCGGGGTGGAGAACCACATCGCGATTGGCATGGTCGCGCAACCAGTGGAGTCGGGACCGGTGCTGGATCACATCGAGCGGAGCGGCGCCCTTCCCGTGGGCGTCGGCGCTGCGGAGGCCGCGACTGCGGCGCTCTGCGTGCTGTCGCTGCGGATTAGCGCCGACGAAGGCCGCGAGTTGATGAAGTTCCTGCCGGCCGACGTCAGCAGCCTGGTACACCCGTGCGCCCGGCACCGGGGGGCGCCCGCGGACGTCTTCGACCGCGACGAGTTCCTGCGTCGCGTCGGCGATCATCTGGTCGTCAGCGCACAGGAGGCCGAACGCATTACCCGTTCGGTCTTCGAGGCGGTGCGCATGTGGCTGCCAAGCCGCGATGTGCGAGAGGTTTCTGTCCAGCTTCCGGAGGATCTCCAAGACCTCTGGCGCTCAGTCGCACAAAGCTGAATGTGGGCGACCTTAACCGCGTCGCGTCGAGACGACTGGCTGAAGATGGCGCGCGAACCAGTTGCCCGCGAGCTCCGCCACGCGTTCGAGCGTCCCCGGCTCCTCGAACAGGTGTGTGGCGCCCGGCACGATCTCCAGCTTGACTTCGCCGCGCATCTGCTTCATCGCGTCGCGGTTCATCTGAATGACCGG
>JBGPJH010000270.1:0-4430 GCA_041485305.1 Vicinamibacteria bacterium | reverse complement strand
TCCGATGGCAGATCCGCGTGCTCTTCGATGATCCGGCTCAGGCGCATTTCGCCAAAGCACTCGTCGTCGTCATTCATCGCCTCGGTAATCCCGTCCGTGAAGAAGACGTACAGATCTCCGGCCTCGATCGCGACCGTTTCCTCCTGCAGCAGTCGCTCGAACATCTCCCCGCGGTCGAGCTTGAGGCCTAGCACCATGCCTTCCGGTGCCACGCTTCGCACGCGGCGCTCTTCGCCGCTGTCGCCGGGCAGGTAGATGAGCGGCGTGTGTCCGGCTCGCGCGTACGTCATCGTGCGCGCGCGAAGGTCGACGATCGCGTAGGTCATCGTGATGAAGCTGCGTGCGTCCAGATGCTCCGCGATGATGCGGTCGGCTGAAATCAACAGCTCGCGTGGCGACGAATGGATGCGGCTCAGCGACAGCATCAATCCTTTGAGCTCGGCCATGTAGAGGGCGGCCGACGTTCCCTTGCCGGACACGTCGGCAATCAGCACGCCCAGGCGCTGGTCGTCGAGCGGCAGAAAGTCGTAATAGTCACCGCCCACTTCTCGAGCCGGCACGCAGAGCGCAGACACCGTGACACCAGGGACGTTGAGGGGTCCGCTGGGCAGGAGCGACATCTGGATTTCGTGCGCGATTCGCAGCTCCTCTTCGAGCCGCTTCTTCTCGGCCACGTCGCGCAGGAGCTCCCCGATGCTGGCGGTCATCGAGTTGAACGAGCCCGCGAGCTCGCCAAGCTGGTCGCGCACCCTGATGGCAATCTTGTACGTGAAATCACCGCGGCGAACCCGCTCGGTGCCCGCGAACAGTTCGTGCACCGATCCGGTAATCGACCGAGCCAGCGCCAGCCCGGTGACGAACGCGGTGGCCTCGATGATCAGAAACAGCACGCCAATGACGACGAGGACGAGCAGCAGTCCCTCTCCGAAGCTGCGACTCCCGATCACGAGTCCTCGCGGCCATACGGAATCGGACGCGTCGTCAGTGTGCGAGATCGTTCCCTCGGCTGCGGAAATCCTGTTGTAGATCTCAACAACGCTCAGTCTGAGCGACGCCAGGAGCGTTCCCGTCCGCCCGCTGCGCCAGTCGCGGTACGCGAGAAAGCTGACGGAGCTGAGCGGCAGCGCGAGCTCGCTGGCGGGCCGCTCGACGTCCCGACCCTCCCGCGGACGCCCAGCAACGGAACCGACATCCTCGCCTGGGACTCGGGTGACCTGCTGCAGCTCGACGCCCGTCTCGCTGCGAAGCTGACGCCTCACCGTGTCGTCCACGATCAGGTCCACGATCACTCCGTAGCCGGGAGCCGCGGTCGAGGGGAACGCGACCGCGCGTACGAGCAGGCCCAGCGGCGCCCCCTCCCCTGTGGGCGCGAGTCCGCGCGGGACCGCGATCGCCGCGGCGTGGTCTGCCTCGCCGCGGCCCCCAGACTCGGCACCGGCCGAGTACGCCAGCAGGCCGCGAAAGCCTTCGCATCCGATCCACGCCGGCACTTCAGAGGGAGGCGCCGCGTGCGACCACGCCCCTGCCACCGTCACACCTCGCGGCTCGAAGTCGAGGCTCGCGTCGGGTTCATCGGCAGCCGACCTTCGACGGCACGGCTGCTCGAGCGGCACCACCGCCATGGCCACACCGGGGAACGTGCGCGCCTCGGCTGCGTGTCGCCTCGCCAGGACGCCCGCCACATCGCGCGATCCGCGGCGCTGCACGTCGAGCGCGACACTCTCCGCAAGGTCGGCGGCATGGTCGCCAAGCGCCTGCAGCCGGGTCTGCACCAGGTACGAGCTGAAGGTCGAGAACAGGAGCAATCCGACGAGCAGAAAGAACGCGACGATCAGAAACGCGGGAATGAGCCCGATGAAGATGTAAGAGATGATCAGCTTGCGGCGCACGCGCCAGAGCAGGCGTTGTTTCGCCAGCACGAGCCCGCGGGAGAGAAAGTAGACGCCGCCAGCGCCAATTGCCACCGAGGCGACCGTATCGATCGCGCGTGCGACCGAAGGCACGGGCGCCACCAGCCCGAGCGCCGCCACGGCGATCTTGACGACCGCGCCGGTCACGATCGCGCGAACTGACAGCGTCCTGATCAGCGCGTGCTTCATGCTTGCGTGGACTTCGCGCTATTAGACCATGTATCGTAGATAGATCGTGAAGCTGAAGGCGAACGCCCGATTCAGTACGATCTGCCTGCACGCCGGCCAGCAGCCAGACGCCGCGACTGGCGCCATCGTCACCCCGATCTATCAAACGTCCACATACGTCCAAGAGGCACTCGGCAAGCACAAAGGATTCGAATACGCACGCACCCAGAATCCGACGCGCTCGGCCCTGGAGGCCAACCTGGCCGCCATCGAGGGCGGCAGGGCAGCCTTCGCGTTCGCGTCGGGCATGGCCGCTATCAACGCCGTGGCATCGATGCTGAAAAGCGGCGACCACGTCGTCGTATCGAACAACGTATACGGCGGGACGTTTCGCTTGTTCGACAAGATCCTCACCCGGTATCAGCTGACCTTCGCGTACGTCGACACGGGCGATCTCGACCAGGCGGATCGCGCGTTCACGCCGAACACGCGCATGCTGTTCGTCGAAACCCCGAGCAACCCGGTGATGCGGTTGACCGACCTCGCCCTTGCCGCGGAGCTCGCTCATCGGCACAACGCACGGCTGGTCGTCGACAACACCTTCGCGAGCCCGGTCATCCAACGCCCGCTCGCGCTGGGCGCCGATCTGGTCGTCCACAGCACGACCAAGTATCTGAACGGTCACAGCGACAGCGTCGGCGGCGCCGTGATCGCGACACGAGACGACGACATCGAATGGTTGAAGTTCGTGCAGAACGCAGGGGGCGCGATCCTTGGTCCCTTCGATTCGTGGCTGGTGCTGCGCGGGACCAAGACGTTGCCGTTGCGGATGATCGAGCACACCCGAAACGGACAGGCGCTTGCTCGGTTTCTCGAAGCGCACCCGAAGGTCAGGCACGTGTACTACCCCGGCCTGTCGTCGCATCCGCAGTTCGAGCTCGCCAAACGCCAGATGCGCGCCTTTGGAGGCATGCTTGCGTTTGAGCTTGGATCGCTCGGGGCCGCCCGTCGGCTACTCGACTCGGTTCGCCTCTTCGCGCTTGCCGAGAGTTTGGGCGGCGTGGAAACCCTCATCTCCCACCCGGCCACAATGACGCACGCCGCCGTACCCGCCGACCGCCGCGAGGCCCTGGGGATTACCGACGGTCTGGTCCGCATTTCGGCCGGCATCGAAGACATCGAAGACCTGAAAGAAGACCTGTCACAAGCGCTCGATCAGGTCTAATTCCAATCGTCAAGGCATCTGGGTCGAGGGCTTCGGCGGCGCCTGTCCGACGTCGCGCGAACGCCACGACGTTCCGTCGGAGCGCCGCGTGCGCTTCCCACAGTTCCTCATCGTCGAGGTCCGTTACGCCTCGCCACGTTGCCGGATTGCTTTGATGGTTGATCCACTGCGGGCCTAGACCCCGGTCGTACAGGCGAGCCATCGACGGTGCGAGCCACGTCATCACGTGAACACCGTTCGTGACGTGCCCGATCGGCACGTCCTCTTCCTGGTGTGTGAAGGTCGACACCTGAGTGCAGCAAAACAGACAGCACCAAACGATGGCCTATCCCCATCGTGACGACGTGGCAATCGAGTACTCGGCTGCTGAGCGACTGCCGAATTCTCGGCAAAGGAATTAGGCTCATTTGCCGAACGGCCCTCTACGAACTGTCGGTCGTACTCCAGCCGGCGGCGTCGACTACCGGATCGAAAAATCCATGACGACGGTGACGAGGACGTCAACCGGCGTGCTGGCAAGCCGGCCAGGGTTGAACCGCCATTGCTGGACCGCCGCAATCGCCTGCACGTCGAGACCACCCGGATCCAGAGACCGCACAACTCGAATGTCAGATGGTTGCCCGTCTCTGCGAACGATCAGCTCGAGAATGACCGACCCTTGAATCCTCTGTCGCAACGCCTCGTCCGTATACGAGGGTCTGACCTGCGAGAGAATGGTCGGCGGCGTTACGCCTCCGCCTGACCGGTAGATGCCGCCGCCTGTCCCACCGCCCACGCCAGGCCCCAGGCCGGGCCCTCGGCCTGACCCGATGCCGGTCCCGGCGCCATCGCCGACGCCACCGCCGGATCCGGGACCTTGCGAGGTTCCGAAGCCAACGCCTCCTTCGGGCGCGCCGATCTGCTCGATTACGCCGGAGCCCAACTGTCTGGCGCCGAGAACGACCTGCTGGGCCGGCGCAGGCGCATCGACGACCTGCCCCCCGTTGCTCAGCGGACGCGCCACTGGAAGCGTCCGCCGATCGTGTCCCACACGTTCCCCGCGCCGAATTGGAGTAGGCTGACGATTCCCGCCTCCGCCGCCACCCGGACCTTGTGAGGGCAGAAAGACAATCCGTGGTGTTGGCAGC
>JBGPJH010000269.1:0-4444 GCA_041485305.1 Vicinamibacteria bacterium | reverse complement strand
GGATAGGATTTACGCCGACTTCATCGATCGAACGAGACCGGCCAGCGGGGCGCCGACCTGTCTAATCTGCCGGTCAAGGTCGCACGCCACCTCAGTCGAAATGTATCCGAGGCGAACGGCCGCGTGGATGCAGTACCCAACCTCCGCCAGTGACGATTCGGCAATGTTCAAGAAATGGCCCCGATCTCGATCCTGTCGGCGTGCAAAACCCTCAACAATGTTGGCAACGACCGAATAAGCCGCGCGGCGCATCTGTGAACCGAGCTCAAAGCGCTCGTAAGCCGGAAAAGCCCTCAGGGAAAGCTCATGCAGCGTGATGAATAGATCGTCGGCCCGCTGCCAGGCTACCAAGTTGTGATGACGGAGGAACATCTGGCGCATGACTGAGATTCACATCACGCGCCAAACCACGCGCTTCGCACACCTGCCCCTCCCGCCCCACCAGCCCCTCCCGCCTCACCTGCCCCACCAGGCCCCGCCCCTGGGTCTCACCTGCCCTACCAGGCCCACCAGCCCGACCTGCCTCACCTGCCCTACCTGCCCCACCTGCCCCACCTGCCTCACCTGCCCCACCAGCCCTACCTGCCCTTCGTCGATCGAATCTTCGCGAGGAGGCCGCTCGTCGAGTAGCCCTCCTCGACGCCGACCCGGACGACCGTTCCGCCTCCGGCCTGGACAACCTCTCGGCCGACGATGGCATCGGCCGCCCAGTCCGCTCCTTTCACAAGCACGTCCGGCTGCAACGCCGAGATCATCGCCTGGGGCGTGTCCTCGTCGAAGATGACGACATGGTCGACCGGCGCGAGGGCGCTCAGAATCTCCGCCCGCTCGGCCTCGGGGACAATCGGCCGGCCCGGGCCCTTGTTCGCCCGGACGGAGCGGTCGGAGTTCAGGCCGACTATCAGGATTTCGCCGAGAGCGCGCGCCCGCTGAAGGTAGCGGAGGTGACCGGGGTGCAACAGGTCGAACACGCCGTTGGTGAAGACCACGCGCGCGCCTTCCGCGCGCGCCCGCTGAACGGCCGTCATGGCCATCGAGAGCGAAAGGACGGGCATTAGAGGCAGTCTATTGCAGCAGCCCGTGACGTGACGTCGAAATGGGCATCGGGCCGACGGGCGACCCGTTCAGGTTACGGACTTATCGGCCGGACGGAACGAGACGTCGCCGCTAAACTCCCAGCGGTGGTGCGGCCGGTAGATGCCGGCATCGTGCGTTCGGGACTTCACGCGGAAGGTGTACAGCAGGCGGTGGTAGTCGTAGGGATAGCCGTCGCGCTTGTGCACGGCCACGTCCAGCTTGTAGGTGCCCTCGACGAGGTCGAGGCTGTCGATCGCGAACGTCACCTGCGCGTCGCCCGCCAACCGCTCGGAATCCATCTCCTCGAGATACGTGTTGGTGCCGTAGCAGCACACGCCCTCGACATTGAACAGACCGATGCCGAAGACAAAATCGTCGGCTGGGGCGCTGGCATGAACGCTCAAGCGAACCGACACGGCGTCGCCCGAGTGAAACACAAAGGACGCCAGGCCTCCGTGGTCGAGCAGCGCAACGTCGGTGATCTCGATCTCTCGCGATCCCCATCGTCCTTCCGTGGCCTGGAACATGTTCTGCAGTCCAGGCTCGCCACCCCCGGCGTCGCGGACCTGAGGGTCCGAACTACCGATACGGCGGCCGGGCTCGCCGCTGCCCTCCGCCGCCGGCGCCACCGGCTCGGGGGACGGTGCCGGCTCGACGGTCACGGAAGCGGCCGCCACGGCCTTCGCCGTCGTCGTCGCTAGCAGCACTTCTTCTCGTTCCTCGGTCGCGGTGAGGTACGCGTCGACCACACGCCTCGGATCGCCGTCGCCTCGCACGCGGCCGCCGTCCAGCCAGACCGCCTCGTCACAAAACCGCTCCACCAGGCTCAGCGAATGGGTGACGAGCAGAATCGTTTTTCCGCGCCGCCGGAATTCCGCGAACTTGTCCAGGCATTTGTGCGTGAAGCCTTCGTCGCCGACGGCGAGGACCTCGTCAACCAGCAGGACGTCGGGGTCCACGTGAATAGCGACCGCGAACCCGAGGCGCATGTACATCCCCGACGAGTAGGTTTTCACCGGGGCGTCGATGAAGTCGCGAAGCTCGGCGAAGTCGACGATTTCGTCGAAGCGCCGCTCGATGTCCCGCTTCGTCAGCCCGAGCATGATGCCATTGATGAACACATTCTCGCGGCCGGAAATTTCCGGGTGAAAGCCGGCCCCCAGCTCGATCAGCGCCGAGATGCGCCCGTTGACGCGCACCGTGCCGGAGGTCGGCTTCGTGATGCCGGCCACCAGCTTCAGGGCGGTGCTTTTTCCCGAGCCGTTCCGGCCGATGACGCCGTAGGTGGTGCCCGCCGGCACGGTGAACGACACGTCCGTCAAGGCCGGAAACACCTCGGTCGGGCGCAGGTCGCGCAGAATACTCCGTTGCAGCAGCGCGCTTTTCAGCGTGGCGAATTGTCGGCCGTTGTACCGCCGATAGATCTTCGAAACGTTCGTCAGCTCGATGGCCGGTTTCATACCGCCTCGGCGAACGAGTCGCGCAGGCGGTCGAAAAACCAGTAGCCGCCAAGAAACAGCAATAGCGACGCAGCGCCCAGCGCCAGCAGGCCCCTGGCGTGCCCGAACGGACCGTGGAAGAACAGGATCTCCTGATACGACACCGCGAGGTGCGTGAACGGATTGAGATCGAAGAACCGCTTGTACGCGATGACGTTCGGATCGAGCCAGGGGTAGATGATCGGCGTCGCGAAGAACCAGAACATCAGCAGGTTCGACAGCAAGTCGCGGATGTCCCGGAAGTGCACGGTCAACGCGGAGAGCAGAAGCGCCAGCCCCGCCGTGAACACGAGCTGGACGAAGACGACAACGGGAAACCAGACGAGATCGCCGGGGTCGGGCCAGTGTCTGTACGCGACGAGAAACACGATCAGAATCAGCAGCCCGAGGAAGAAATGGATCATGTTCGCCAGGACGTTGACGAGCGGGAGGATCTCTGCCGGGAACAGGACCTTCTTGATCAGGTTGCCGCCGGACACGAGCGAGCCCGACGCTTCGATGAGGGACGAGGAGAACCAGTTCCACGGCAGGATCCCGCAGAACATGAACAATCCGTAGGGCTGCGCGACGGGGTTCTGGTTCGGCAGCACGACGGTGAAGACGAACGTGTAGATCGAGAGCAGAAGCAGCGGGTTGATGAACGACCAGAAGAACCCGAGAACGGAGCCGCGGTAGCGCGCTTTGAGCTCGCGCGCCACCAAACTCTGAATCAGACCGCGGTAGCGGACGACCTGTGCGAGGTTCGAGAACAATTACACACGGATTCTAACGCGGCTGGCCACCTGCAGACGAATCAGCGACTTCATCAGCGCGATCCGGGCCCGCTCGAAATCCACGTCGGACGGCGGACGAACCAGCCGTTCTTCGGCCCGCTTTTTCGCGGCCTCCGCGCGGGCCACATCGATCTCGTCGGCTCGCTCCGCAATCTGCGCGAGAATCGTCACGCGGTCGGGCTGCACCTCCGCGAACCCGAACGCCAGCGATAGATACTCGGTCTGCTGACCCTTCCGATACGTGAGCTCGCCCGCGCCGAGCATCGCCAGGAGCGGGGTGTGGCCGGGCAGCACGCCAAAGTACCCCTCGACGCCGGGAACCTCGACCTCGTCGACCTGCTCGTTGACCAGGGAACGATCGGCGGACACGATTTGGAGGTGGAGATGCGTTGGAAGGGGCATGGGAGTGTTCTTCGTTGGGGTTTGGGCTCTAGGCTTTGGGCTTTGGGCTGGGTTGCGACCTTCCGCTCGGGCGCTGGGATGAACAGCGCCCACAGCCTCCCAGGCTATAGCCTACAGCCCATAGCCTAAAGCCTACAGTCCAGAGCTACGCCGCCTCTCGCTTGCGGAACCGCTCGACGACTTCGTCGATCGTGCCCGCCATGTAGAAGTCCTGCTCGGGAATCTCGTCGTGCCGGCCGTCGACGATCTCTTTGAAACCGCGAATGGTGTCGGCAATGGCGACATACTTGCCGTCGAAGCCGGTGAACTGCTGCGCGACGAAGAACGGCTGCGAGAGAAACTTCTGAATCTTCCGTGCGCGCACCACAGTCAGCTTGTCGTCTTCCGACAGCTCGTCGATGCCGAGAATCGCGATGATGTCCTGCAGGTCCTTGTACCGTTGAAGAATCTGCTTGACCTGTCGCGCGACGGTGTAGTGTTCGTTGCCGATGATGCGCGGGTCGAGAATGCGCGACGTCGAGGCGAGCGGATCGACGGCCGGATAGATGCCAATCTCCATGATTTGCCGCGACAGGTTTGTCGTCGCGTCCAGGTGCGCGAAGGTTGTCGCCGGCGCGGGATCGGTGTAGTCGTCTGCGGGCACATAGATCGCCTGCACCGACGTAATCGAGCCCTTCTTGGTCGAGGTGATGC
>JBGPJH010000268.1:0-4470 GCA_041485305.1 Vicinamibacteria bacterium | reverse complement strand
CCGTATTTCCAGGTGGCGGGGTCGAACGGCCCCTGATTGACGGCGCCGGGCGGCGCGACCGTCCGGGCGTTGCTGTCCTTGCCGGCCGGGGCAGCAAGCGGAAACTGCGTCGCCCCTGCTGTCGGGTTGTTGAGGTAGGGATCAGCGGCGGGGCGCGGTTGGGCCGGCTGAGCCGGCTGGTTCTGCTGCTGAGCCCCAAACGCGGCGATTCCCAACGCCGCGCACACGACGACCGAGAAAAGCAGGCGTCTCACGGTTGGCCTCCTTGTCATGCGATTGATTTGCATCCGGAGACTATGCACCTTCAAACTGATTTCGCGCAACACCGTTCAATCATTCGGCCGGACGAGTTCGCCCCCGCAGGTGCTCGATGATCAGGGTCATGAGCTTCAACATCCGGTACGGCGCCGCCGATGACGGCAAGAACCGTTGGGACCATCGAAAGGAGCTGGCGATCGCCAGAATACGCGCCTTCGACCCCGACCTGCTCGGCGTCCAAGAGTGCCAGGATGATGGCCAGGCCGAGTACCTTCAGAGCCAGCTGTCGGCGTATCAGTTTCAGGGGGCTCGCAGCGAGGGCGACGGATGGGCCGGCGAAATGGCCCCGCTGCTTTTCAAGAGACCCTCATTTCAGGAAATAAGCCGCGGCCACTTCTGGCTCAGCGACACACCAGATGTGGTCGGAAGCAAGAGCTGGGACAGCGCGTTCGCCCGCAGCGCCACCTGGGCGGAGCTTCGACACAAGCGTTCAGGTCGATCGGTCGTCTTCCTGAACACCCACTTCGACTACCAACGCCAGGCCATTGAAGAATCGGCCAAGCTGCTCCAGCAGTGGATCGAAGGAGTCGTCTGGAAGGACCCGGTAATTGTCACGGGTGATTTCAACACGAACGAGGACGGGCCGGCGTATGAACGGCTGGCGGGCAGCGGCGTCCTGTTTGATGTCTCTCGGCAGGTTCCCTCCGGCCGAAATCGCGCCGGCACCTACCACGGTTATGGGACGTCGGAAGAACCCGCGCCGATCGACTGGATCCTGGCATCAGAACACTTCGAGGCCGTTGCCGCCGACGTAGACACCTACCATCAGGGCGGCCTGTTTCCGTCCGACCATTATCCGGTGACCGCTGTGCTTCGTTGGAGGAAGGCTGAACGCTGACATCGTGCCGAGCACTCTTGGGTCGTTTTGTTCACGGTCGGACGTCGGGACCGACGCCGAATGTTGAATGCAACCAGCTCCAGAAATGTCGCTCATCGGCGCCGCCGATCGCGGCCCCTTTCGCAGCCCGGCTGGCGTCATCCAGACGGCCGGCTAGGCAGAGCGCGTAGGTGAGGAGCGGCCGCGCCGTGACGTGCTGAAGCCCGCTCCGTTCGGCCTCGGCGAAAAATCCCGCCGCCGCGAGGTAGTTGCGCGCCACCAGCGCGCGCACACCGAGCACGTATTCGACCAGGCCCGTACCGTCGTTGCCGGTGTCGGCGATCTGCTGCTGGACGTCGTCGCTGCCCAAGGCCCACAGCGGGGGCCTGCGAAGCGACGTTTCCACGAGCAGAAAATGTAGATCCTCTATGTACCGCAGCGGGTTCGCGCCCTCGAGCAGCACCCTGTTGATGATTTGCTGCTCCTTGAAGAACGGAACACTCTGGCTGGCGAGGGTCTCCGGCCAAAGACGTCCAATGAAGTCGGAGGCTTCGAAACGCACACGTGCGCGATCAGCGTCGACGACCTCGTGATAGTAGTCAACGAAGCGGGGGTCTGACAGCGAAGGCACCTTCGGAGACCAGAGCAGTCGGCGAGGATAATCGTCGGTGAGCGGCGCCGCGCCCGCCGTGATCGCCCGCAGATACGCTGCGTCGCCGATGAACGTGGCTCCAACCTGCTGAGGCACCTCGAAGCCGACCTCGCGCATGTTGGGCCACACAACCGGATCGTTCCACGCAGCGGAGAACGTCGCCTCCGTGACCGGCCCCTTGATGTGGCGCGTTCCGACGAGCATGAGGTCGGATGGCGTGCCATTCCACAGCGAGCAATCGTCGAACGCGTCGCAGAACGCGCGGATCACAGCGCTGGTGTTGTAGCCGGTCTCGCGAGCGATGGGCAGCCAGTAGGTCGCAATTCCTCCCTCGGCCAGCCGATCGTGGATGAGCTGGAAGTACTCGCGAGTGTACAGATTGACGGTTCCGGGCGTGCCCGACGGTGGCGGCTCGCCAGTAATCAAGTCAAAACGCGTGCTGGTGGTCTGCAGGTAATAGCGGCCGTCCTCGAGATGGAGCCGCATGCGCGGGTCGTGCAGCGGATGTGCGCTCGCCGAGTAGATGTGGTCGCTCATCGCGACGACATCGCGCGAAACCTCGACGACGTCGACCGACTCGACGGACTTGAGGCCCTTGATCGCGTCGGCGGTGATCCCGACACCGTAACAGATGAGCAGAACGCGACGCAACGGCGCTTCGTGCAGCAGCATCGGCCAGTAGACGAAGTAGCGCATGTAGCGCTTTGCCTTCAGCGACGTGCCCGTCATCGAGAACCCGTTGGTGACCAGTCGATGGTACATGGGCTTGCCCATCCAGCTCTTCTCGGTCAGGAAGATCGTCTCGGAGGGTCCCTCGCTGGTCGCAATCATTTTCGAACCGTCGCCCAAATAGGCGCTCGCGGCCCGCGCGATGTAAGACGTCTGCATCAGCCCAAACGGAAATCGCACGAGCAGGGTGGCGGCAACGAGGGCGGCTGCTGCAAACACAAGCGCCTTCACCGTCCTCGCGCCCGAGAGCGCATCGCGCAACGTGAGCACTCCGACGACGGCGTACAACGTCGCCAATACCCACAACGATCGCTCCACTCCAAGGAACGGCAGGAGGACGAACGCCGCAACGAGTGGTCCGCACATGGCGCCCGCCGTATTGGACAACGCGAGCCACCCGACCGCTCTTGCCGGCGCCGCGATCTCACGCTTGAACGCCGCGCCGAGGAGCGTGAAGAGGACGCCCGACAAGAGCGCTGTCGGGAGAGTAAGCGCCGAGGTCAACCAGATCGTCCAGTACCATTCCGTCAACTGCGCCCCTTGCGTGAGGAATCGAAATGTCGTGTACGACGCGACAACCATACTGCTTGCCACAACGGCCACCACCGGCAGGTAAGCAAGGGCGTCTCCCCGACGTTTCGCCCAGCTCGAGGCTGCCAGTCCGCCGATCGCGATCGACGCCAGCACGACCGCCAGCATCAGACTCACGACGAGCGTCGTCGGAATGACGAACATCATCAAGAACCGGAACCAGACCACTTCCAACGCCATGAAGGCCGCGCCGGCCAGAGCGGTGGACATCGATAGTCGCCAGACCGCGAAGGGGCGCGACGGCTGTTCAATGCCTGGTGACTGGTCCAGGTTGCTGGTATCGTCCGCCCGACGCGACAATCGCAGCGCGTAAGCGGCGACGCCGAGATCGAGGAGGCCCGCGATGCATGCGCTCCCCGTCACGCCAAAGCGTGCGATGAGAACCACCTCGGTCCCAACGACGCCGACGACGGCGCCGAGCGTGTTCCAGCCGTACAACCGGCCGAGCGCATGAGCGAACGCGTGTTGCGACCGGGACACTGCCCCGACGAGCACGGGCAGTGTGGCCCCCATCGCCGTCGTGGGCACCATGAGGGCCGCAAAAGCCATGGTGAGGCGGGTGAGGTTCACCAGCCACGGAACCTCGACGAATTGGCGCGCGAGGGGAACGAACACACCGGCCAATGCAGGCAACAGCAGCGTCGTTGCGACGCCGCTAATGGCCACAACCGCTTCGAGTGCTGCGTAGGTGCGAACGAAGCGCCGAATCCGATGACCGCCGTAGGCGATGAAGGCATTGCCCAAGCCCAGCCCGGCCATGAAGCTCGACAGAACGACGCTCGTTGCCCACACGGAGTTGCCGAACACGATTCCGCAGCGGTGGAGCCAGACGACCTCGAAGATGAGCGACGCTGCCCCCGAGCCGAAGAACACCAAAGAGATGGCGCGCTCCCCGGCGACACGGGTGGTGGGATCGGTGGTTGGTCTCACTGTAAGATGGGACGCCATGGATGATGTTGTGTCAAGTCGCAGACGCTTGCCTTCTCTCGGAGAGGAGATCGCGAGTAGCGTGAGCCACGGGGTCGGGTTCCTCGCGGCTCTTGTGGCGACTCCATTCCTCGTGCTGGCCGCCGCTCGACGCGGTGGTTCAGTCGCGATGGTTGGCGCGAGCGTGTTCGCTGGAACCATGGTAGTGCTGTACCTGGCCTCGACCCTTTATCACGCCTTGCCGAAGAACACCGCGAAACGTGTGTTTCGGGTCATCGATCACAGTGCGATCTTTCTGCTCATCGCGGGGACCTACACACCGTTCACGCTTGGCGTACTGCGCGGCGCGTGGGGCTGGACGCTGTTCGGTGTCGTGTGGGGGCTGGCGGTTCTCGGAGTCACGTTGAAGTCCGTGGGTGGCATCCGGTACCCTCGG
>JBGPJH010000267.1:0-4484 GCA_041485305.1 Vicinamibacteria bacterium | reverse complement strand
CGATAAGGTCCGGACGCTGTCCGGGCCAAGCGTCTTCATCCATGCGGGCAGTTCGGAGGGAAGGTCCTGAGCGAGGCGGTCCGCTCGTGCGCCGAGGCTGTCGAGCGCCGCTCGATTTGCGGGCTCGGGCGTGTCCTCCAGCATTTCGACTGCAGAGTGTTGCGGCGGCGCCGACGTCCAATTCCGGGCGGCCGCAAGCAGGGCGCGGGCCAATCGGATCACCCGTCGCAGGAGCTCTGGGGGCAGCTCGGACACCTGGGTCATCACCGAGATTATCCCTCACTTCCGTTATACTGCCGGCCGCATGCGCGCAGTTGACCTCATCATGAAGAAGCGGGACGGCGGGACACTCGAACCCGACGAGATCGCGTTCTTCGTGAACGGTGTCACTGCCGGCACGCTGCCCGACTATCAAGCTTCAGCGCTGCTGATGGCCATCGTCTTGAAGGGCATGAGCGCCGCGGAGACCGCGTCGCTCACCGACGCGATGGTTGGTTCGGGAATCCGCGTTGACTTGAGCGACATCCCCGGCGTGAAAGTCGACAAGCACAGCACGGGCGGGGTGGGGGACAAGACATCGCTGATTGTGGCGCCCCTGGCCGCGGCCTGCGGCGTACGCGTGCCGATGATGTCCGGACGCGGCCTCGGCCACACCGGCGGAACGCTCGACAAGCTCGAATCGATTCCGGGGTTCAGAGTGAACCTGTCGCTCGACGACATGAAGAGGTGCCTGACCAGGGTCGGGTGCGCGATGATCGGGCAGACTGCCCAGATCGCGCCGGCGGACAGGAAGCTGTACGCGCTCCGCGATGTGACGGGCACCGTCGAGAGCATCCCGCTCATCAGCGCGTCGATCATGAGCAAGAAGATTGCGGAAGGGATTGACGCGCTGGTGCTCGACGTCAAGACGGGTAGCGGCGCGTTCATGAAAACCGAAGCCGATTCACGCCGGCTGGCAGAGTCGTTGGTGTCGATTGGCCTCGCGTCCGGGGTGAAGACCGAAGCGATCATCACAGCCATGGACGTGCCGCTGGGGCGAGCCATCGGCAACGCGCTGGAAGTGGTCGAATGCCTCGAGGTGCTGAAAGGCGGCGGCCCGGACGATCTGGTGACGGTCTCGGTCGAGCTGGCGGCCCGGATGCTCGTCCTGGGCGGCGTGGCGTCCAGCCGCGCGGATGCTGAGCGCCGCGTCCGCGGCGCAATTGCCTCCGGCGCGGGCCTGGATCGGTTCCGGCAGATTGTCGAAATCCAAGGGGGCGATCCGCTGGTGGTCGACGAGTACGGTCGCCTGCCCGCGGCCGACGGTCGCCACGCGCTGACCGCCACCCGCGCGGGCTACCTGACGCGTCTCGATGCCGAGCTCCTCGGGCGGGCCTCTGTTGCTCTTGGCGCCGGACGCGATCGCGTCGAGGACGTTGTCGACCCCGGCGTCGGGATCGTAGTCAAGGCCAGGCCGGGAGACGCGCTTGCTGTAGGAGATGCGGTGCTCGAACTCCATTACCGCGACGTCGCCAGGCGCGATGCCGCGATCCCACTCGCGACGCGGGCCATGACCGTTGGCGACGCGCCTCCCGACAGACGGCCTCTGATCGTTGGTGAGGTGCCTTGATGCTCGGATGGCTCCAGCCGCTCCTCGGGGCGTTCGTGATCCTCGGTCTTGGATACGCTCTGTCGGTGAACCGGCGCGCGATCAACTGGGCCACGGTGGCCTGGGGACTCGGGCTGCAGGTGGTGTTCGCGGTCGTGGTCCTGAAGACCGCAGCGGGTCAGCGTGTGTTCTCGACGCTCGGCGCTGGCATCAACAAGCTGCTCGGCTTCGCTGGTGTGGGTGCCGTGTTTGTGTTCGGACCGCTCGGCGATTCGACGGTGTGGGGACGAGCCATGAATGGGGCCCTGGGACCGGACGGAGCCCAGTACGCGGTGATCTTTGCCTTTCAGGTGCTCCCCACCATCGTGTTCATCGCCGCGCTCTTCGCCATCCTGTACTACTTCGGCGTCATGCAGATCGTCGTGCGTGTGTTTGCGGTGGTGATGCATCGGGTGATGCGCGCGAGCGGGGCCGAATCGTTGAACGTGGCCGCCAGCATCTTTATGGGGCAGACCGAGGCGCCGCTGACGATCCGCCCGTACCTGCCCGAGATGACGGAGTCGGAGCTCATGACGGTGATGACTTCCGGCATGGCCCACATCTCGGGCGGCATCATGGCCGCGTACATCCTGTTCGGCGTCGAAGCCAAGCACCTGCTCACCGCCGTGATCATGACGGCGCCCGGCACGATCATGATGGCCAAGATGCTGGTGCCGGAAACCGGCACGCCGCAGACGATGGGCACGGTGCGGCTGGCGGTGGAGCGGACGGACGTCAACGTGATCGACGCGGCCGGTCGCGGCACGACCGAAGGCTTGCACCTCGCGCTCAACGTTGGGGCCATGCTCATCTCGTTTCTCGCGCTGATTGCGCTCGTGAATGCCCTGCTTGGAACGGTCGGGTTGAGCCTGCAGCAGATGTTCGGCTGGGTGTTTGCGCCAATCGCGTGGAGCATGGGCGTGCCGTGGCGCGACGCGCCGACCATCGGCAGCCTGCTCGGCACGCGGATGGCGCTCAACGAGTTCGTTGCCTACTCGCAGCTCGGGTTGCTGAAAGCATCAATCGATCCCAAGTCGTTCACGATTGCGACGTTCGCGCTCTGCGGGTTTGCAAACTTCAGCTCGATTGGCATCCAGATTGGCGGCATCGGCGCGCTCGCCCCGAACCGCCGCCACGACCTGGCGCGTCTGGGGCTTCGCGCCATGTTCGCGGGCACGCTGGCGAACTTCATGACGGCGACCATCGCCGGCTTCCTGCTCTGACGGTTGGGCGGGTGGGGCTGGTCGGGCGGGTCGGACCGCTGAAAGCTGATGGCGGAAAGCTGAGAAGAAATCGTGTAGTGCAGGCCTTCAGGCCTGCCGCGTCGGGCGGACCTCAAGGTCCGCACTGCATCGGGAGCGATCTTTTCACAAGCTCTGAGCGCTGAAAGCTGATGGCTGAAATGACGTCCTACGACCGGGCCGTAGTCGCGTCCGACGCGATTCGCGCGGCTGTCCGCGAGATTCCGCAGATCGCCATCGTCCTCGGATCCGGCCTCGGCGAGTTCGCCGGCACGCTCGGCCACGCCGTGTCGATGCCCTACGTCGATCTGCCGCACTGGCCCGCCTCGCGCGTGATTGGCCACGAGGGTCGGCTGGTGGTCGGCGCCGTCAATGGGCGGGCTGTTGCCGCTCTTGCGGGTCGCTGCCACGGGTACGAGGGACACGACCTCGGCGCCGTCACCTTTGCCGTCCGTTCGCTCGGGCTTCTCGGCGTGAGGACACTCATCCTCACCAACGCCGCCGGCGGCATCAACACGGGCTTCACGCGGGGAGCGTTGATGGTGATCGACGATCACATCAACCTGCTCGGCGGCAATCCGCTCGTTGGCCCGAACGACGATCGGTTCGGACCGCGGTTCCCCGACATGACGGAGGTGTACTCGTTGCGGCTCAGAACGATTGCCGATCAGGCCGGAAAAGCAATCAACCTAGAACTGCCGCACGGCGTCTACGCCGCGCTCCTCGGTCCCAGTTACGAAACCCCGGCCGAGATCCGCTATCTGAGGACGATTGGCGCCGATGCAGTGGGTATGTCGACCGTGCCCGAGGCGATCGCCGCCCGGCACATGGGGATCGACGTTTTGGGCATTTCCTGCATCACGAACATGACTGCCGGGGTTCTTCCGCAGCCCCTGGATCACGCCGACGTGATGGAAACCGCCCGACGCGTGCACGGTCAGTTCAGCGCGCTCCTGGAGGAAATCGTTGGCCGCATCTGACTTCGGACCGCTCGTCGCTGCGGCACGTCGTGCCAGAGAACACGCCCATGCCGCCTTCTCCATGTTCAAGGTCGGCGCAGCGCTCGAAACCGCCGACGGCACCGTCGTGACCGGCTGCAACATCGAGAACGCGACCTACGGGCTCACCGTCTGCGCGGAGCGCGTGGCCATGTTCAAGGCGCTCTCGGACGGTCACCGCCGATTCACGCGCATTGCCGTGGTCGCGGACACCGAGGCCCCGACGCCGCCGTGCGGCGCCTGTCGGCAGATTCTCTGGGAATTCGGGGGCGATCTCGAGGTGGTGCTCGCGAACCTGTCCGAAGAGAAAGGCACCTACCGGTTGAAGGATCTGTTGCCGCTGCCCTTTGACCGGCGGCTGCTCTAAGGGTCCGTAACCAAGGATGCTTGAAATCTTGAGGAGGCGAGCTTCAGCGCTCAGGCGGGCTCAGCACGTAGCTGCCAGCGGTCGGCTCTTGCGGGAGCCCTGATGCGACAGCAGTCGGATGAGGCGTCCGGCTTTTTGGCGCATCGGAGTCTGCAACACCCTCCGGAGGCCACATCTACAATCGGGACTAAAATTGAAGGGTTCTCGCCACATACGTATCTATGCTGCCGACGATTGCCCGAGAAGACGAT
>JBGPJH010000266.1:0-4489 GCA_041485305.1 Vicinamibacteria bacterium | reverse complement strand
CTTGCCGGCCGCGCTTTGCTCGCTGACTTGCATGCCGCACACAGGATCTTTCGTCATCGGATCTCGCTCCTGCAGTCAGTATCCATCTCAGCACCGACACCTCATTGTTGTTGGGTCAGGGCTCCTGGGTGCGGGGGCCTTCCGAACGCGTCGCACCTTTCGAGCCGAGGGGGGTTCGAGCACCGACCGCTGGTGGACGCTGCCGCCGCGCGTGGCGCGCATACTCGAGCGCGACCGGGAGGACGGACACGAGCACGATGCCGATGGTTACGAGCGAGAAGTTCTGCTTCACGACCGGCACATTTCCGAACAGGAAACCCGCTCCCACGCACAAACCGACCCAGGCGGCCGCGCCCACGACGTTGAACAGGACGAACGCGTGAGACCTCATGCCCGCCGCCCCGGCCACAAAGGGCACGAACGTGCGGACGATCGGCACGAAACGTCCGAGGATCACGGCTTTGCCCCCGTAGTGCTCGAAGAAGGCGTGGGCCCGGCGCAGGTGATCGCGGTTGAGCAGACGGTGGGCCAGCCCGGTCCGATCCGTGGCGCTGAACACACGCGGACCCACCATGCGACCAACCGTGTAGTTGACGGCGTTGCCGGCAAACGCCGCGCTCGCAAGCAGGCCCAGAGCCACAGGCGTACTCAGGGCTCCGGTAGCGCACAGCGCGCCGGTGGCAAAGAGAAGCGAGTCGCCGGGCAGGAACGGCGTCACGACGAAGCCGGTTTCCGCGAAGACGATCGTGAACAAGAGCACGTACACCCACGTGCCGTAGGTGCTGACGAACTCGAGCAGATGGCGGTCGCTATGAAGGATGAAGTCGACGAGGTTCGACACGCAGCCGTTATTGTGTCACGCGCGCGTCTCTTGGATCACCCAGGCCACGTAGGCCGCGCCTCCATCGGTCACCGGCAGTACGAGGAGCTCCGGGACCTCGTAGGGGTGCAGCTCCTTGATGCGCGCCTCAATCGCGCCAATGCGGTCGCGGGTGGCTTTGATGACCAACTGGTGTTCGTCGGCGCGTTCGATCGCCCCTTTCCACCGGTAGAACGAGGTCATCGCCGCGCAGACGTTGACGCACGCTGCCAGGCGTTCTTCGACCAGCATGCGCGCAATGGCGGCACCGCGCTCAACGTCCGGGACCGTGGTCAGGATGATGACGGCGTCGGTCATGCCGGTCGAGAATTGTACTTCGGTGGCCGTTGGTGTTACTGTGTTTGTCGTCCGTGGCCACCAGCGACACCCGACCACACCATAAAGGGCGTGCGCTTCAACCAAAGCGCACGATCCGCGCGAAGCGGGTCGTTCGCGTGCTGCTGCTCTTCGTCGTCGCCCTGATCATCGTCGACGCGGTCGTCGGCGACCGCGGCTTGCTTGCGATGTTTCGCGCGCGACATGAGTACGAGGCGCTGGCAGCCACCATCGCCCGCCAGCGGGCCGAGAACACGCGCCTGAGAGAGCAAGCTCGTCGCCTGCGCGACGATCCGACCGCCATCGAGGAAATCGCCCGCCGCGATCTGGGCTTGATCAGGCCGGGCGAAAAGATGTTCATCGTCAAGGGCCTCACCTCGCCGGCGAAGCCCTGACCGCGGCCCGGCCGCTAGGACTCCTTCTCGCCGGTCCGGATTCTGTAGCTCTCACTAACCGGCATCACGAACACACGACCGTCGCCGATTTCGCCAGTCCGGGCCGCCTGGATGATGGCCTTGATGGCGTCGTCGGCCATCGAATCAGGCACGACGACTTCGATCTCCATCTTTGGCAGTAGGCTGACGTTGTACTCCTGGCCGCGGTAGATGGCGGTGTGGCCCTTTTGCTTACCGTGTCCCCGAACTTCGGTGACCGTCATGCCCGAGATCTGCAGCTTCTCGAGCGCGGATTTCACTTCGTCGACTTTGTTGGGCCGAACGATCGACTTGATGAGCTTCATGGACGTCCCTCCAGAACGCGTTGCAGGTTGGCGGTCAGTTCTTGTTGCAGGTGGGGCGACAGCTTAACGGCGTTTCTCGTCAGATGAAACACGTCGATCGCGCGACGCCCCTCGGTCGCGATCAGCACCAGATCGACATCGCAGCCCGATTCAGACATGACGCGACTCATGCGATACAGCAACCCTAGCGCGTCCTCCGCCACAATTTCGACGATGGTGTAGCGGCGCGACGAATCGTTGTCGCAGTGAATCACCGGCGCAAAACCGGGCAGCCGGCGACGGAAAGCCCCCTCTTCCCTGCCCTTCAGGCGCGCAG
Source organism: Vicinamibacteria bacterium (assembly GCA_041485305.1). GTDB lineage: Bacteria > Acidobacteriota > Vicinamibacteria > Vicinamibacterales > CAVVIG01 > JBGPJH01. Next base: position 2,239 of record JBGPJH010000266.1, on the reverse strand, counting down.
CGAGGTCGACGCGTCCGCCGACCACGTCCTCGAGCACCTTGACTAGCTGCGCGTCGCCGCCCGGATTGAGCTCGAGAAACCGTTCCGCGTCCGCGAAATGAAACATATCGACGATGAGGCCGTTCGGTTTGGTAAAGGCGAACCCGCGGAGGATGTCCATCCCGAACGACGACAGCACCCCGGAGATGTTCGAGAACAGAAACGGCTTGTCGTGGGTCACCACGGTCAGCTCCCACGCCGAATCCGCCTTCTCGATCCAGGCCTGGATCGAGTCAGGACCCAGGTCGCGGGAGAGCCGCACATGGCGGTAGACCGCGTCCCGAGAGAACAGCTGCAGATACCGCCGCGGCAACCCTTCCAGGAACTCCGAAATCTGGCCGACACCGAGGTCGGGCGGCCGCTGGTCGATGACCTCCGAGAGCAGCGACTGGTCGCGGCCGATGATCTCGTCGCCGTATGCCAGCGTGAGGTAGTTGTAGGTATCGACGTAGAGCCTCCACAGAAGCTCTTCTTTCCAGGGCGTCAGCGTCTCGCGGCTGACCGCCTCGACGTCGGCGAGCGTCATCAGACACAGCATCTTCAGACGGTCTTCCACACCGACCAACCCCGCAAACTGACGCACGATCTCGGGGTCTTCCGTGTCCCGCCGGAAGGCGACGAGCGACATCTTCAAATGTTCGCTCACCAGGAACTCGACGACGGCCCGTGCCTCCTTGTCGAGATCGAGGCGGTCGAACATCTGCCGCGCCATGCGGGTGCTTTGGGTGGCGTGGTCCTCGTCGTTCCCCTTGCCGACGTCGTGAAACAGCAGCGCCAGCACCAACAGCTCCGGCGATTCCAGTTCGGCCAGCAGGCGCGCGAAACGCTGGCGCTCCACCCGATCGGAAGGCTCCGTGAGCCGCTCGAGATTGCGGATGGTCAGCAGCGTGTGCTCGTCGACCGTGTACTTGTGGTAGAAGTCGCGAACGACCCGGCAAGCGATCGCCTTGAATTCCGGAAACACCTGGCCCAAAAGCCCCGAATCGTGCATCTCCGACAGGCGCGCGTACAGGCCAGGCCTGGGCTTCAGAAACCCCAGTAGGGCCTCGCGGTGCGCGCGAGTGGGCAGAAACTCTTCGGGCGTGTAGCGGCCTGCATGCTGCTGGACGCACGAGAGCGCATCGTCGGCTACTGCACACCCACCGTCGAGCGCCGCCTGGAACAGCGCCAGCCAGGTTTCGGGCCGATCGGCCGCTTCGCGCGCGTCCACGAAGCGGATACCATCCGCGGACCGGACCAGATTCCGGCCGATTGGCTGGGGTGCCGCACGCAGCGCCCAGCGAAGCGAGCGGTCGATGGCGCGCGCGTGGCGGAAGTAGTCGCTCATGAACCGCTCGACCTGCTGCCTCGGCGTCGAGCCCGCCGAGCCAAGACACTGTGCGGCCTTCTCCTGCAGCTCGTGGCTGAGGATGTTGTGGTGGCGCTTGGCTTCGAGATGCAGGATCGAGCGAACGCGGAGCAGAAAGTCCTCCGCGTCCTCGAGGGCGCGTGCGCCCGATCCACCCTGCGCGAGGAGCGCCGGATCGGTCAGCTTCGCGATCGTCTGTGCGCCGAACAGATCTCGCAGCCCGCCGGGCGCCTCCTTCACGTCGGGTTCGAGCTGATAGAGCGTGTCGTTGAAGCGCGCGTGACGTTCGGCGATGAGACCCTTCAGCGCCTCGAGCGTCCGCACGGCCGTGCGCGCGACATCGGACGCCGCGAGGAACTGATCGAGGAGCGTCGCGTCGCCGACAACCGGGCGCGCGTCGGTCAGGGCGAGCAAGAACTCCGGGTTGTCGGCCTCCAGCCCGGCCCCTTCGTGTACCTCCCGCACGTGATGGCCTATGGTGAGCCCGAGATCCCACAGCGGGTTCAGGAACGCGTGCAAGAAGCGCTCGTCCTCCGGCTCTATGACGCCGGCAAACAGCACCAGCAGATCGATATCCGAGTGGAGGCACAGCTCCCGGCGCCCGTAGCCGCCGAGCGCAAAGACGGCGACCGGCTGCGAGACCGATCCGGCGTCGGCGAAAAGTTGCTGCACCAGCGCATCCATGCGGTGCGAGTACTGCCGCAACGCCTGACGGCCGCCCTCGCCCCGTTCGGTCGCCGCAACGAGCTCCCGCCGCGCGGCATCCAGCCGCAGGGCGCGGACGCTCCGCGGTTCAGACGGCACGTCGACGGGAAAAGCCCGTGGGTCGCTCATTGTGATCAAGGTGTCGGG
>JBGPJH010000265.1:0-4506 GCA_041485305.1 Vicinamibacteria bacterium | reverse complement strand
CCGATAAGCGGTCGGCGGAACGTCGTAGGTGCGTGGTGGGCCCTCGAGACTGCGGTCGTGGGCCTGGCCCTCCTCAACGACGACGCGTGCGGCGCGTTGTATCCGTTAACGAGGGACCTCATCGCGACCGGACTAATCTGCGATCTCATTTTGTCGGTCGGACCCAACACGCCACAGCTCGTGGCCGGCATCGCCGCCCACGCCGCGGGCCTCGCCGATCGTGCGCGGGAACACTTCGAGATCGCGCAGCGTCTCGCGGACGAGCTGCCGTACCGACTGCTGCAGCCGACCGTGCAGTACTGGTACGGCCGCTTTCTTGCCGCCCAGACCGACCTCGCGGAGCAGGCGCGCGGCCGCGCGATGATCGAGGCCGCCGCCACCGACTTCCACGCGCTCGAGATGGTCCCGCACGCCGCCCTCGCCGACCGGTGGCTGCGCGCCGAGGGAACAGATACTACGCGGTGAAGGGTTTCTCGCAGCCCTCCTTCCACACAAGGTGGCATCCGAGCTATCGGCCCAGAACGACATCAATTCCAGCGAGCAGCAACTCGACCTTCGCGCGGGAGACCTTGCCGACTCGCTCTGTCAGCAGAACCTTGTTGAGTGCGACGATCTGCGACGCCTTCGCCACCGAATCCTTCGGAAGGTTGGTGCTGGTGGCGGATAACCGCACATGCCCGGGAGCGTCGGCCCACAGCAGATTGCTGGTGAGGGGTACGCAGACGACGGTGGCGATCCGACTCCGATTCAGGGCGTCCCCCTGAATAACCACCACAGGTCTACGAAATCCTGGGCCCGACCCGATTGGCGGCGGCAGACTCACCCACCAAACCTCCCCTTGGGAGATCACCACTCGGTCCGCTCCAGAACGCGCCGAGCCGCGCTGGCGACGAAACCGTCATCAGCGTCATTCACCACCGCGATCACGCGGTTCATGGCCTCGGTCACTTCGTCTGGCGCGTGGCGGGCGACGTACTCGCGAAGGGCGGCGCTGAAGACCTCACTCCGAGACCGCCGCTCTCGCCGGGCCAATCGTTCAACCTTCTCAAACACCTCGTCTGGAATGGACACGGCAGTCTTCATACCGGGAGTATAACCCGAGATTGTAGCGTCCGCCTTTGAGAGCCTCAGCCGGTTGGTGGTTTCAAGGCGCCAGGCCCGTCGGCCCGCGCGTATAATCCCCGCAAGACGGGGCCGTGAAGGGTGCTGGGGTGCAGCACCCAAGCGCGTAGCACCCTCTGTGAGGAGGAGTAATGGCCGATGAAAAGCCGCGCATCATAACCCGCCGCGACTTGCTGAGATCCGCCGGCATCGCAGGCGCTGCTGCGCTGGCGCCGGCAAATCTGATTTCCCCGGCCGAGGCGTCTCCTGCGGCCGAGCCGTTGCCCGCGCAGACGACGACGCAGGCGCGCGAGGCGTTCGAGCACCTCACCGCGGCCGAAGCCGACGCGGTCGAGGCCATCGTCGAGCGACTCATCCCGAGCGATGCCAACGGTCCCGGCGCGAAAGAGGCCCGCGTCGTGCACTACATCGACCGCGCGCTCGGCGGCGCGCTGGCTTCGTCGCGACCGGCCTACGCCGCGGGTCTGGCGGCCCTCGATCGGTACGCGCAGTCCTCGCGGGGTAAGCCGTTCCTCCAGTTGTCGCCCTCCGATCAGGACTCGGTGCTGAGCGACTGCGAGAAGGGAGGCGCCGCGGGCTTCGCCGGCTCCGCCCAGTTCTTCTCCATGGTCCTGAACCACACGCGACAAGGGATGTTCGGCGATCCCTACTACGGCGGCAACGCCCACTTCGTCGGCTGGGATTTGATTGCCTACCCCGGCGTGCGCACGATGGTGACGCCTGCGGATCAGAAAGCGCTCGAGGCCAATCAGCTGAAGCCCAATCACAAATCCGCTTACGACTACCAGACGTTCACCAAGGCCACGGCTCGTGCCGCGCCGCATGGCTTCCCGGACCCAAACGCGGCCAAGCTCGGCGAGATGACGGCGGAGGTGCACCATGGCGACTAGGCTCAAAGACACCGATGTCGTCATCGTGGGCATGGGCGCGGCGGGAGGCGTCGCCGCGCTGCCGCTAGCGCAGGCCGGTCTCGATGTGATTGGGCTCGAGGCGGGCACCTGGCTCACGAAGCGCGACTTCGCGCCCGACGAGCTCCGCAACAACTACCGCAGCTGGCCGATGGCCGTGCAGAAGGCCAACCGCGAAGCGCCGACCGTCCGGCCGAACGCGTCGTCGAGAGCCGTGCAGGGCGGGCAGCCGATGATGAACGGCGTCGGCGGGACCACCTTGCATTACTGGGCCCAGCACTGGCGCCTGAACCCGTGGGACTTCAAGGTGGTCAGCGAGACGAAGCGGCGCTACGGCGCGTCGAGGATTCCAAAAGGCTCGACGGTTGAAGACTGGCCGTTCGGCTACGACGAGCTGGAGCCGTATTACGACAAGATCGAACACGAGCTAGGCGTGTCCGGGCAGGCCGGGAACGTCAACGGCAAAATTGATCCGCGCGGCAACCCGTTCGAAGGTCCGCGGAAGCGCGAGTTCCCCATGCCGCCGCTCCGCTGGACGGGGTTCCTCGACAAGATGGCGGATGCAGCGCGGTCGCTCAACTGGCATCCGTTCCCGGGACCGGCCGCGATCAACACGCGCTCGTATCAGAACCGATCCGGCTGCATGTACCACGGGTTCTGCAACACGGGCGGCTGTCACGTGGACGCGAAGAACTCGACCGCCGTCTCGACGATCCCGCGCGCGCAGGCGACCGGACACCTCAAGGTGGTGACGCGGGCAACGGTCATGTCCGTTGAAGTCGACAGCGAAGGCCGCGTGACAGGAGTGACGTATGTGACCGACGGGCAGGAGTATTTTCAGCCTGCCAAGGCCGTGCTCCTGGCGAGCTATCTGTACGAGAACGTGCGGCTGATGCTGCTGTCTAAGTCGAAGGCCTATCCGAACGGACTCTCGAACACTCACGGGCAGGTCGGCCGGCACTACATCAGCCATCACCAGCTCGCCGGCGTGACAGCGTTGTTCCCCTTCGATCTCAAGGCCTGGTATGGACTGCCGGCGCAGGGTGTCGCGGTCGACAACTGGGCCGACGACAACTTCGACCACTCGAACCTCGACTTCATCGGCGGCGGCAACCTGTGGGTCTACTCGGATCGCCGGCCGATTGGCGCGGCCAGCATGAGCACGTACGGGTTGGCGCCCACTTGGGGCTCCGAGTGGAAGGCGTTCATCAAGCAGAACGCGGACCGCTCGAACGGCGCCTATCTCCAGAAGACAACGCTGCCGTACGAGGACAACTTTCTCGATCTCGACCCCGAGGTAAAGGATCCGCTTGGGCGACCCGTGATCCGCATTACCGGCGAGTACAAGGAAAACGAACGCAAGATCGCTGCGTTCATCCAGGACAAGATGGAGCAGTGGTACCGAGCCGCGGGCGCCACCCAGGTCCAGCGTGCGCCGGCCGGCGGCACGATGGGGGCCACCACGCACGCGTACGGCGGCACCCGCATGGGCGACAACCCTGAAACCAACGTCGTCGACCGATGGGGTTTCTCACACGAGGCCCCCAATCTTGGCCTGCTCGGCGGGTCGGTGATGGGGACGAGCGGCGCCCACAACCCCACACATACCCTCCAGGCGCTGGCCTGGCGGACGGCAGAGCATCTCGTGAAAAACTGGAAGTCGGTCTCGAAAAATACGTAAGGGGGGTCCGCGATGGTCAGTCGAAGAAAACTCCTCGAGGGCGGTGTGCTCGGGACTGTTCTTGGAACGCTTGCTGGCACTCCCGCAGAAGCCTCGGCTGGTGCTGGGCCGGCGGATGCATCAGATGAGGGTCTCGCCCGCATCGCCAAGGAGATCGCCGGACTTCGGGACGAGCTCAAGACCGAGCGGCAGTTCACCGAGCTCGGCCCAATTCGCGATACCCAGAAGACTTTTCTGCGCAGCAACGGGAAGTTTCCCGACTACATCGAGGTTGGCCCCGACGTCTGGTTCGCCGTGCACGACTGGCACGTGCGCTGGCAGCAGCCGACGACGCTCGGACGCGACGCTCTCGGCCGCTACACGATCGTTCTGAACCAGACGACAATCGTCATGCGGCCAGAAGTATTGGGGAGCTACATCGGCATTCCGTACGACAGCAGATAGATTCTAGCTGACAGCTGAAAGCTGACCGCCGACAACACGAAGATTTCAAGTGCCTCACCGTCCGCGTCGCCGTGCTCGTCGCCTCGGCACCTCCGCTTCGCGCGCGATCATCACCTCGGTCGATTTGATAATTGCCACGGCGTCGTCGCCGCGGCGAAGCTTCAGTTCGGCGATCGCGTCGCCCGTAATCACCGCCGTCAGTATCTGATCGCCGATGCGGAGGCGGACCTGTCCCAACAGTCCGTCCACCCGAACTTCTTCGACGTGGCCGCGCAGCCGGTTTCTGCCGCTGAGCGCGACGATGAGGCCGGTGACGCTCGAGGGGCGCGACCGCGGGCCCTCGTCGGGTTT
>JBGPJH010000264.1:0-4517 GCA_041485305.1 Vicinamibacteria bacterium | reverse complement strand
GGCGACCGTCTGGCGGTGCGCGAGCTCAAGATCGGAGACCGCGTCGGCGACCGGATCGAGATCGTCAGCGGCGTCAAAGCCGGCGAGCCGGTCGCGGTGAGCGACGCCGAGAGCCTGGCCGACGGAATCAAGGTGAGCACCGGCGCGCGCATATCGGCCAAGTGAGGTAGGAAGAGTCTTCTATGCTGTCCGAACTCTGCGTTCGCCGCCCGGTCCTCGCCACGATGCTGATCACGTTGCTCGTGGTGCTCGGCATCTTTTCGTACCGCGACCTGGGCGTCGATCTCTTTCCCAAGGCCGATCCGGCCACGGTCAGCATCGCCGTCTCCCTCCCCGGAGCCAGCCCTTCCGAAATGGCGACCGCCGTGGTCGAACCCCTCGAAGAGGCCATCAGCAGCATAGCCGGCATCGAAGACATGAACGCCGGCGACATCAGCGAAGGCCAGGCGCGGCTGACCGTCAGGTTCGTGCTCGAGCGGGACATCAACGATGCCTCCAACGACGTTCGGGAAAAGGTGGCGCGGGCCATCCGCTACCTGCCGCCACAGATTCTGCCGCCGGTCATCACCAAGGCCGACCCCGACAACGATCCCGTGATGACGATCGTGCTGTCGTCGGACTCGCTCAGCCTGAAAACGATCAGCGAAATCGGCGACAAGCAGCTGAAGCGGGCCATCGAATCGGTCGATGGCGTAGGCGAGGTCAGCATGCAGGGCGACCGCGCCCGCGAGGTGCATATCGTCGTCGACGTCGAAAAGCTGAACGCATACGGCCTCTCGATCCAGCAAGTGAGCGATGCGGTAAAGACCGAGAACGTCGAAACGCCGGGAGGCGTCCTGGAGCAGGGAAAATCGCAGGTGCTGCTGCGCACGCTCGGCCGGATCGATGCGACCGACCAGTTCAACAACATTGTCGTCGCCACAATGAACGGGACGCCGGTCAAAGTGTCCGATATCGGCTACGCCGAAGACACAACCGAACGACCGACCACGGCCGCGTGGCTCGACGACGGCAAACCGGCGGTCTTCCTCGACGTCCGACGAGCGTCGGGGGAAAACACCATCAAGGTCGTCGAAGCGGTCAAGCGGAAGCTCGCCACCGTGCAGCGAACGCTGCCCAAGGCGGTCACGCTCACCACGATCCGCGACGATTCACGGTTCATTTACCAGTCGATCGCCTCGCTCGAGGAGCACCTGCTTTGGGGCAGCCTGCTGGCGGCTTTCGTCGTCATGTTCTTCATCCGGAACATTCGCGCGGTCATCATTGCGGCGCTCGCGATTCCGGCATCGATCGTCGCCACGTTCACCCTGATGCGTGCGATGGACTTCACGTTGAACAACATGACGCTGCTCGGCCTCACGCTGGCCGTCGGTATCGTCATCGACGACGCCATCGTGGTGCTGGAAAACATCTTCCGCTACATCGAGGAACGACACTGCACTCCGTTTGAGGCGGCCATACAGGGCACCCGGGAAGTGACGCTGGCGGTCATGGCGACGACGCTCTCGCTCGTCGTCATTTTCCTGCCGATCGCGTTCATGACCGGCTACGCGCGCCGTTACATCAACCCCTTCGGCTGGACGATGGCCTTCTCGATCCTCGTGTCGATGCTCGTCAGCTTCACGCTAACCCCGATGCTCAGCTCGCGCTTCCTCAAGATCTCCGACGCGGAGAAGGACAACAAGACGAAGGAAAGTCGCCTCTTCCGGGCGATCGACGCCTGGTACCTGAAGTCGCTCCGCTGGGCGCTGGCGCACCCCCTGACGGTCCTCGGCGTCGCGGTGCTTGTGTTCGCCGCCACCTTTCCGCTGAACCGGATTGTCGGCCGGTCGTTCATTCCCAACGAGGACATGGGCGAGTTCACCGTCCACGTCGACTTGCCGGAGGGATCGGCGATCGAAGCGACCCACGAGGCGGGAAACGAGATGTCGGCGAAGCTCCGCCAGATCGAGGGCGTCGCGCATATCGAGCAGTCCATTTTCCAGCGGCCGAGCCACGTGCACCTGATGGTGCAGCTCCAGCCGATTGAAGAGCGGAAGGTGCCACAGGAGCAGATCGTCAAGCAATTTCGCTCGATCCTCGCCACGTATCCGTCCTACCGCCCCAATGTCATGGTCCGGACGCCGCTCGGCGGCGGCGGGGAGGGCGGGGGTGGCGGTGGCGGCGGGTCGCCGATCTCGGCCAACCTCCTCGGACCGGACCTCGACAAGCTGGCCGAGTACTCGATGGCACTTCTGGCCAAGGTTCAGACGATCCCGAGCCTCACCGACGTCCGATCCGGGCTCGACATCAGCGGTCCGGAGATCAAGGTCGTCGTCGACAGGCGGCGGGCGGCGGATCTGGGAGTCCGCATGTCGACGGTCGGCTCTACCCTACGGTTGATGGTTTCCGGCGACGACGAAATCTCGACCTATCGGGAAGGCACGGAGCAGTATCCCGTGAAGATCCGCGTCCTCGAAAGCCAGCGCCGCGACATCGACGCCATCAGCAAGCTGATGGTGCCCTCTTCGAGAGCCGGCCTCGTTCGCATCGACAACATCGCGCGGCTGGAGCGCGGGTTCGGCCCGACCAGGCTGGCGCGCTACAACCGGCAGTTTTCCGTGATGTTCAACAGCGACCTGACGCCGGGCCACGCGCTCGACGAAGCGTCGAGCGACGTCCGAAAGGCCATTGCCAGCCTGAAGCTGCCGCCCGAATACGGCTCCCGGCTGACCGGCCAAACGAGAAACATGGAAGAGACGACGACCAATCTGATGATGGCGATCGGACTCGCCGCGATCTTCGTCTACATGGTGCTCGCAGCGCAGTTCGAGAGCTTCGTGCAGCCGATCATCATCATGCTGGTGCTGCCGCTGTCGGTCCCCTTCGCCCTGTTCACCCTCTGGGCCACCGGACGGACGCTGAATCTGTGGAGCGCGCTCGGGGTCCTGCTGCTGATGGGCATCGTGAAGAAGAACTCGATCCTGCAGGTCGACTACACCAACGTGCTCCGTGCGCGCGGCGTCCCGCTCGATCAGGCGATCGTCGAGGCCTGTCGAACGAGGCTTCGCCCAATCCTGATGACGACGTGCGCCATTCTCGCCGGTCTCGTGCCGACGGCACTCGGCATCGGTGTCGGCGGCTCGCAGCGGTCGGCGATCGCGGTGACGATCATCGGAGGGCAGTCGCTCTGCTTATTGCTGACGCTCCTGGTCGTGCCGGTGGCCTACGTCAAAATCGACGCGATCGAGAAGGCCTTCGTGAGCGAGAGAGCCAGGGCGTGGCTCGGCAGGATTTCGGCCGCCACCTTTGGCCGGCTCCGCCCTGCGCCGGCAGGACGCCCTTAAGGGCCCGCCAAAGAATAACGTTTGCATTCTAGGCGTCGAGGCGCCCGCCCGGCAAGGCGCGAGGAGCGCGCATACCGGGCGTATGCAAGCGACGAGCAACGCAGCCCGGCGGGATGTATCGGTGGCCAGAATGTAGACGTTATTCTTTGACGGGCCCTTAGCTCACGGCGAACATGGCCTGAGGCGACGGGGCTGGCCTGGTCCCTCTGTCGGCTGCCCGAGACACTCCATCGATGCAACGGCCTCTACTTGCACTCGCAGCCTTCACTTTGGTCGCGGTGTCGGCGTCAGGATGCGCCAGCCGCAAGTTCGACGGCCTCATGCGCGATTGGCAGGGTCATCGTCTGGGTGAATTGCTGGTCACGTGGGGACAGCCGCAGTACAGCTTTTCGGACGGCCGTGGCGGCCAGGTCGTCGTGTATACGCCGGTGCCGACACCGGCGACGTCGCGCCGGGCCGGCGGAGATGGGAGCGAACCCTCGACTGGCCTCCAGTCCTTTCGAAACGGAGACGCTACGAGCCAGACGGTATACAACCCGTCCATGACGGCGCGATGGCCGATCTTCCGGCTGTTCTTCGTCGATCCAGGCGGCCGCATCGTCCGCTCGGCCTGGCGAGGCCGCTGGGGTGTGCCCTAGGACCGACTTGATGACTCGCGTCGCGACCTGTCTGTTGCTGTGGATGCTCGCGTTAGGGCTGGCTCTGCCTCAGGCCGTCGAGGCCGGCCAGCGGGCAACGCCTGATCCGCAACTGACCCTACGGCCGGACTCGACCGGCCCTCCTGTCACGTTCGACGGCCCCCCGGCCCCGGTGCCTCCGGCGGTAGTGTCGCGAGATCAGTCGGGCCGCACGACGCTTCGGGCTGTTCGCGTGACGTCGCCCATTCAGATCGACGGCCTCTTGGAAGAAGCCGTGTACGCGAGCACGCCGTCGATCTCGGATTTCAAGGTTGGACGGTTCGACGGCGGCTGGGTGCTCGAAGCCGCCATCCCGTTCAAGTCGCTCCGGTACGCGCCCGGGCGCGCTCAGATCTGGGGCTTCAACGCCCGTCGCGTCAACCGCTGGAAGAACGAAGTCTCGTACCTCGCGCCTGTTCCAGCCGAACTGACGCTGCGAGGTCATTTTCAGGGATCGTTGATGGCAACCCTGGTTGGCCTGGAGGCGCCGTCGGGAGCGAGAAATCTCGAGATC